>JAJQBG010000005.1 GCA_021203405.1 Bacteroides sp.
ATCCTATGTGGTGTATATGATCTTCTATAAAAGGATCGATGTAGCTCTTTGCTGGACTACCGAACATGTCTATGGTTTTACTATTATGCTGGCCTGTTACTGGTACCTGAAGAAGGGCCACTGGCAAGGTAAAAAATATAAATTCTCTTCATCTCATAAGCCCCGGAAAACCCTGTGATTTTCCGGGGCTTATTCTTCCGGTATACCTCCGTTAATATTTCCCTGTTCCGGTCAACACTTTCAGGTTTTATCTGTTTACTATAATATCCTTTTACGGAATAATATAACATAAAACCTAAATAGTTCAATATGGATTGGATCATCAGTCAACTCCGTACATATCCGGAGCTTGCTATTTTTCTCACAATTTCCCTGGGATTTCTGATAGGAAAAATAAAGATCGGTATGTTCAGCCTGGGTACTGTTACCAGTGTACTGCTGGTAGGCGTGCTGGTAGGACAACTCAATATTCCTATCACCGGACCCCTTAAATCTGTCTTTTCCTGCTCTTTCTCTTTGCCATCGGTTACAAGGTAGGACCCCAATTCTTCCGAGGATTGAAAAAAGATGGTCTTCCCCAGGTACTTTTTGCAGCCATCATGTGTATATTCTGCCTGGTCGTACCCTGGATACTTGCCAAAATAATGGGTTACAATGCAGGAGAGGCAGCCGGACTTCTGGCAGGTTCGCAAACCATTTCGGCAGTGATCGGTGTAGCCGATGATACTATTAAAGGGTTGAATCTGACGGATACCGAAAAGACCAATATGATCAATATTATCCCGGTAGCTTACGCAGTGACCTACATCTTCGGGACAGCAGGCTCTGCCTGGGTACTTGCCACCTTAGGTCCTAAAATGCTGGAAGGTCTTGATAAAGTAAAAGCCGCCTGCAAAGAGCTCGAAGGAGAGATGGGAAGTTCAGAAGCCGATGAACCAGGCTTTGTACACGCCTTACGGCCGGTCGTTTTCCGTTCCTACGAAATACAGAACGACTGGTTTAACGGAGGTAAAAAAGTGAGTGAATTAGAACAATATTTCCTGCAGGACGGCAAGCGCATCTTTGTAGAACGAATACGGACAAACGGAAAGATACAGGATGTTACTCCGGATACCGTACTGAATAAAGGAGATGAGATCGTGCTGAGCGGACGACGGGAATTTGTTATTGAAGAAGAGACCTGGCTGGGGCCCGAGGTCACCGACGACCAGTTACTTGATTTCCCGGTAGAATCCATTCCGATCATGGTAACTAAAAAACATACGCCGGCCGCAGCGTAGCAGATATCCGGCAGGATAAAACCATGCACGGAGTCAGTATATCCTCCATAAAACGTGCCGGTATTGACATTCCGGTTTTAGCTAAAACAGTAATTGATGCCGGCGATATGCTTCAGATCACCGGTTTAAAACAAGAGGTGAACGAAGCCGCTAAACACCTGGGATATGTAGACCGCCCTTCCAACCAGACTGATATGGTATTTGTAGGCCTGGGTATCCTCCTGGGAGGATTATTCGGTGCACTGGCTATCCATATAGGAGGCATTCCCATTAGTTTGAGTACGAGTGGAGGGGCCCTGATATTCGGACTGATATTCGGTTGGTTACGCAGCAAACACCCCACCTTCGGAGGTATTCCTGAGCCGGCCATCTGGATACTGAATAATATAGGATTAAACATGTTCATTGCCGTAGTAGGGATCACAGCAGGTCCCAGCTTTATACAGGGATTTCAACAAGTAGGCGTAAGTCTTTTCCTGGTAGGAGCACTGGCTACGGCCATCCCCCTTATTCTGGGACTACTGATGGCACGCTATCTCTTTAAGTTCCATCCGGCCCTATGCCTGGGGTGTACCGCAGGAGCCCGTACTACGACCGCTGCATTAGGGGCTATACAGGATGCCGTAGAGAGCCAGACCCCTTCGCTGGGATATACAGTTACCTATGCCGTAGGCAATACCCTGCTCATTATCTGGGGGGTAGTGATCGTCCTTCTTATGTAATAAAATAACAATTTAAATTTCACTATATGAAAGAAAAAGAAGAAAATGTTCTCAACAGAAAGTTTTTGGAAGGAATGGAAAAGATCAGCCCGTTTGAATTAAAGAACAAACTCATTGACATGGCTGATGAGAGTATACGGAAGTCAACCCATATTATGTTGAATGCCGGTCGGGGTAACCCCAACTGGATCAGTACCGTACCCCGCGAAGCATTCTTCCTGTTGAGTAATTTTGGTATTGAAGAGTGTAAACGGGTGATGGATCTTCCTGAAGATATAGCAGGTATCCCCGAAAAAGAGGGAATAGCTTCTCGTTTCGAAGCATTCCTGAAAAAGAATGAAAATGAAGCAGGAGCAGGATTATTAAAGAACTCCTATAACTATATGCTGATGGAGCATGCAGTTGATCCGGATAGCCCGGTGCACGAATGGGCCGAAGGAGTGATCGGCGACCAATACCCGGCTCCCGACCGTATCCTGAAATATACAGAGATCATTGTACAGGATTATCTCGCCCAGGAAATGTGTGATAATGATCCTCCTCCCGGAAAATACGATCTCTTCGCGACCGAAGGAGGAACAGCTGCCATGTGCTATATTTTTGACTCTCTGCAGGAGAACTACCTCCTGAATAAAGGAGACCGTATCGCACTGATGGTCCCCACCTTCACGCCCTACATTGAAATACCCGAACTGAAACGGTATAGTTTTGACATAATCCAGATCCACGCCGACCAGATGACCCGGGACGGATATCACACCTGGCAATATAACGAAGAAGAGATTGATAAGTTACGGGATCCCGACGTAAAAGCCCTCTTTGTGATCAATCCCAGCAATCCGCCCAGCTATACACTCAGCCCTAAAGCTGTGAAACAGATTGTGGATATTGTAAAAAAGAACAACCCCAACCTGATGATCATTACGGACGACGTATACGGTACCTTTATACCCCACTTCCGCTCCTTAATGGCCGATCTGCCCCGCAATACACTTTGCGTCTATTCTTTCTCCAAATATTTCGGAGCTACCGGATGGCGTACAGCTGTTATTGCCCTGCATGAAGACAATATATACGATAAACAACTATCCCGCCTTACCCAGGAGCAGAAAGTGAGCCTGGCCAGAAGATACGGTTCTCTGGGATTCAACCCGGAGAACATGAAACTGATCGACAGAATGGTAGCCGACAGCCGTCAGGTAGCTCTCAACCATACAGCAGGGCTCTCTTTGCCCCAACAAACCCAGATGAGCCTTTTTGCACTCTATGCCTTACTGAATAAGAAGGATGTATATAAAGAAAAAATGCATGAGATCATTCATTCACGCTTGTGTGCCCTTTGGGAAAACACAGGATTTACCCTCCTGAAAGATCCTTTACGCGCAGGTTACTATGCAGAAATAGATATGCTGATATGGACGGAAAAGTTCTACGGAAAAGAGTTCGTTAATTTCCTGAAAGGACATTTCGACCCGCTGGATGTAGTATTCCGGTTGGCTAACGAGACCTCCATCGTATTGCTGAACGGAGGAGGATTCGGAGGTCCCGAATGGAGTATCCGCGCCTCACTGGCTAATCTCAACGAAAGCGACTACATAGTGATCGGAAAAGCCATCCGGGAGATCCTGGAAGAGTATGCCCGGGAGTGGCAGAGTAGTGAAGGTTCACAGAAAAGCCGTAAAAAAAGCACTAAGAAATAGTCCGTTATACACAAATACTGTTCATAAGATCCAAATAACTTCCTATCCTCTTTTTAAGCCGGGCCAGTGGCCCGGCTTAAAAAGAAAATCTTCGGCAACGCTCCTACCGTACATACTTTCCATACCTTTAAGAAAGCTACACCATGAAACAACGCCTTATCTTATGTTGTATATTCTCCTTTGCTGTAGGCAAATTACTCCACAGCCAGGATCAATTACTGAATTTCGGGATCGATTTCCGGACCGATTACGATACCCGCATCAATAATCACCAACGGGATGTGAGCGACATCAGGCTCCATACACTCAGTCTTTTGTTTTTCGGAGAACTATATCCTGACATCACCTACTGCTTAGAAGAAAAACTCAATAACACAGGGCCACTGACTGTAGACGAATATATGGGAAGTACAGCCAATGCCTGGATAAATTTTGCTCCCCGCAACTGGAAGTGGAGTTTTACCGTAGGAAAACAGGATATTATGTTCGGTTCTTTTGAAAGCGATTACGATCCCAGTGATCTGTACCTCACCTCTATGGTATTCGATAATTTTACCCGTAGCCAGGTAGGAGTCGCTGCCAATTATTACAATCGCAATCATGTGTTATCCATGCAGATATCCAATCTCACAGGAAAACAACTCTCGTATGATGATAATCACTCTTTTGGGTACACCGTTAACGGAAGGGGTAACTATTTTAAAGGAACGATCCTGGCCTCTCTCTCCTATACACTGGTACAAAGTGGGTATGGCCATATTTTTCACTGGGCTTCCCCGGGTACGCAGATCCGTACCGGAAACTTTTTCACGGAAATAGATGCTTATGCCGGACGCTACAGGCAGAATATGACCATAGATAGCAGCCAGGACAATTACCGGGAAGCAGATAACCTCTCCATTTCTATCAGTGAAAGTTTCCGTTTCGGAAAGTTCCGGCCCTTTATAAAATTAGCCGCTAACTGGCAGGAAGATGTAGAGAGCAGCACCCTAAGCCGCAGAAGTTACGGAGGAGCAGCCGGATTAGAGTATTATCCCATCCGGGGAGAAGATTTCCGTTTACACATCGTATACCAGCACCATGAGAACCGCTATGGAGAGATGTGGATAGACAGGGAAGGAACAGAGAAAGTTAACATTATCACTGCCGGAATGAAGTGGAAGTTTACCATCGGCTCTCTGGTAACCAAGACCAAAGATCTCATTAACAGGAAATAAAAACCAATCAGAAACTGATCCGGAACCGGGTCAGACCATCGCTACCGGTACGAAGAGAAAAATTGCAATTGTGCCGTTTAAGTATTTCCCGGATGAGAATAAGCCCGATCCCCTGTCCGTGGGGTTTGGTAGAAAAGAAAGGAGTAAAAAGTTTCTGTTCAGCCTCCCGGGTTATACCAGGACCATTGTCAATAACTTCTATCCCCAAAGGAAAAAAAGTTCTCACGCTGATCTCCCCTTCTGTCCCGATACTCTCAGCAGCATTCTTCAGAATATTCACCAGAACCTGTTCAAACAGAGAAGCATCCACCCATACCAGAGGAAGATCCGCGGTCAGTTCAATCTTCAGACTGATCCCCCGTTCCAGACAGCTGCTCTCCATAAAACGACAGCAGGAACAGGCCAGTTCATTCAGGTCTACCCAATTAAGAACAGGATCAGGTATTTTTACCACCTCCGCAAAACGCACAATAAAATTGCTCATTTTATAACAGCGTTCAATACACACCTGCATCACATCGCATATATCTTCCGTTTCGTCTATCTCTTCCAGAGCCGATAACGCCGTATCCAGCGAGGAAGTAATACCGGCCACTGTATTATTCACCTCGTGGGCGATCATCCGGATCACCTTCTCATAAGCTTTCTTTTCCGCCTTAAGTACTTCGTCCGTTACCATCTCAATCAGATAGAAAGGATGGGGATAACCCTTATCAATAAAAGAACGATGACTACATTTATAGATATTAAAATCGCTCAAACGAATGGTACGCGAAGTCTCAGCAGGCAGGGTAACCAGTTCGGAAGCCAACGGAGATTCCAATCCGGAAAGCCGGCTCCCGATCACCTCCCGGGAAGAGACATTGAGCATACGAAGGGCAGTAGGATTTACCTGAGAGACTTTTCCTTCTCCCGAAAGGATAATAACCCCCAACGGAGAGGCATTGATCAACAGGTCCATAAAGTGGTGCTGTTCCCGGAGCCGCAGCCGCTCCTCTTTTAATTGCTCCATCATCCGGTTAAAGATCTCCACAATGCGGTCTGCCTCCGTTTGTCCTACCTGAACCAACCGGCTGCTGAAATCCTGCTCCCGAAGCAGGTCCATACCAGATCCGATCACATTCAGGGGCCGGACTACCTTCCGGTAAAAAAAGATAATATAACACAGGTTTAAAAGTCCGGCCACTTCTACTCCCAGCAACAGTTTTTTACCGGGATCTACCGCATACCAGGTGATCATCACCAGCAAACAGGCAAACAGGCCCATTAATAAGATAAAATAGTAGCGGATTTTCATCAGGTACAGCTCTTTACTCCTTAGGAGTAATATTATATTTTTCAAGCCTCCTGTACAGGGCAGCCCTGCTTAATCCTAACTCCAGAGAAGCTTTACTCATATTTCCTCCGCATCGCTCCAGGGTATCCAGGATGGTACGTTTTTCGATCTCTTCCAAGGTAAGTCCCTGAAGAGAATAATTTCCCGCAGGAGTTACAGAAGGGGTTTGTATCACATACGGTTCAAAATGAGAAACGTTCAGTCTCCCTCCTCCCTGGATAAGAATAGCCCGTTCCACCAGGTTTTTCAGTTCCCGGATATTCCCCGGATAAGAGAGCCCGGAAAGGAACCGCATCGCTTCACCCTCTATCTCTACCGGTTGCAGGCTATTCTCTTTCACCACTCTATCTGCAAAGTGACGCACCAAAAGCGGAATATCCTCCCGCCGTTCGCGCAACGAAGGAAGCCGGAGCGTAATCAGATTGATCCGGTAAAAAAGATCCTCCCTGAACCGTCCCTCTCCTACCAACAGCGGCAAATCAGCATTGGTTGCCGATACCACTCTCACATCGGTTTTACGGGGCATACTATCTCCCAGTATTTCATACGTCTGATCCTGTAGGACACGCAATAATTTTACCTGGCAGGAGAGATCCAGATCCCCGATCTCATCCAGGAAAATAGTTCCTTTATCAGCCAGCGTAAAACGTCCTGCCCGGTCGGTCGCAGCATCCGTAAAAGCCCCTTTTTTATGACCAAACATTTCACTCTCAAAGAGCGACTGAGATATACCTCCCAGATTAACTTTCACAAAAGGCCCTCCTGTGTGGGTGCTGTTCCGGTGGATCGCTTCTGCGATCAACTCTTTTCCGGTACCACTCTCGCCCGTAATAAGTACCGAAGCATTGGTGCGGGCTACCCGCTTTACCGTATCCAGGACTCTCATCAAGGCTTCCGAACGCCCTATGATCCCCCTACGGTCAAACAACTCTTCTTCCTGTTCCGTGGATGTAGTTGCCGTAGCCGTAAGTTCCAGGGCCGTCTCAATCCGTTGCAACAAGGCTGCGTTGTTCCAGGGTTTGGTCATAAAATCAAAAGCTCCTGCCTGCATTCCTTTTACTGCCAGATCAATACTCCCCCAGGCGGTCATCAGAATGACCGGGACATCCGGTATAAATATTTTCACCTGCTTCAACAGGGTAATCCCTTCTTCTCCGGATGTAGAAAGAGAAAAGTTCATATCCATCAGGATCAACCGGGGAGTATGGTTCCGGATCACCTCCATGGCCTCTTTAGGACCTGCTACGGTAACCACTTCATACCCTGCCCTTTTCAGCATAAAGTTGAGGGAAGAACAGATGGCGGAATCGTCGTCAATTACCAGTATCATTATTGCGCTTGTTGTTTATTTCAATAAATATACTATTTTTTCCTCACTTTACCTGACCAGCTCTTTTTCATCGAATGCCAGAGGAAGTTCCACCTCGAAATCCCACAACGTAAGGCTCCGGATCTGGTAATAGTGATACCAGTACATATAGATCTCAGAGATCAGCTTTTCACGGGCACTGTCCTTGCTGGTCTGTGCATCCGCCAGATCCAGGGTATTGATCTTCCCAATCAGGAACGCCTCCACACTGGTATCATACCGTTTTTGTGCGATCAGGTCGGCTTCCCGGGCAATATGCAGCTGTGCAGCCTGGTTATTGAAACGTTCGGTAAGCAGGAAAATATCCTGGTTAAAATTCAGCTCCTCCTGACGGATACGGGAACGTACCACATCCCGGTTACTTTCAGCAACCTTCACATTTCCCCTACGTTTTCCCCAATCCAGTAAAGGGATCTTCACTCCGACCTGCACCACCTGGTTATCAATCAGATCCTGGTAAGAGGTCTTGAGCTCATGGCTGCTTCCCGTATATCCGATACTGGCAAAAAGATTGATACTTCGCAGGTTTCCCTTCGCAGCAGCTACCGCATAGTCTGACTCTAATTGCCTTCTGCGTATATTCCGGGAAAAAGAGTGGTTCTCAAGCGCTTTATCCAGTACCCGTTCGAAATCCATCCGGGGAACAGGCACCTCGTCCGGCATCTCAGCTACTATCACGACATCTTCTCCCAGATCCAGATGGGCCCGCAAAGTGAACATGCTGGAATTCAGGGTACTCTCTGCATCGGTAAGAGCAGCCTGCGCTTTTAAGGCTGAAAGTTTTAACTGCAGCAGTTCATTTTCAGAGATCTGCCCCATATCTCTCCGGGCCTGGGCCACCTGATACAGATGCTCTGCATTCTTCAGGTTCTGTTGTGCTATTTTCAGGCTCTCCGCAGAAAGCAACAGACTGAAATAGTAGGAAATAGTATGTAAAGTTACCCTTTCCGTCGCAGTAACATACGCCGCTTTAGCCTCTTCGTAACGAATAGGCTGAATACGCCTGTTCCATTTCAACGAATTGACCCCGAACACAGGTTGTGTTAACTGAAGGCTCACCGGCACGCTCATAAACTGCCTGGCTCCTCCTGTAGTAAGTTGTTTGAAATAATCCAGCGAAGAGGTAAGCGACAGCTGTCCGCCCGTTAACCAGATATTCTGGTCTATAGAAAGTTCTCCCTGCATATTCAGGGTATTGTTCCTGACGAAAATATACGATCCGTCCGATTGAAGAAGAGAGCTGTAACTTCTTTTATAGCTGGGTACAACACCGGTAAAGTTCACTTCAGGAAGCAGATCGGCCCGGAAAGTCCGATACTCCCAATAAGAGGTTTTTAATTCATTCAGTGCAACCGCCGCATCTACACTTTGCAGGCGGGCCAATACAATCGCTTCCTGAAGAGAGAGCCTTTTTTGTGCCTGTGCATATACTGCTGTCAGAAAACCCGTACTTACAATAACGGTTAACGCTATATTCCTTATCTTTATCATACTATCACATACTCTTTGCCGAACGACTGTCCAAAGAATATGCCACAGATATAACAGACTGATTAGTTGAATTTTACAAAAAAAGAAAAGTGTTCATTGATGAACACTTTGTACGGATACGGACTCCCCCTGCTGTCCGGGAACCAATAATGTATAGTAAAACCGGTGTTCCTTAAAAACCATACTAATTATCTCAAACCTGATAAATTGAGCCAATAATCGTATAACGACCGGTCGGGGCAGCTTTACATACCGGCAACACTGATTCAACGTTAATAAATTATATTCTCCCACTATATCCAACAGTTTTTGTTCCTGCTCCGTAAAAGTTATCAAAGAGCCCCTTTCACTTCCACGCTCTTTCCAGAGACGCAGATGCACCGGTGTAGCCAGAATATTTTCATCTTTAATACGTACATACGCCAACCGCTTTCCTGCTCTGTCTTTGGCATATACAGGTTTTAAAGGGCTTTCCTGAATTTCCATCACCAGTATATTTTTTCCCTCTACCTGAAACAGGTGAATAGAAAAGTCTACTTCCGGTTCACAGTACATCCGGGCAGCGCCTTCGATCATATAAGTCTCCTCGTCCGTACGGGATCCCGCCAGTTTGCCATTATCCTTGACTCCGACCAATAGCCTCCCTCCTCCGGTATTGGCAAATGCCGAAAGTGTTTTAGCTATTTTACAGATGTCGGAAATTTCATATTTAAAGTCCTGGTACTGGTGCTCACCCTGCGCTATCAGTTGGTGAATGTACCGGGAATCATTCTTCAGTTTCATCATACAAAAATATAAAAATAAAAAATTGTGTGATACCCTTTATTAATAAAACCTTTTAAACAAGGAAGTGTTTTTAG
>JAJQBG010000397.1 GCA_021203405.1 Bacteroides sp.
GATATAAACTATCTGGAATATTATTCGGACCGGCAATAAAGAAGAGTAATAGAAAATAAAATACGAGGCAGATAGACTTAGTAGGTATCTGCCTCGCATTTTTAATTCGCTGTTCTTTACTCCCTACGGTATATTTCCAGCCCGGAAACATCTTCAAACCACCAGTTGGCTCTTTCATCCGCTTCCCGCGCAGTAAACCGGACATTATCCAATATCAATCCTTTTACATGCCTAGCATACAGCCCATACGCCGGAGCATCTATGAAAAGCAGTGTTTCGGGATATTCTTTTTCCATTTCCGGAAAGTCCTTAGCCGGAACGGAAGAGGGTTTTCCCTTTCCCGGGGTAATGATCCGGATGTTATGGAGCGTAATATCTTCGACGCGATGTTCTCCGACACCTGTAACAGAACAGGGAACGGTACCTACGGTGTAAGCAACAATATTGGATAAGATTATATGCCGGATAGTGCCGGGAGGTTGGGAAGGTCCACCGTCGTAATAATTACGTCCCCGATCGGCCAACCGGATCATAAAGGGTGTCATTACTCCGTGCATGGTTATTCCTGTCAGGGTAATGCCTTCGATAAAAGCACCATCTACGGAAGAGATCGCTATTCCTCCCAATGCCCGGTGAGGGCGGTCGTATATAGTAGGGTGTTCCGGGCGGCTGAAAGTACAATTAGATACTGTAATGTTCCGGAATCCTCCGTTGGTTTCGGTTTCTATTTTAAAGGCATTACAGTTAGAGGATACTATACAGTCGCTCACTACAATGTTCTCGCAGATCCCGGTAGCATTGGTGGATTTAATGCAGATGCCGTCGTCGTCCGTATCGATCAGGCAACCGGTGATCCGTACCTGGCGACAGTTGTCTATATCAATGCCGTCGTTGTTATAGTTACCATGGTTAAAGATGGTGAGGTTCTCGAGCCAGACCTGCTGACAATCCAGGTAGTGTTGCATCCAGGCAGGAGAGTTGATAAGGGATATGCCGGAGACTTTTACCTGCCTGCAGGAGATAAACCGGATGATGTAGGGACGGTCAATAATGGAATAGAGCGGATCCTCTTTATCGGCGGTAAAGGCCTGGTGAGTACCCTGTCCGTCAATGCCTCCTTCGCCTATAATAGAGATATCATGGGCTCCTTCGGCAAAAAGCAGCGCCCGGTTGTTGTAACCGTTTACATGGGAAACGTACCGGATAGACTGTACCGGGTAGTCATTCAGATCAGTGCTTCCCAACAAGGTGGCACCTTTACCCAGATGGAGGGTGATATTGTCTTTCAGGATCAGGGTTCCGGTGAGATAGTGGCCGGAGGGGAAGTAAAGTTCCCCTCCGCCACGGGCTGATAACTGATTAATAGCGGATTGAATCTGTTCCGTATCCGGTGTTACTCCATCTCCTTTCACTCCCAATGTCCGGATATCGGTTGCCAGGGCAGTTATCAGCGAGGTGCTTAAAACATATAATAGGTAGATTATTTTTCATCATTTGTTTTATTGGATGTTTAATCATTTGTAAGCCCATTGCCAGGCGGTTTCTCACTGCTCCGAATAGGCATAATGAGCAGTGTTCTCTTCAGTATTTTGTTCATTTTGTTCATCGGGAGATGTTCTCCCGATGTGCTTTTCTATCAGGACATGTTGTCCGTTCTTCGTGCCTTATCACTGTGATCTTCCGAACAGAAAATACTTTTCTGAAAATCAATTTTATCTCTCTCTTTACTCTATTTTACTAAGCTTCTTAATCCAGTCAACCATTAGGTAAAAGGCCGGTACACATACAGTTAAATGGTCAAACCCGGGAATTTCATAATAGGTGATCTGTTTATTCCCGGCAGCTTTCATAACAGCAAGGAAGTATAAGTTCTCTTCATGCCGGGCTGCAATATCCAGGTGACGATCCCCTGTAAAAAGTAGCAGGGGAGTCGTCTCTTTCCGGATGTGGTGCAAAGGGGCGTATTTATCAAGGGTGGGTATCTTCTCCGGTAAGCCGTTTTCTTTGCGGAGGGTGTAATGGGTAAAGGTCTGGCTGCTGATAGGGGCAATACCTTTGATTTTCGCACTATTTAATCCATAGGTGTTTAAATAGGAATCATCCATTCCCAGCATCAGGGCCAGGTAGGCACCGGCTGAGTGACCGGAAAGATAGATGTCGGAGGTACTTCCACCGTAAGAGGCGATCTGTTTAAATACCCAGCTTACGGCCAGGGCAGCATCGTCCAGATAAGCGGGCGCGGTGACTTGTGGGCTAAGCCGGTAGTTGACTGCTACGACAGCCATCCCTTTCTCCTTCAACTCTTCGGGAACTTTTTTATGGCCATACTCCAGCGCTCCGCCGTGAAACCAGATGACGGTGGGGTAACCGGTTTTGTTCTCCGGATAGTAAATGTCCAGTTTGCACCGTTCTAACCGGTAGGAGTCTGTTTCCCTGGCCTCTGTATAGGCAATATCTTCCAGCAGGCGATATGCCTCCTGTGACCAGATGGCCACAGGAAACATAAGCGTGGTAACTAAAAATAAAATATATCTGTTCATGATCTTTTGTTTAAATGATTTCAGGGAACCGGGGTAAGGATGGCTGCCCATCCTCCTCCGCTTTTCATCTCCAGGGTAAGGGTATCTCTTTTGTGAACCATTTGTTTGCCTGTATGGAAGTCGCCCGGATAGCGGTCGGCATTGATCCCGTCTTTAAGCCACTCCAGGGTATACATGGCAGACTCTATAAAGTTGAGGGTAATGGTAAGGATACGTTCTTCTTCGTTGGTCATGGCACCGATATACCAGTTATCTCCGTTTTTACGGGCCAGGGCAATGTACTCTCCGGCTTTTCCGTGCAGGGCGATGGTTTTGTCCCATACTACGGGCATCCGGGCTATAAACCCGGTAAAGTCAGGTGTTGCATAGTAGTTCGAAGGACTATCCGAAAGCATTTGTAACGGGCTTTCATACACTACATACATCGCTACCTGGTGGGCACGGGTGCTCTGGCTCATGGGTGTCGTGAAACTGGGGTAGAAGCCTTCGGCTGTTTCGTTGCGGGTGGCTCCCGGGGTATAATCCATGGGGCCGGCTACCATCCGGGTAAAGGGGAGGATCAGGTTATGGGTAGGCGTTACGAAATCGGCCCATTTTACATTTTCCAATCCTTTGACTCCTTCGAAAGTGAGTACATTGGGGTACTTCCGGGTAATACCGGCCGGTTTGAAGGAGGAGTGATAATCGACCACCATTCTCCGGTCGAAAGCTGCCCGGGCTACTCTTTCATACCAGTTTACCATTCCCTGATCGGCTCGTTGCAGAAAGTCAACTTTGATGCCTTGTATGCCCCAGTTTTGATAGAGTTCCAGGGTGCCTTCTACATCTTTATCAAGGGCATGGAACAGTATCCACAAAATGATCCCTACGTTTTTCTCCTTTCCGTAGGTTACCAGGGCGGGAATGTCAATCTCCGGAATGGAACTTTTTATATCCAGTGTAGTGGCCGACCAGCCTTCGTCCAGTACTACGTATTCGAGTCCGTAACGGGCTGCGAAATCTATATAGTATTTGTAGGTTTCTGTATTAAGCCCTGCCCGGAAGTCTACTCCGTGAATGTTATTGTCGTTCCACCAGTCCCAGGCTACTTTGCCGGGTTTGATCCACTCTGTTCCTGTTACAGCCTGTGGAGGGGCCAGCTGAAAGGGTAGATTGTTCTCTACAATGCCTTTATCATCTTTACTGATAGCTATGATCCGCCAGGGATAGCTTCGTTTTCCCTGGGTATGGGCCAGATAGGGTGCCTTTTTGGTGATGATGTCCGTACGGTCGGGGCGTTCGGCCTGCTCGTCTGTAATGGTCTCCAGAATTACCTGCGGCAGTTTTCCGGTCAGGGTAGAGCGACCGCTACCAAAAAGCAAGAGGTGCGGATAGTCGGTTACGTCGGTTTCGGTGATCACCATTTTAACATCGTCGGATGCCAGATAGATGGGTAGATACCCATACTTGTCTGCCGGCACTTCCGAAAGGCGGATCTTGTCGAAAACGGCTTCGAAGTGAGAATAGAATTCCGGATCATCTTCCTCGGGCCAGTAGGCGATAAAGTTACTCGTAAAGTTAAGGACAGCGGTTTCATCGGTTACACAAACCTCTTTCTCTTTCAGGTGGGTGGCAAAGCGGTAGGCTACTCCGTTGTTATAGGCACGGAAGTAGACGGAGTAACTACCTGCACTCAGTTCGAGTTCGTTGCAATAGTCATGTATGATACGTTCTTTGGAGGGTACGGTTGCTTCAATGGTCTCATCTATGGTTCGGTTGTGAACCTTTTTGACGGAGATGTTCTTTCCGGCTGAGAGCCCGTTGTTAAAATCCATAGCCAGCTCACTGGGGTAAAGAACTACTCTATCTCCGAAAGATACGCTCCAGGTGAGTTGCTCCCCTGTCTCTACCGTGATAGTGATCTGCCGGTCGGGAGAGTAGAGTGTATACTCTCCCGCCTGCAGAAGGGTTGTGGAAAGGGTCAGTAACAGAAAAAACACACCTTGGTTACTGAATTTTATCGATTGTTTCATAACTACTCTTTTACTAGTTTGGCAACTTCCACACCGGCCAGAAAGATGGCTCCCAGGCCGTGTATATCGTTATAGGGGGCGGGGCGGTCGAAGTAGAATTTAATGTCGTCCCCGATACCGGTTCCCATACATATATTCAGTACTCCGCCTTCGTCGGTGATTTGGGTCTGAATCCCTTCCCATCCGGCAAAGGCAATGGTTTTGTAGCGTTCGTCAATCCAGCCGTTGTTAACGGCCAGGGCTACGGAGTAGGTGAACATGGCTGTACAGGATGTTTCCAGATAGGATTGCTCCTTGTTAAGTACCTGGTGCCAGAGCCCGGACTGATCCTGGTATTGGGCCGTATTACGGATCTGACGGTTGAGGAGTTCCAGTACTTTTTGCCGTCCGCTGTGGTTTTCGGGCAGGTAGCGGAGAAGGTCGGCAGTGGCTACCATCATCCATCCGTTGCAACGGCCCCAGTAGGTACCTCCCTGCACACCCAGATCATCATAATAACAATGGTACATAAGCCCCACACGCTCGTCAAACAGGTGTTTGTTAAAGAGGATCACCTGGTTAACGGCATCGTCGAAATAGCGTTTTTCTCCGGTTAATTTACCCATGCGTGCCAGCAGGGGAACACTCATATAGAGATCGTCTGCCCATACAGTATGGGGATAGGGAACAGGATGTGAAAAGGTACCATCGGCCAGGCGTTGTTGTTCCGTGAGAACATAACTGGCTGCCCGGTCAATATACTCCCTGTATTCGGGTTTCGGGTCTGTTTCGTAAAGCTCTATCAAGCTGGCTCCCATGGCTCCGCAATCGTCCAGCTGGGTAATATGGAGTGCTTGCGCCAGCGGGAAGTGCCACTGGTCTTTACCGTCGTAGATGGTTCTGAGGTAGGGGATATCCCGGAAGTAAAACTCAAAGTTTTTACGGGCATAGTTCTGGTATCTTTCTATCCCGGTTAGTTTGCCCAGTTGATTCAGCCCGATATGATTTACTCCGATCCAGTACTTCCAGTCGTTATAGTCGGTCTGGGGAACAATCCCTTTTTATAACCATGTTTAGTCAGATCGGCAATCTGTTCACCCGTATTCTTATCGTAGTAGAGATAGGTCGTGTTGCGGGTGATGTGGTCGGCAACTTTGCACATGGTTTGGATAACCTGTTCCCTGTTTGGTAATTGCGCCGATACTACCAGAGGCAGGAGAAAGAGTGCGGTTAAGTATATAATTTTTCTCATATAAAACGTTTTTAATGGGTGTATAAACTTCTATTCTGCCAGTACGGTTACCGGAACGGAGAATCCATCTTCCAGGCGTACGGTGATCATACCGATCTGTGCCAGTGGGGTATCTTTTTTCTTTGAAGTGAGGGTTAGTGTAAGGGTTGAGTTGGGTGTTAGCTTTTTGCTGTCTGTTCGTACGGTAAGCCAGTCCATATCTTCGCATTTGCATATTTTGATAGTTCCCTTCTGTTTAATATCTCCGATTTGCAGGGTGATGGTCTGTGATTTTCCATGACTGAGTTTGACATAGTATTTATCGGCTGTGATATCAATGGGACGCATCGGGAAGAGGGAAGAAGCTCCTTGCGGGAAGGCTCCCATATCGGGTGCTGTTCCGTCAAAACCGTCCGAGAAGTTGGGAACAGGATAGCCTTTGTTAATACCCGGGTCGGTGGACTTCAGGGTAAATACTCCGTGCTTTTCGTCTGTAAAATGTGGCAGGGCGTATACGGCGTTTTTCTCGGATCCTTCTCTGGCTTTCCAGGCTCCTTTTCCATCGGGGGTAGCGGTGTTGCCCAGCATATCGTAATCAAAATCGTTCCAGGGTGATTTATGGGCGTCTGATACTGACATACCGACTCCGCGTATATCTTTCACTTTTTGTTGATCGGGCAACGTGCCGGATACCAGGATATTGTTACGGCTCATGGCAATATACTGTTCGCGTTTATCGTCGTTGCCGAAACCGATACCGGTGATCCCGTTTTTCACTACAACCATGGTGTTGTGGAAAAAATGCTGTTTTCCCCGGGAGTAGGTAGGTCCTCCATCATTTTTTACCGATACACTCTGTACACCGTGTACATTGCCCAGGTTCCATACTACGTTGTTAAATATGTAAGAGGGACCGGCGGTATTGGCTGCCGTACTGATACCGCAAAAGGTTTGTTCAATCCGATTGTCAAACATGCGTACGTTGCACTGTCCGCCATCCAGCTCGATACCGTCGTCCTGACCAAAGGCAAGTACATTTCCATAAATATCCGAATCGCGGTTAAAACCGCCATCAATATATCCGTTGTGAGCGGTTTCCAGCGGATCGTTAAAACGGTGTACCTGCCCGCCGATCATATCGTTGTATCGTACTACTATGCCCCCTTTGGCCTGCATCACAAACAGGCCGGTAGGTCCTTCGGGGTGTGTCCAGGGGTACTCTTTGCCTTTGTGCGGTCCATCTTCTACCACGCCTGTCCAGGGATTGGTTTTGGCTTTCGGGTCGTGCATATAGCATCTCTCTACCACAATATTTTCGGAGCGGTCTATTTTTACCCCGCCGTCGAAGTCGATCTTCCAACCCTCTTCGTCAATGTATACACCGTCTGCCCGTTGTGTTTTACCGGCACGTCCCCACTTGGAGATGTCGCAATTGATAATGCGGATATTGGCATTGCTTTCCGGGATGAGGATACCGTGTTTGCGTCCGCCTACTACGGTAACGCCCTCCAGAATAACATACCGGGAGTTCATAAATTTAACGGCAGCTTCGTTTTTAGTGTCGATGGCCTGTACGTCGCAATCCCCGATAATTTTGATCCAGCCGTCGTCGTTGCCGATCACACTGTGGATCAGGAACGTTTGCCCGTCTTTATCCCTGAATTCGCTCAGTTTCCTTATTTCTGCTATCGGGGGTTCCGGATTCCACGTAGTGAATTGGGCCTGGTAGCTTCTTTCTTTTTTACCTTTTATATAGATCTCTGCTTTGATATCGTAGTCTGTATACTCAGCCAGGCGTACAATACTGCCCCGGAACTCTTTTTTATCTTTATCATAGATAGGAGTAAGTGCCTCTTTCCATACATTTTCCGAACTCTTTTTATAGCTTACCCTACATGCTGTCTCGCCTGTGTGGGGAATATAAAACCCACAACACTCAAAAGTGGGTCTGGTGGTTATCTGTGCGAATGAAAGAGTGCTGCAAAGAGCGGTCAGTATGCATAATAGCATGTTTCGTATCATTCTCATCGTTGTTTGTTTTGCTGGTTAATATTCGGGCTTCTCCGGTGAGTACTCCGGATTTTTTTTCCGGAGTACTTCCCGGGAGAAGGCTCCTTGACTAAATACCTGTTATGTTATCGTTATCCTGAAGTTTTTTAATAACCGGGTAGCTGAGAAATAGCCGGTGATACATTGATTATTTTGCTGGGAATAGGGTAAAGCTCAGTACGGTTCT
This sequence comes from Bacteroides sp., assembly GCA_021203405.1. Taxonomy (GTDB): domain Bacteria; phylum Bacteroidota; class Bacteroidia; order Bacteroidales; family Bacteroidaceae; genus Bacteroides. Next base: position 7,999 of record JAJQBG010000397.1, read on the forward strand.
CAACAAATCCGATGGCATACTGTCCCAGTCCGTCTGCAAAGTCGCTGTTCAGCCAGTTGGTGCGGGTTCAGTCTGCAGAGTTGGTTTCGGGCCGGCTGTAAACTACTTCTACATATTCACCGTCACTGTCGCGGTTGTAGGTAAAACGTGGAAATTCCACTCCTCTCAGCCGTTCAACCCGGCCGTTATAGGGATTCAGGGGTGTATTGGCATCCCCGGCTATATAACAATCTATCAGGGCCTGGTTCTCGGCTTTTGTTTCGGCTATTTTTTCTGCCAGTTTGCCCCAACGGATCAGGTCTGTTTTCCGGAATCCTTCGAAAGCCAGTTCGAAAGCGCGCTCCTGAATGATCACTTCCAGAAATCCTTCAAAATTTGAGGGATAAACTTCGGCTTCAATCTCATCCGTTTTGGTAGAGAAGGCACGCTTTCTTACCTGCTTCAGAGCATCTATGGCATCTTCGGTCGCTCTTCCGGCGAGCCAGCTATCTGCTTCGGCAAACATTAAGAGTATATCTGAGTAGCGAAGCATCGGGTAGTTGAAGTTTGTATAGGCTGCTATGTATTCGGGTGCCCATTGTTTCCGCCATTTAGCGGGTGTCATGGAGTAGAACTCTGTGGGTTGTCCTTTATTCTTTTTGTATTCGGGAGTGGTATTCATAAATCGCATGTTCCATACAGAGGTGGCACGACGGGTATCGTCCGGATCAAAACTGATAACAAAACCGGGCATGGCCCACATCCCTGCATCTGCCTTCCCGAACTTAGATTCTGAGGCAGAACGGGGGCCGTTGTATTCGCCGTAACTGCCGGCTTCCTGGCGTACTTCCAGACGACTGTAAAATCCGAGTTCAAAAATGTTCTCGTAATATTCGGAGTCCATGCGGTAGTTACAAATGTTTTTCCAGACATTCTCGAAGGATGGATTGAGTTGATGGATCCCTTTTTCCATCACTTGTTTGGTCTGGTCGCGGGCAATGGTATACAACTCCCGGATACGGCTTTCATCTTCGCGGGTAGCCATCTTCATGGATGAGATGTCTCCTGTTGACAGATCCCACCGTAGCGATTTACCGGCAGCATGCAGAGCTATACGGGCCAGGATCCCTTTTACCGCACCTTTTGTCAGGCGTTCGTTCTGGGGTACTTCGTTGGCCCAGGGTACCAGTTCAACAGCTTCCATAAGATCTCCGATAATATCATCGTAAATAATATCCCGGGGAGTACGGGGTAGGTCGTAATTTTCTCCGGTTTTGGAAGCTTCACGTTTGTAAGGCACATCTCCCCAGAAGCGTACCAGGTCGAAATAGAGAATGGCCCGTATGGTAAGCGCCTCTCCGTGGATGCGACGTAATGCCTTTTGTTCGCTTTCTGTTCCGTTGTAATAGAGATCCATTTCCGGCACTTTTCCGATCACAATATTGGCCCGTTCTATACCGATGTAAAAGGCAGACCAGGCGTTGTCCAATTGATTGGTTACGGCATCAAAAGTATAGCGGGCAACACTGCGTCTTTCGCCGTCCGGTTTGCCGTAGGAGTTACCTCCCCCGATCTGTGCAAGGTCGGTATCTACATCATAATACATGGTAATATTGCGTCCGTAAAGTCCGTCGAACAGGAGCTGGTTATAGACTCCCATGACGGAGAGTTCGGCCTGGTCTACCGTATGAAAAAGATTTTCATTGGTATATTTGGATGTCGGTTTCATATTCAGAAAATCTGAGCAGGCTGACAGAGCGATCAGTAAAATCCCGCTCCTTATTATTGAGTGTAATTTTTTTAATATTGAAATTTTTTTAATTGAACAGTAAAGTGGCGTCTGTATCAGAAAGTAATGTTG
>JAJQBG010000146.1 GCA_021203405.1 Bacteroides sp.
GTCCAGGAATTAAAATTTCACTTTCAATAAAATAAATACTTCTTTTCCTTTGCTAATATCAAATTAATCTGTATTTTTGGACAACCAATTTAGGAATAAGTAACACACCTAATAAAACAAATATGAAAACCGGAAAATACACCTTGTTGATCCTGATGCTGCTTTCTATGGCAGTTACTGCGAATGGGAGAGAGCATCCCTGCCTTATCTTAACCCGTAATGCGGTAGAGACTATTGCTCCCGAACTTGGAAAAGTTCCTCTTTTAGATTCCTCTTTACTGGCTATCCGGCAAAAACTGAACCGTATCATAGACGAGCCGTTGGATATTCCATTTCCGAAAGATGCCGGAGGAGGATACACCCACGAACAACATAAACAGAATTATACATCTATGTATCAGGCCGGAGTCCTTTATCAACTCTACAAGGATGACCGGTATGCAGAATATGTAAAAAAATGCTTCTGGAATATGCAGCACTCTATCCCGGACTCCCTCTGCACCCGGTACAGAAGTCGCGTTACAGAGGACGTCTTTTCTGGCAGGGACTCAATGAGAGTGTATGGTTAGTTAATACTTCCCAGGCTTACGATTGTATCTATGATTATCTATCCCCTCCGGAGAGAGAACAAATTGAAAATAATCTCTTTAAACCTATGGTCCGGTTCTTTTACGAAGAGAACCGGGAAACATTCGACCGGATCCATAATCACGGCACCTGGGCTGTGGCAGCCGTAGGAATGATCTCCTACGTAATGGGAGATACAGATATGGTGGAAAGAACACTCTATGGCTCTGATAAGAGTGGTAAAGGCGGTTTTATCAGACAGATCGATCAGCTCTTCTCACCCGATGGATATTTTGAAGAAGGGCCATATTATCAGCGTTATTCCCTACAGCCCTTTCTTACCTTCGCTCAGGTTATCCGGAATAATGAACCCCAGCGTAAGATCTTTGAATACAAAGACGGAGTATTACTGAAAGCCGTAACCACTCTTTTACAGTTAACGGAGAATAACGGACAGTTCTTTCATCTCAATGATGCATTGGATAAGACCTGGCACTCCAACGAGCTCGTATGGGGAGTCGATATCGCTTACAGCCTTACCGGTGATAAACAGTTATTAAGCATTGCCCGCGAGCAGAACCGTGTGATTATCAGTGAAGAGGGATTTCGTGTAGCCAAAGATATCGAATCAGCTCAACCTTTTATACACCAGACGATGATTGTAAGAGATGGTCCTGACGGTAATAAAGGAGGGATCGGTATCTTACGGAGCGGGACAGGAAAAGATGAAGTCGCTGTAGTTCTGAAATATACCTCTCACGGCATGGGACACGGACATTTTGATAAACTATCCTTTACCTATTACGATAACAGCCGGGAGATCCTTCAGGATTACGGAGCAGCCCGTTTTCTGAATATCGAACCCAAGAACGGAGGCCACTACCTCAAAGAAAATGATACCTTTTGTAAACATACCATTGGACATAATACATTGGTTGTAGACGAAAAAAGCCACTTTGACTACGATATGAAACTCTCCTCCGGATATGCTCCTGAATTCTACGCTTTCCGGAATACGGAAAAGGTAAAAATGGTAAGTTCCGTAGATAAAAATGCAGTTCCCGGAGTAACCATGCATCGTACTTTGTTCCTGATCGATGATCCGGTATTCAGCCGTCCGGTCGTTGTAGACCTGTTCAAAGTAATATCTCCGGAAAAACACCAGTATGATCTGCCTTTCTATTACCTGGGGCAACTTATCCATACTACTTATCCGTACGAGGCTTTTACCACTCAACGTTCCCTTCTGGGAGAGAGCAACGGGTACCAGCATTTATGGGTAGAGGCCAAAGGAAAGCCGGAGACTCATTTAGCAGCAACTACTTTTTTGAATGGGAACAGGTTCTATACCCTCTCATCCCTGGCAGATAGTCATACGGAAGTCTACCTGAATCGTATCGGTGGAACTGATCCGGATTTTAATCTTCGCAACGATCCTTCTGTAATGCTGCGTCAGCCTTATGCTTCCAGCCACACTTTTGTAAATGTGGTAGAGGCACATGGTGATTATGATCCCCGGGCAGAGTATACCATAGAGCCTTATTCTTCGGTTTCTTCCATTCAACTTTTGATCGATACGGAAGAATACCTGGTTGTGCAGGTGGAAGTCAAAAATGGTAAAATACTGGAAATCTGTTTGTCCCTTAATAATCCGGATGAAAAACAGAATCATGCAGTAAGTGGATATCAGTGGAGAGGTGTAAGCAGTATTCAAGTAATTAATTAAAAATATAACGAGAATGAAAACACGTAGTGCAAACTTTCAGATCGAGAGTGAAATGGCCTGGGAAAAGGCCAGAGAAGGAATTCAGAGACAAATTATGGGATATGACGGGCAGCTTATGCTTGTTAAAGTTAAGTTTGAAAAAGGGGCGGTAGGAACGGCACATGAACACTACCATTCTCAGGCTACCTTTATTGTAAGCGGAGTATTTGAGTTCCATACCGAAGGAGAGACCCGAGTACTCCGCCCCGGAGATGGTATCTACATTGCTCCCGATGCCCTTCACGGATGTACCTGCCTGGAAGCAGGGGTACTGATCGATACCTTTAGTCCCGTGCGTGCTGACTTTTTAAAGAAGTAAGGCAATGAAAATAAAAGGTATCCGGTGGTGGATCATCGCCCTGATAATGGTGATCACCATTATCAATTATCTGGATCGGGGAACCCTCAATTACATGTGGGTGACAAATATTGAGTATGCGCTGGTAGAGACCGCCAATCCCGCTGATAAATCTAACCAGGCAGTTTATCAGCCTGAAGGTGATTTGTACCTGTTGTGGAAAAACGGATCTGCACGGACGGTAGAGGGCCCGAAAATAACCCTGAAAAAGAACGAAGACCAGACATGGGTCATCCATAAAGAAGGAATTGCCTACGATCTCGGACTTATCAGCCAGGAACTTTCTGCCGAAGAGGCAGCGCGGCAGGCTAAGGATATGCTCGGTACAATTACTATCTTCTTTATGATCGCTTACGGTATCAGCCAGCTGGTATCCGGTAAAATGTACGATAAGATAGGAACCCGCAAAGGATTCTTTGTGTCCGTACTTCTCTGGGGTACAGCCGATGCCCTGACTTCCCTATCACGCGGTATTGTTTCACTAACCGGCTTCCGGATGATGCTCGGGCTTGGAGAAGCAGGCCCCTGGCCCGGTACTACCAAAAGCAATGCCGAGTGGTTCCCGCAAAAAGAACGGGCCTTTGCCCAGGGACTTTTCGGTGCGGCAGCTTCGCTCGGATCTATTTTTGCTCCGATCATTATCCTGATGCTTTATATCTCTTTTGGATGGAAACTCACCTTTGTCATTGTCGGTGGTCTGGGGCTTCTCTGGCTCATTCCCTGGCTCATTCTCAACAAAAGAGGACCCAAAGAACACCCCTGGATTACAGAAAAAGAGCGGGAATATATCCTGACCGGACAACCCGAAATAAAGATGACCAACGACCGTGGTAAATCCTGGGGAGAATTATTATTCAATAAAAAGAACTGGTCGGTTATTCTGGGACGCTTTTTCCTTGATCCTATCTGGTGGATGTTTGTAACCTACCTGCCCCTCTACCTAGCAGATGTATTTAACCTCAATATCAAAGAGGTGGCTTTCTCAGCCTGGGTACCCTATGTAGGAGCTATGATCGGTAGTATATCCGGCGGATGGTTCTCCGGTTACCTTATCCGCAAAGGAAAAACCGTAGATCACTCCCGTAAACTTGCCATGCTACTGGGAGGGATCATTATCGTTCCTTTTATTATTGCAGCCGTATACTCTACCAGTGCAGCGGTAGCCGTGATCTTTATGGCTTTTGTGTTGGGCGGATTCCAGTTTGTGATGACCAATATCCAGACGCTTCCCAGCGATCTGCATTCCGGTAAATCCGTAGGATCCCTTGCCGGTCTGGGAGGTGCATCTGCCGTATTGGGTACTATCCTGGCCATTCTGTTTGCCCGGTATATAACCAGCTGGTTGTTGCTTTTTGCCTTGCTGGCAGCTCTGGTACCCCTTTCACTGCTCTCTATCTTCCTGACAGTAGGAAAAATCGAACAAATAAAATAAATAATCATACTTTTTAAGTAATAAGAAAACGAAACATGAAACTACAAGGTAAAGTTGCCGTTGTAACAGGCGGTGCAAGAGATTTGGGACGTGCTATTTCACTGAAATTTGCACAAGAAGGTGCAAAAGTGGTGATCAATTATTTTGATAATCCCGAAGATGCCCGGGAGACCCTCCGAATGGTAAGAGAAGCAGGTTCTGACGGAGTCATTGTACAAGGAGATATGACAAAAGCAGCCGATGTAAAAAGACTCTTTGACGGAGCTGTTGAAGCATTCGGAAACCGTATTGATGTACTGGTAAATGTAGTAGGAGGAATTGTAGGACGTAAACCGGTTACCGAACAGGACGAAGAGTGGTATAACTTCCTGATGGATGTAAATATGAAGAGCGTATTCCTTTGTACCCGTGAAGCCGTTCCCTACATGGGCGAAGGCGCGGCAATAGTTAACTTCTCCTCTCAGGCAGCGCGTGACGGAGGGGGGCCGGGAGCCTCCATGTATGCTACTGCCAAAGGTGCGGTAATGACTTATACCCGTTCTATGGCCAAAGAGTTAGGCCCTAAAGGCATCCGTGTAAATTCCCTCGCCCCGGGAACTATCGCTACCTCTTTCCACGACCGTTTCAATACGCCCGAGAACCGGGAACGTATGAAAGGCATGTATCCGTTGCGCCGGGAAGGAGAAGCCCGGGAAGTAGCCGATCTGGTGGCTTATCTCGCCTCTGATGACTCTTCTTACCTCACAGGGACCAATATTGATATCAACGGTGGTGCCTTGTTCTCCTAAAAAGAAGACTTTTTGATCATTGAATTGCTTCCGGTATATAAGCCGGAAGCAATTCTGGTTTATAAACCTCTCCTTTATTGCAAACAGATGAAATATTTTTTAGCACTCTTACTAACTCTCTTTCTTATGGAAGGAGAAGCGCAGCATCTTTTTTTACTGACAGACCGGTCGATTATCAGCTCTATCCGCGCAACGGGGAGGGAGTAGCACAAGTGCCGGTTACCGGCTATACCTCTGACACTCCTCTGGCGGAGATTGAATTATACCGGGAGAATCAGCTGGCCGGAGTCTATAGCGTGAAAAACCACAAACGCAAAGGAAAAAATAACTTCTCGGTTACTATTCCCATTAAAGCCGAACCGGCCAACTATCACTTTTATTACCGTTTTAAGGGTGATACGGTACGCTATACCCTGGCCCGGAATGTAGTTGCCGGCGATGTGTTTGTCATAGCCGGACAATCCAACTCCGTAGCTTCCGGCAATTCCGTAAGAAAAGAGGAGTGTAATCCCTTTTTTCGTACATTGGGCACTATCCGTAAAAATGAAACCTATTTACCGGGAGATACACTCTGGGGAATAGCTAATTCCCATGGATGTTCCTACGGGAAACCCTTTTTCAATGGCTATTCCGCCCATCTTCTCCATTCGCTGGTACTGGAGCAACAGGGAGTACCCAGTGCCATTATCAATATGGGAGTAGGAGGGAGTACCATTGAGCAGAATCTTCCCGATAAGGATCATTCCCTCGATCCCGGAACCATCTACGGAAGCGGACTCTACCGGATCCGGAAAGCAGGATTGCAACAGGCAGTCACTTCCGTGATCTGGTTACAGGGAGAATCCAACCAGAGCAGAGGCTATCATACTTACCAAGAAAACTTTCATACCCTTTTACAAGCCTGGAAACGCGATTTTCCTAACCTGCAACATATCTATATGTCACAGATCAATACAGGCTGTGGTGAAAGTGAAACAGCCTCCCTGCTCCGGGAAGAGCAGCGGCAGATCGCTATGAAGTACCCCGAACTCAAAATGATAAGCAATGTAGATCTCCCTTTGCGTCCCGATGATTGTCATTATACCCGTGAGGCCCACGATACCTTATGGAACCGTTTCTATCGGCTTCTGGCCGAAGATCATTACAACGTTCCCGGAACCTGGCTTACTTCTCCCAATATCCTGAAAGTCTTTTACGGAGATCCGGGTCAGACTACCTTGATACTGGAGTTTGATCAACCGGTAGTTTGCCCGGTGGAGGAAGGAAAAGAGTATCTGAGCCAACTATTCCTGGATGAGAATAAAGATCCGCTGAGAACAGAAAGAATAGAGCAGGCCAAAGATGATCCCTGCCGTATTATACTTACGCTATCTTCTCCGGCAACTATTACCCACTTAACGTATGGTCCCGACGGATTTGTAAAAAACGATGCCGGAGATCCGGTCAGGTACGGTGGTCCCTGGATACGCAATCAGAACCATATTCCGGCCCTTACCTTCCATCGGTTTGAAGTTACAAAAGAGTAGTGCTGCACACAGGAACTGACTTTACCAGTCAGTTCCTGTAGTAGCTTTCGAAGGTATATCACCCTGTAGCTGTTCAGGAGTATATTTTTTATAAAAGGATCCATCCTTCCTGCATCTTCTCTCTTCTTCTGCAGACAGCAGGGAGAACCCTTCCCGGATTTCTTCCGGTACCTTTCCCAAACCTCCCCGGTTGTACCGGTTATTCCGGTAAGTGATCTCGCTGTTGTTATCACGGATCTGAAGCACCGTATAGCCTTTTGAGCTATTATAAATAAGATTATCCGCTACTATAGATCCCACAGGTGCGTAAGGCTGATCGGTTTCCGTCCCTACAGCCACATCCAGTGCCAGGTGGCAATCCATAAAAATATTGCCGCTGATCTCTGCCTCTTTTACCTGCGAATAACGATTTAACGGCAGGTTCTCATTCCCTTTCGTCAGGGAGATTGCGGCCCTGTAACCCTCTCCCGGGACCCTGTAGAATACATTATTCCTTACCCGGTGCTGTTCACCCATTACCCGTACGCCACCTGCCTTGCCGGTACTGCTCGCTGCACGGTTAGCCAGGAAATAATTATTCTCTACCAAGCAGTCGTGTCCGTGACGCAGACAAAGTGTTCCTGCACATCTATAAAAAACATTCTTCCGGTAGATGTTCCCACACGATTTATTGGAAATAACCTCTACCTCTCCGTTACACCTCTCAAACAAGTTGTCTTCGATCAGACAATCTGCATACATCAAAGAAGTTTTACTGTCACCCACCCGGATGATCTCCTGTCCGTTCAACTCCTTTCCGCTTCTCTGGTCCAGGATCGATTGACGGAATCCAAAATAGTTATGGTCTATCCGGTGGGCAGCCGTCACCCCTTCCCGCAACCAAACCACCATCAACACTCCCATGCAATATTTCCCGGAGAACCAGCAGTGATCTACCCGGTTGTGATCTCCTCTCAGCGCAATCCATTTCACATCCTTATCCGCAGAGGCAGGATTAAAACCCTCTATCCGGGTATTGGTCAGCCTGCAATAAGAACTTGATCCTGCAAATTCAATGACAGTTCTCTTACCGGCTTTCTGCGTAGGTGGAAAACAGAGCCCCGATACGATAAGGTAACGACCCTTTATCTCCACGGAAGAAGCCCCCCCTGAATACCACTTTCCCTGCCTCTTTAGCCAGGAAGAGGATCGGCTTTTCTGAAGTACCTTCCCCTATTATCTGTAGATGCTGATCCTGCCAGTCTCCCTTCAAAAGCAGGATCGTATCTCCCGGAAGATAATTCCCGGCCGACAATTCCTCTGCATGGCTTACCCTGTATGTAGCAGCCGATAGCTGGAAAGAGAGCGATACCAGCAGGTATACAATTCCTATAAGCCGGTATCCGTTTCTTCTTTTCGCTCGTCTCATCTTATTTCACTATCCCCAGTTCTTTCAGGAACGCTACCATGGCACGGTTTATCTCACTGTTCTTTTCCTGACCAAATTTACCATGCTCTCCTCCCTCTACAGTCATAAAGAAGGTTTTTACACCCGCTTCCGTAAGTGCCTTGTGCAACAGTACAGACTGGGCGTAGGGAACGATCGGGTCTGCGTCTCCATGTACAATAAAAGTCGGTGGTGTATCGCTATCCACATAACTGATGGGGGAGATAGAGGCAATAAACTCCCGGTCCTCTATTTTATCCGCTACCCATCTCACCGCAGAGCCATACGGCTTTTCACCCACCGAGAAATCCACCATATCAGCAATTCCATACTTATCCAGTACTGCTGCAATTTTTATCTCCGGTACCCCGTCATAACCAGCGTCAAAACAGTGATCATTGCCTAAGTAGGCCCCCATCATAGCGAGATGTCTCCCGGCAGATCCATCCATCATAATAATACGGTCCGGATCAATGTTATAGGTCGCTGCATGTTTGATCAGGAAGATCAGTGCCGAACGTACATCCTCTATAGCAGCCGGTGCCGGTGCTACATCCACCAGCCGGTATTCTATATTGGCAACCGCACACCCCGCTTTAAAAAAGTTCGAAAAGCCTCTTTGCTTCTCTTTGTTCCCATGGTTCCATCCCCCTCCGAAAATATTGATCACAACCGGAGTAGGACCTTCCCCGGAAGGAGGCAGATAAAGATCCAGCTTTCCGGTCCACTCTCCCTGCCGGGTAAAAGGTACATCCAGAAGGTAAGTAAAACCCTCCGGTATCATTACTCCATACGGAGTTTCCGTGTTTTTCTGCGCATGCGTAGTTAAAAGACTACATCCGGCAATCAGTAGTAAAAAAAGTTTCTTCATACTATGAATATTAATAAACAGGTGATAATAAAGCTTTTCCTTCAAAGAAGTTAAGAATATTCTGTGCTGCAAACCGGGTCATGGCTATCCGGGCATCCCGGGTTCCGGTACCGTTGTGAGGAGACAATACTAAATTCTCTATCCGTTTCAGATACTCCGGGATAGCCGGTTCAGATTCAAAAACATCCAGCGCCGCTCCCAGGATCCTCTTGCTTTCCAGCGCCGCTGCCAGTGCCTCTTCATCCACTAATCCACCCCTTGCGGTATTCACCACTATAGCATTTTCTTTCATCAGCTTCAGGCTCTCTTCGTTAATCAGGTGATACGTTTCCGGGGTTGCCGGAGCATGTAGCGAAATAAAATCTGCCCTTCTCAATAACTCCTCCAGCTCCATATACCGGACGTGGTATCTGCTTTCTATCTCTTCCTCCACTCTTTTCCGGTTGTAGTAGACAATATTCATGCCGAAGGCAAGCGCTCTGCGGGCAACTGCCCGGCCGATATTCCCCATTCCTATAATACCAAGCGTTTTTCCGTACAAACCAACCCCCAGGTTCTCCATTGCTTTTATCCGGAAGTCCGGTTCCGTACGGATTTTCCGGTCGTTCTCGCACACTTTCCGGGCTGCTGCAAGCAGCAAAGCAAAAGCATGTTCAGCCGTAGGTTCAACAACCGGATCGGGTGAATTGGTAACCAATATTCCCCGGCTTGCAGCATATTTAACATCAATGTTATCATACCCTGCACCCAAGTTGGCAATAATTTTCAGAGAAGGAGAGATATCCATAACCTCCCGTGTTACCTTAAAGGCATAAGTCGGAAGAATGGCCTCCATATTTTTAAGAGTATCTTCTTCTAAATCAAAGTAATTATGAGTTTTTTCCGGAATAATGACCTCTGTCTTTTTTACCAATTCCCTCAGTCCTTCTGCCGGAAGTTGCTGTGAGACGAATACTTTCTTCATGTGTTTATCAGGTTATATTATAAATCAGATACTACCTTACGGGGATGTAGTATAACAGGAGACAAACATAGAAATAATTAATTGGT
>JAJQBG010000210.1 GCA_021203405.1 Bacteroides sp.
TACCCAGGTGGGTCAGTTTCTGAATGCGCTGATGGATAGCTGCACCGGAAACATTGCAGGCAGGGGCTACTTCCAGAAAAGGGATACGGGCGTTATCGGCGATGTGGCGTAGTATCTGCTCATCCAAACTATCTATCTGATGATATGACATTTAATTATAATTTGTTACAAATTAACAGTGAGTCCTTTAAATTGTTTACAAAGTTAGCATTTTTCCCATCAATTGAAAACCGACGATACCACTTTTTCATTTTTATAGCTAAACCGTTAAAAAAGTAGTATCTTTGCAGAAACCTGACTAAATTCCCGGAACAATGAAAAAATCCATCTTCTTACTACTCTTGCTGATCACTTTTCCAGCCTATGGAGAAGAGTTCTCCGACTATTTTACCGAAAACACCTTACGGATAGATTATATATTTTCGGGGAACCACACCGACCAGTGTATCTTTCCGGAGGAGCTAAGCTGCCTGCCGGGATGGGCAGGAAAACGGCACCTGCTGGATTCAATCCCCCTCGCAGGTGACGGACAAATATCCATGTACAACGCAGCTACGGGAAAGTGCATCTACCGGAACAGTTTTTCGACCCTCTTCCAGGAGTGGATCGCTACCGAAGAGGCTACCCAGGTCCGGAAAGCTTTTGAAAATGTCTTTCTCCTCCCCTATCCCAAAGAGGCAGTAGAAATAGAGATCATCCTGAAGAATAAGCATGAACGGGTACTGGCCACCTACAGGCATCCGGTATCACCGGATGATATCCTGATACACCGGAAAGGAGAAAAGAATACCACACCCCGACGATATATCCACTACAGCAGTAAGCCGGAGGAGTCTATCAATGTAGCAATCCTGGCAGAAGGCTATTCGGTTGCCGATTCTGCCCTCTTTTACAGGCACGCCACAGAAGCGACCCAAACCCTCTTTGCCCACGAGCCTTTCGGTACCTACAAGGATCGCTTTAATATCCTGGCTGTGGCTGCCCGCTCGCCGGAAAGCGGAGTCAGTATTCCCCACGAAGGAGTCTGGAAAGAGAGTGCCGTATTATCCCATTTCGACAGCTTTTATTCGGAACGTTACCTTACCACTACCCGGCTGAAAAGAGTGCACGATCTGCTGGCAGGAATTCCTTACGAGCATATTATTATCCTGGCCCATACGGAAGAGTATGGCGGAGGAGGTATCTATAACTTCTACACCCTCACCACCACCGGCCACCCGCAGTTCGCCCCGGTCGTAGTACACGAATTCGGGCACAGTTTTGGTGGACTCGCCGATGAATGCTACTACGAAGAAGATATATTCAGCGAGCTTTATCCACTCTCCATAGAACCGTGGGAACCCAATATCACCACCCTGGTCTCCCTGGAAGACAAATGGATCTCCATGCTGCTTCCGGATACGCCCGTCCCGACTCCACCGGCCCGGGCCGCAGAGTTTCCGGTAGGACTCTATGAAGGAGGAGGATATACAGCAAAAGGAATATACCGTCTGGCAGATAATTGCCGGATGAGAAGCAATGAACCGAACGCTTTTTGCCCTGTATGCCAGAAAGCCTTAGAGAGACTTATCCTATTTTACACCAACCCTAATCCATAAATGTATGCTTACTATCGAACGCCTCCGGGAGACAGAAGGAGAAGAGTACAGGTATGCAGAAAAGCTCTTAACAGATACTTTTCCTGTAGATGAATACCGTGACCTGGAAACACAGCGAAAGAACACCGCTGAAAAGACGATCTTTCACAACCATATCCTAAAAGAGGATGGAAAACCCATCGGCCTGCTCAGTTACTGGGACCTGGGAGCATTTATCTATGTAGAACACTTTGCAACCGATCCCGCCGTACGGAACGAAGGCTACGGAAAGCGAGTATTGAACCTGCTCCGGGAAAGCACAGATAAAAGTATAGTGCTGGAAGTAGAGTTGCCAACCGATGAATTTTCCACACGACGTATCAACTTTTATCAACGACTGGGATATAACCTATGGGAGAGAACCTATATACAACCTCCTTACAAAGCCGGATGTTGCGAGATACCGATGTACCTGATGATAAACGGAGACCTTACCGCCCCGGATGATTTTGACCGGGTAAAAGAGAAGATCCACAGCGAAGTGTATGGAGTCAAAAAATAAAGAAGAAGAGGAAACAAAAAAGCGGCTCAGTTAAACTGAACCGCTCTTTTTTTATTATGTCAAAACTATTACTGGCGTGATTGCGCCGAATAGTTGATCTTCAGTGCATATGCCTGACGAAGTGCCTGTTTGATATCGGTCACAATACCCATCTTGGTATCCTGGTCGATCTTTAAAGATACCGTCATGGCAGCCTGGTCTTCTTCCTTCATATTGGCACGTTCCTGAAAAACATAATCCTGAATTTCACTTACTTCAGCAAAATTATCATTTAACTGAATACGGCTTTCAGAACCCATTTTTGCACGGAGCTCCTGTGTAGGTTGCCCTACATAGATGAAAGTTACCAGTGATTTCTTTTCAAGCTTCTCTAATTCAGTACCGGTCGGAACTCTGAATTCTACCTTTAAAGTTACCTCACGCATCGTTGTTACAATCATAAAGAAGAACAAGAGCGTAAAGATAAGGTCAGGAAGAGAAGAGGTATTAAGTGCGGGCATTTCACGTTTACCCGTTTTATTAAATTTTCCCATTAACGACGTCCTCCGTAATCTTTAGGTTCAGCCTCAGAGATCTTCTGAGGATAATAGTCACGTACTGCTTTCTGTTCATCTTCAGTAAGTTCAGCATAACTTCTCTGGAACTGAGATTGTGAAATTTCATCACGAACTTCATTATATGCTGCTACCAACTCATTCTGAACATCAATGTAAGCCTGATAAATAGCCCCACGGTCGTTCTGCAAAGAGATCACGTGGTTCTCCGTTACCATTACATTGCCAAAGAACGGAAGCTCTTTCGGATGTTTTTCAGGCAGGTTCTCATCATTAAACGGATTAACAATAAAATCCTTTGCCACAGCTCTTAATTGACTTACATCAATGTAATCCGATTTACCTCCCCCTTTAACCATCAACTGGTTATTAAAGTTAAGGATCACCTGGAGTACATTACGTTCTTTTACAATTATATCACCCAACTCCTGATCGGGTTCCGGTGGAGGCGGCAAACGTCTCGCCAAACCACGGTCAGTATCCATAGATGTTGTAATCAAAAAGAAGATAAGCAATAAGAAAGCAATATCCGCCGTTGAGCTGGAGTTTATATCGGGAACTTTTCTTTTTCCTTTTGCCATTGCTATTTCTTTTTACTAAAATTCAATTAAGACAATCTCTTTTTGATGCTGCTTGCAATAATTGCCAGTACAGTAACACCAAACAAAATGTAAATTGTATATAAGAACATATCTGTGATCTTCAGCCAGAAAGGAACGTTATCTGTTCCGTCATAGCCCGGAAGTACCAAAGGCTCGTCACTACCCATAGAGAAAGCAACCACCATCAATACAGCCAACACAATAATACCGATCAAAGATTTAATCGCGCTTTTGGGATTATCTGCCAGTGCGGAACCGAACTGGATCACTGCAGCTACGAGAGTAACCACAATACAAAGTCCGAGAATACCGTAAATCAGATAAAGTAGCGTATCCGTATGGACAGGATCATTAAATTCCCCTACCATTCTATCAAAACCCGAGAAGTAAAACATTGCCAGCACCACCAGAGTGATCGCAAACAACGCATACAATACGTAGTATGATAGTCTATATGATAATTTACTCATCTTCCCTCCAATTATTTTTTATACTTTAATTCATATTTAATCACCATATCAAGCAGAGTAATAGAAGAATCTTCCATTTCGCTTGTTAAAGCCTCGATCTTAGAAAGAATATAGTTGTAGAATACCTGAAGGATCAAAGCAACGATCAAACCGAAGATGGTTGTGATAAGGGCCACTTTCATACCCCCTGCTACAACTGTCGGAGAGATATCACCTACCTGCTGGATCTTGTCAAACGCCTGCACCATACCGATTACAGTTCCGAGGAACCCGAGTGACGGAGCCATTGCGATAAACAGCGTGATCCATGAACATCCTTTTTCCAGGTAACCAGCCTGTACACCCCCGTAAGAAACAACTGATTTCTCTACAACGTCAATACCCTGGTCAAGTCTCATCAATCCCTGATAGAAGATAGATGCGATAGGACCTCTGGTATCCCGGCAGATATTCTTGGCAGCTTCCACATCCCCTTTATCCAGGGCAGCTTCCACAGCAGCGATCAGCTTTTTAGTATTTACTTCAGCTAGACTTAAATAGATAATACGTTCAATACAAAAGGCAAGACCAATCACCAAAGCGATCGCTACCAAACTCATAAATGAAGCAGTACCTTCAATAAATTTTGTTTTAAGTTCTTTATGAATACCACCATCCGTTGCCTCGATCGTATCCATAGCAGCGTCCTGTGCAAGTACTAATTGAGTGGATCCGAACATCAGAACTCCCATCAACACAAGAATTGCAAATAACTTTTTCATTGTGTGTCTAATTTTTTAAGATTAATTAATTAATTGTATTATGTTTATTCTCATTTCATTTTTCCTGCGGAGAGAGCGGGATTCGAACCCGCGATACACTTTTGGCGTATACACACTTTCCAGGCGTGCCTCTTCAACCACTCGAGCACCTCTCCTTCTGTTTTAGCAAGGGATTTCCCTTAAAATCGACTGCAAATTACAAAAAAAAATTGCAAATCTCAAACCTTTTACAGCACAAATGCATTCTTTTTTTATCTCTCCTAACTTCCGAAACCTTTTCAGGGCAATTCCCGGGCAAATTTAATAAACTTTAACCTCCTGTCTCTTTTCCGGCTGTTTAAAAACCTCCCGGGCATTGCGTGTGGTCACTTCAGCCATCTCCTCTACAGAGCAACCGTAGATTTCGGAAAGTTTGGTAAGGATCTGCACTAGGTAAGCACTCTCATTCCTTTTTCCCCGGAAAGGTACCGGTGCCAGGTAGGGAGCATCCGTTTCAACCACAATACGCCCGGCGGGAACATCTTTAAGAACTGTGGAAAGTGTAGAATTTTTAAACGTAACCACTCCGTTTATCCCTAACTTAAACCTCTCGAACTGAAGCAACATTTCTGCCTCTTCCCGGCTTCCGGTAAAACTATGGAAGATACCGGTGACCGACTCCCCGATATAAGGCAATAAAGTAGTATGAACTTCCGGAAAAGCGTCACGGGTATGGATCACCAAAGGCAGACCGTACTCAACAGACCACCCGATCTGAGTGCGAAAAGCCTCGATCTGCTCCTCCCTGAAAGTCCGGTCCCAATAGAGATCAATGCCCACCTCCCCAATGGCCACAAAAGAGTTCTTCTCTTCCAGGTATCGCTTCAACGTAGCTAACTCCTCCTTATATCCATGATCCACAGAGGTAGGATGAAGCCCGATCATCGGGAAAAAATAGCCTTTATAGAAAGAGGAGACTTTCAGCAGATCCTCCAGTGTAGAAGAGTCAATATTAGGTAAGTAGATCTCCTCCACGCCTGCTTTCCGCGCGCGTACTACCACCTCCTGCAGATCCTCTTCAAACTCTTCCAGAAAAAGATGCGCATGAGTATCCACTATCTTCATTCGCTGACCACTTTTCGTTTTTCGCTACCCCGGTAATAATAAACCACTCCGTAATCCCGGCACTTTTCTATACGCTGCTCATCCGGAAGCGGTTCAAACCGGGCTTCGATCTGGTTCCACATCTCCAGGATGATCTCATCTGCCTTTTTACGCAGAGAGGCTAGGGCCTCCAGGCTTTTGGCAGTCAGGTTTTTCAGGTTCTGCTGATTGTGATACCCCTCCCTGAAGATCTCATAATGGACACTCACTTTAGCAATCGTAGGATTATAAATAGGAATACCCCCTTCGGCTACCCGTCTTCTTTCGCCCTCAATCACAGGTTTTCCCCATTTCTCGATAGCACTTTCAGAAGTAAGATCCGGAAGGGTGAACCCGGAAGGAAGATCATAATAAGAACGATAGGTTTCACGTATTTCGCCACGGATCATAGAGAGGTTGAGTACCTGGATAAAATGCGACAAAAACATCCGCGCTGTTTTTACACTTTCCTGATGCTTCTTACTGGAAGTCACCTGTTTTTCATAACACTGCCTGTAATAGTGATGGGCCTTTTCAAACTTAGGTAGAAAATTCTTGGCTTCACTCCATATCTTTAAACTGATCGGCAGATCGTGGACATTGTGCAGGTATCCTTTATCCACCGCTATTTTCAGCGCTTTTATGCGGGCATTGTCCGTATTAGGCAACCTTCTGTAAGGCATTATATGTTATAGTTTTCGATCCATCAATTCTTCAACGATCCGGATCAGTTCTCTTTTCCGGTCACTCTCTACCGATACACTCTCCAGCAGCTCCATGGCTTTCGTATAATACTCCTCCATCCTCTTTTCACTTACCTGCCGCAACCCCAGTTCGTTATATACAGAGACCACAGCTTCTATTTTTTCAGCAGGGATATACGCTTCTTTCCCCAGCCATTCACCCAGAATTCTCTTTTGACCGGGAGAAGCCAGCTCAAAAGCCTTCAAAAGTAAGAAAGTTTTTTTATTACAAAGAATATCCCCCCCTATATTTTTACCAAACACCTCCGGATCCCCATACACATCCAGCAGATCATCCTGCAATTGAAAAGAGAGCCCGATGTGAATACCGAAATCATACAACAATTCCGCATCTTTACCGGAAGCACCTGCCAGGATAGCCCCCATCTTTAAGGCACAAGCCAGCAAAACAGCCGTTTTCTTACGGATCATCTCTATATACTGCTCTGCCGTAACATCTGTCCGTTGCTCAAAATCAAGATCATCCTCCTGCCCCTCACAAATTTCAAGAGCCGTACGGTTAAAAAGTTCCATGACCGGAGTGATATATTCCCGGTCACACCTTATTAAATGCTGATAAGCGATTACCTGCATCGCATCCCCCGAGAGGATGGCAACATTCTCGTTCCACTTTTTATGTACGGTAGGAGCACCCCTTCTTACATCCGCATGATCCATTACATCATCGTGCAAAAGCGTGAAGTTATGGTAGATCTCCAGTGCTACGGCTGTAGGAAGAGCCTTCTCGACCGTATCTTTAAAAAGGTTGTAAGACATTAATAAAAGAATGGGCCGGATCCGTTTTCCCCCCAGGGATAAAATATACCGTACAGGGGCATACAGGTTATCCGGTTGCTGCGGATAAGTCAGTTCATCGATATACTCATTGACAAAGTAAAGTAACCGGGAAGAAGTATAAAGCATGTATAGGGCATTTTATAAAAAGAGGCTACCCGGGACAGCCTCTTAACTATGATTTCTTTTATAAATTACTGGAGTTTGAACTGTACAGGCAAAGTAAACTTCACACGTACCGCTTTTCCTCTCTGCATACCCGGACTCCATTTAGGCATCGCGGTGATCACGCGGAGTGCCTCTTTATCCAGGTAAGGGTCAACACCTTTGGCCACTACAGGGTCTACGATGGTTCCGTCACGGTTCACAACGAACTGAACGATTACACGTCCCTGGGTTCCGTTCTCCTGTGCAATAGTAGGATACTTGATATTCTTACTCAGCCAGGTCATCAGGGCAGCCATACCACCGGGGAATTCCGGCATCTGTTCTACCACCTGGAAAATCTCTTCCTCTTCTGGTTCTTCTTCTTCAATTTCAACCGGTACATACTTGATCTCCACCAGTTCACCTGTTTCCTCTGTAGACTGGATCATAGTCTCCTGTACATCCGCATCATCTTCCACGATCTGCAGCACTTCAGCAACCGAAGGAGTTTCGGGTGGAGGCGGTTGGATCTCTTCCGGCTGAGTGATCGGAATGATCTCTTCTTCGAATACAAGGTCAACAATGGCCTGGCTGGTATCAATCTTCACGTCACGTTCCGACCATTCGAATGCAACGAACATCAATGCCAGAATAATAACGTAACCGATAAGCAGCCAAGTTCCTCTTTTGTCTTCAAGATTTGCTTTTTTTGATTTCTTGACTTCCATAATCTATTTTATTAATAATGTTTTTTATTTTTGGGTAAATATAATACATTTTCTGTAAAATGATCCTCCTTGTATGGCTTTTTTTATTTCCGGCCTTCCTCATTTCATTTTTTAAATGATTCGCTAAAATTCCTTTCCCGTTTTACTCCGTTGTTTTCCAGCTGCCGGAAGTAGTAAGATCGGGAAATTTATACTATATTTGAACCCTTATTGACAAAACCAAATTCAGACTTCAGACAATGAAAAAAATAGTGATTGCCATTGACGGCTACTCCTCCTGCGGAAAGAGTACCATGGCGAAAGAGCTGGCAAAAAAGATCGGTTATATATATGTGGACAGCGGTGCTATGTACCGCGCTGTGACCCTTTATTGCCTCAACCACAACCTCATTACAGATAACAAGGTCGACGAAGAGACCCTCCGGAAAGAGATAAAGAATATAAAGATCACTTTCCGCATTAACCCCGAGACCGGGCAACCGGAGACCTATCTCAATGGGGTGAATGTAGAGAAAGAGATCCGCTCCCTGCGCGTCTCCTCCAAAGTAAGCCTGGTAAGTACCTTTGACTTTGTACGGTCGGCCCTGGTAGAACTGCAACAAAGTTATGGAACCCAGAAGGGGATCGTCATGGACGGAAGAGATATCGGTACCACTGTCTTCCCCGAAGCCGAACTTAAAATATTCGTTACAGCCACGCCAGAGATCAGGGCGCAGCGAAGATACGAGGAGCTGAAAGCCAAAGGAGAAGGTCCCACCTTTGAAAGCATACTGGCGAATGTAAGAGAAAGAGACCATATAGACCAGACCCGTGAGGTAAGCCCCCTTTCCAAAGCCGAAGATGCCTACGTATTGGATAACAGTACCATGACCCGCAATGAACAAAACGAATGGCTGATGAATAAATATAAAGAAGCCATATCGAAAAATTAAATGAAGAGAATAGAGATCGACCGGGAATCCGGCTTCTGCTTCGGGGTAGTAAAGGCTATCAACAAAGCAGAAGAGGGACTAGCCAAAGGAGAGACTCTTTACTGCCTGGGAGATATTGTACACAACAGTAAAGAGGTAGAGCGCCTGGAGAAGATGGGGCTTATTACCATCAATCACCAGGAGTTCAGGCAACTCAGGAATGTGAAGGTATTGTTACGGGCCCACGGAGAACCTCCCGAAACCTACAGGATAGCCCGTGAGAACCAGATCGAGATCATCGATGCCACCTGCCCGGTAGTCCTGCACCTGCAAAAACGGATCCACCAGGCACACCAGGAGTCATCTTCCGGTGATACCCAGATCGTTATATACGGTAAGCAAGGCCATGCAGAGGTATTGGGGCTGGTAGGACAGACCAACGGAGAGGCTATCATCATTGAGAATATGGAAGAGATAGACAAAATTGATCTCTCCAAAAACATCCGGCTCTACTCACAGACCACCAAATCATTAGATGAGTTCTGGGCCATTGTAGACTACATCCGGGAGCATATCTCACCGGAAGCCGATTTCCACTATTACGATACCATCTGCCGGCGGGTAGCCAACCGTATGCCCAATATCCGGGAGTTCGCAGCCTCCCACGACCTGGTGCTCTTCGTCAGTGGCAAGAAGAGTTCAAACGGAAAAGTATTATTCAACGAATGCAAAAAAATCAATAATAATTCTTATTTAATTGACAATCCGGAAGAAATTGACCTATCTTTACTTCGGAATTGTACTACGAT
>JAJQBG010000198.1 GCA_021203405.1 Bacteroides sp.
AGATAAAGGAGGCTATGGTCGTTATGGAGTAGTTCGTAATAACTATTACTGCATTAATTTATTAAAGATAACCGGCCCTGGTTCTGTAGATATTCCTGATCCCGAAGGTCCTGATGATAAGGAGGACGGATACTTGTCTACTGATATTCAGGTACAAGACTGGTACATACGTGACCAGGATGTAGAAGAAGTGTAAAATTTTACAAGTCTGCCTTCACCATCATTTATAAATCAATCACAAATGACTCAACAAAAAGCTTATCGGTTGTTTTACGGGCTTCTCTTCCTTTTGTCTCTTAACTCTTGTGTAAGGGATGGGATGGATACGGATTGCGATAGTTACATTCGGTTTGTATATGATTATAATATGCAGTATACCGATCTTTTTTCCAAAGAAGCTTCCCGTATGCATCTCTATATCTTTGACGAGGAAGATGTACTTGTGCACAAGGTAGTGGATGAAGTAAGCGGTACCTTTCCGGAATATTATCGGATTCCTTTGTCACTTACTCCCGGTAAATATAATATTGTAGCCTGGTCAGGAGTCTATGAGGAGTCTTATCAGGAAGATGAACTTCAGACTTATGCCTCACAACGTTCCGATCTGGGAGTGCATGTTAAGAGTATGAATGTCTCCCGGGTTGTTGACGACAAATTACGTCCCCTCTGGCACGGAGCTATTGAGCAGGAGTGGAATCCGGCCACTACTGCTACTATTTCGCTGACCAAAAACACCAATACCCTCCGTTTAGTATTGGCTGATCTGGATGGTGCAGAAATGAACGTAGATGATTTTGAGATCTTTCTAACCTCGGCCAATGGAGATTACCTGCATGATAATACTCCTATAGGGGAGGAATATTTTTACTATCCCTACTATACCGAAACCGACCCGGAAGTAGGAGCGATTGCAGAAATGAGTACGCTCCGGTTGATGGAGGATCAGGAAAATACATTAGAGATCATCCATAAAATACCGGTAAAAGTTTACTGGGAGGTCCCCTTAATCTTAATAAATATTTGAATGCTTTACGCATTAGTCAATATTCCGGTATGTCGTTTCAGGAATATCTGGATCGGGAAAACTATTTTGGAATCGTTTTCTTTTTCAAAGGCTATGATGCTAACGAAGGAACTCATATAAGTTTTAATATACAGATCAACGACTGGTTTGTACGGGAGCAGGTAGTAGAATAATCAAGGATATCAGGTACAACTATATCAACAAACACTAATTAATTATTAATCAAACTAAAGTACAATTGAAAATGAAAAAATTATGGTTTAAATCATTGCTGGCAGGATTGGTGCTATCAATGGGACTGGTTTCATGTTTTGACGAGAAAGGTGCTGACATGGATGATCAGGGAAAGGTTGCAACTGAAGGAAATGTTTTTGCTTCATTTAACCTTGCATTCGGTAACTCCTCTGTGGGTGGAAGAGCGGATGATACAGACAAAGGGCTTCCTACCGAGTATAAAGTTTCCGCAGTCAGGATCATACTATATGAAACTGTTTCTGATAAAGCGGTATATGTGTTCGATCTGGATGCTAAAACCAAAAATGATACCAGCAGACTTATTGCCGGAAATGATGTGGTTGAAGCTACTGCCAAAGATATTGAGTTTGTATCCACAGCAAAAGAGGTAAAAAACAAGACTATAATATGGTGGTTCTTGTCAATGCTCCTCAGCAATTATTAAATGTAACTGAAGTAGGAAGTGATCTGGCTGTTGTAAAATCAACTTCAGCTACTGTAGAACTTTCGGAGTTGATCGGATCTGCCTCAGACCGTTTTTTATGTCTAATTTCAAAGGAGAAGTTTTTATTGATGGAGACGATTTAAAAACTACCACTCAAGCAGCAGAAGCTAATCCGTTCCCTGTCACTGTAGACCGTGGTGTAGCAAAGGTTAGTGTTACTAATAGTATTACTACAGTTAATGGTGCAACTATTGCTGATTTCGGCTGGAAAAGTGATATCATCAATAAAAAGATGTACTGGATGAGAATGTTTGCTAAGATTGCAGGTGGAGCTACAGGTGGAGCTATGGAAACAACTCAATTAGACCGTTATAGTTTATATGCTGAAGACCCTAATTTCACTGGTGTAAGTATTCAAAGTTCTACCGGTGGAAGCCAATATCCTGCTGAGTTTTTCTATCACACTCTTGCAACTACAGGAACATTCTTTTCAACCGGGGACTATGACTATGTAACTGAAAATACAATGGCAGCCGATGAGCAGTATGAAGATGTTACTACCCGTGTGATTATTAAACTTAATTATATTCCTAATGGTCTAAGTGCAGGGGATGGATATTTTGTTTTCGGGACTATGCTTATTACTGAGCAGGCATTGAAAGATATGATGAGCAACCAAGCTAATACTTCACTGAAATTGTTGGATGCTGTTGCTGCCGCAAAACTTGCAGGATATATAGATAGTTCTAATGAAGTGATTAATAAGAACTATTCCTTCTCTATAGACGGGCTTAAATATTATGCAAAGGGTGTTTGTTACTATGCAGTACCTATTCGTCACTTTGATGATACACAAGCTCCTAACCTGATGGATTACGGTCGTTACGGTGTGGTTAGAAATAACTACTATAAAGTGAATGTTAAATCTGTTACCTTTCCGGGTGAACCTGATATTCCGGGTCCGGAAGGTCCGGATGATAAAGAGCGCGTATATATCTCTGCTGATATTACTATTCAGGATTGGTTCTTACGTGGTCAGGATGTCAGTGACCTTTAATTAAAAAAAACTAAAATAGAAAAGGCGTCATTTTTGACGCCTTTTTTGTTTAATAGTTGATACTATTAAATTTAGAGTACATTTTCCTGGGTTTCTTTGTCTTCCTTATAATAAACAGAATAAGAATTATGGATTATTTCAACACCACCCCACTTCCCACAGACATTATATTCCACCCATCCTGGTGGAACAAACATACCGGAATCGTCTTTGACGAAGACTTTTTCTATCATCCCCTACGTCGGGTAGAAGACGAAAAACGTATGGAGAGAGAACTTTATAATCGCTTCGGTGCGTATGGATTAGGAGCAGAGTGGAAAGAGGAGCGTCCTGAAATAGGAGCCGTACATCTGGCAGCCGGGTTTCTTCTATCAGAAATGCTGGGCTGCGAAATAACCTATTTTCCCGATACAGCTCCCCAGGTGAACTGCGCCCATTGCGATTCTTTTGAAATTGACGAAGAAGCTGCTTTTAAGGGACCGGCTTTTAAAAGATTGCTTTCCCTGATAGAAGCACTGGAAAATAAATATGGTTATGTCTGCGGAGATATTAACTGGGGTGGCATCCTCAATCTGGCTATTGATCTGAAAGGAGAAGCTGTATTAATGGATATGATACTCCAACCTGAAGCTTGCAAAAAATACTTTACCTCCATAGCCCGCGTAGTAGAACGTTTTTTCTCTTTTATTGTAAGTAAGACCGGAAGCAGCTCTATCTCCGTAAACCGGGTATTGAAACATATTCAGAAACAGGTCTATCTTCATTCCGAATGCTCCCATACCATGATCTCGGAAGAGGATTATGAGAACTTCCTGTTACCTTATGATATAGAATGGAGTCTTAGATACAGACCGTATGGTATTCATTATTGCGGTAATGACCCATACCGCCATGCCGGGAAGTTTGCTGAAATTCCTCATCTGGATTTCCTGGATGCAGGGTGGGGAGGAGATATTCCTGCACTTAGAAAAGCTTTACCGGACACATTCATCAATGTTCGTCTCAATCCTATTGATTTTAATAGCTATTCCAACAGTGAACTGGAAACCATGATCGAAACAAAGGTACGCGAATCAGGTGATCTTCTTAAAACCGGAGTTTGTTGCATCAATATGGATGATAAAACAGAAGATGAAAAGGTGCATACGATTTTCCGTACTGTAGAACGTTTACGTAGATAATAAGCCGTGTTTCGTTTTTAATAAGTATATCTTGGTATTTGTTTAAAGCTTTGCCGGAAAAGAGAAATTCATCCTTTTTCCGGCAACTTTATTTTTCGGCTGCTGTTTAACAGGGAGGAATGAAACATAAAAATAATATGAAAGAATACAGAATTGAAAAGGATACCTTAGGAGAGGTAAAAGTACCTTTGCACGCTTATTATGGGGCCCAGACCCAGCGCAGTATCAATAACTTCAAAATAGCCAGGGATACCGACCGTATGCCCCAGGAGATCATTGAAGCTTTTGCCTGGCTAAAGATGGCCGCTGCCCTAACCAACCGGGATCTGGGAGTCTTGTCTCACGAAAAGTCTAACCTTATTGTAAAAGCAGCAGAAGAGATCCTCCAGGGTAAACTTTCCGATCAGTTCCCGCTGGTGGTATGGCAAACCGGGAGTGGTACCCAGACCAATATGAATGTGAACGAAGTCATTGCCAACCGGGCCCATGTCCTCAGCGGCGGTTCCCTGACTGACAAAGAGAAGGTAGTCTCTCCCAATGACGATGTCAATAGATCCCAATCCTCCAACGATACTTTCCCCACAGCTATGCATATAGCAGCCTACAAAATATTGACGGAAGTTACACTTCCGGGACTGGAATTACTCCACAATACCTTAGCCCGGAAGAGTTCCGAATTCCGTGATATTGTAAAGATAGGCCGTACACACCTGATGGATGCTACTCCTCTCACATTGGGACAGGAATTCAGTGGATATGTAGCCCAGCTTGAAAAAGGGATCGGAGAAATACATCACTCTTTGAAGCGCCTGTCTGAACTGGCTCTGGGAGGAACAGCGGTAGGAACAGGCATTAACGCACCCAAAGGGTATGACCGGAAAGTGGCCGGAAAGATCGCTGAACTGACCGGACACCCTTTCGTTACTGCTCCCAATAAATTCGAAGCCCTTGCTACGCAGGATGCGTTGGTCGCAGCTCACGGAGCCCTGAAAGCAGTAGCTGTAAGCCTGATGAAAATAGCCAATGATATTCGTCTGCTGGCTTCAGGCCCCCGTGCCGGTATCGGTGAAATTCATTCACCGGAGAACGAGCCGGGCTCCTCTATTATGCCCGGTAAGGTAAATCCGACCCAGTGTGAAGCCCTTACCATGATCGCTGCCCAGGTAATGGGAAACGATGTCACTATTTCGATAGGAGGGGCTACCGGCCATTTTGAGCTCAATGTTTTTAAACCCGTTATTATCTATAACTTTCTGCACAGTGCCCGTCTTATAGGAGAGGGATGTATGAGTTTTGAAGAGCACTGTGCCCGGGAAATTGAACTGGTCAGGGAGAGGATCAAAGCCCATCTGGATCATTCCTTAATGCTGGTAACAGCTCTTAATCCTAAGATCGGTTATTATAAAGCAGCTGAAATAGCTCAGAAAGCCCATCAGGAAGGAATGACCCTCCGCCAGGCTGCTATTGAAACCGGATATGTTACGGCAGAAGAATTTGATAAGTGGGTAGACCCGGCCCGGATGGTTTAAAATAAAAGAAGAATAAAACAGAAGATAAAGAACAGATGAATGGTTCTTTTATAACTCCTGAATAAAATGTAAAAAGATGACCATCTTTTAGAATTTGATTAACTGGCTTTTTATAAACAGTACCTGCCTGCTATCTATTTTTCCTTTTTACAAAGAAGAGTTCATCAGAGATTATTTACCTTTGCCCTAATTTATAAAGTATATATCTATGGAACCTGAAATAAAAAACTCAGAGAAGAAAGGTAACCTCAGCGCTTTGTCTCCTTTAGTGGTTTTTCTCTCTCTTTATCTGGTCACTTCATTGATACTGAATGACTTCTATAAAGTGCCCATAACAGTAGCATTTATGGTCTCTTCTATCTATGCAGTAGCTATAACCCGGAGGATCACGCTTAATGAACGGATCTTGCAATTTTCCAAAGGAGCCTCCAGTCCCAATTTGCTATTGATGATCTGGATCTTTATTCTGGCAGGAGCTTTTGCACAGGCTGCCCGCGATATGGGAGCGATTGAGTCTACGGTTAATCTTACTCTTAGATTTCTACCTGAATCTTTGTTATTGGGAGGTATTTTTATTGCCGGTTGTTTTGTCTCTTTATCAGTAGGTACCTCTGTCGGAACCATTGTAGCCCTTACGCCGGTTGCTGTAGGTATAGCCGATAAAACCGATATTGCTGTTCCTTTTATGGTAGCCATTGTAGTGGGAGGAGCTTTTTTCGGAGATAATCTCTCTTTTATTTCAGATACGACTATTGCGGCTACCCGTACTCAGGGATGTGCCATGCGGGATAAATTCCGGGTTAACAGTATGA
This sequence comes from Bacteroides sp., assembly GCA_021203405.1. GTDB lineage: Bacteria > Bacteroidota > Bacteroidia > Bacteroidales > Bacteroidaceae > Bacteroides. Next base: position 6,283 of record JAJQBG010000198.1, read on the forward strand.
TCGTGATTCCCGCAGCCCTGTTGGTACTGGTATATTACATTTTCAGGGGATTCACGCTGGATGTCTCTTCCCGGCCGGGAGAGGTAGAGTGGCTGAAAGTATTGCCCTATATTCTGGTGCTGGTTACTGCTATTGCCGGAGTAAATGTCGTATTGGTACTGGTACTGGGCATCCTTTCAACCGGTATTATCGGTATAGCTACCGGAAGTATCTCTTTCTTCGACTGGTTTGGTTCTATGGGAGATGGAATCATAGGGGTGGGTGAACTGATTATCATTACCCTGATTGCCGGAGGAATGCTTGAATTGATCCGTTTTAACGGAGGTATTGATTATATTATTGAGAAACTAACCAGGCATGTGAATGGAAAGCGGGGAGCTGAACTGAGTATTGCATTTTTAGTAAGTATTGCCAATTGCTGTACAGCCAATAATACCATTGCAGTTATTACTATCGGTCCGATCGCCAAAGATATTTCCGACCGTTTCGGTCTGGATAGCCGTAAAGTGGCCAGTATTCTGGATGCATTCTCCTGTGTGGTTCAGGGTCTGCTCCCTTATGGGGCGCAAATGCTTATGGCAGCAGGACTGGCTGCTGTTTCGCCCGTATCTATTATACGCTATCTTTATTATCCGATGGTGATGGGAGTCTGTGCACTGCTGGCTGTTTTACTGCGTTACCCTAAACGTTATTCATAGAAAAATCCTCTGCAAGGGGAGAAGCCCGCGGTTACAGAGGATTTTTACAAACTTTATTAATCTAAAATCTAATGCTATGAGAAACACACTGATATAACAATGGCTCTCTTAAAAGTTCATATACTAATTTCGTTTTTAAGTATAGTCCGGTACATTCAGCTCTGGTAAACCAGGGCTTTCTCTATACCTGTAACGGTACGTAGTATAATTCTGTAGGTGATGCCTCTTACTCCTTCTGAAGCATAGACCCGCAGAATACTATTTTCCGGATATTTGCCATTGATCTCTTTACGGATATCAGAAGGAAGCTTTGACATAGGTATGATCCCGGAGTTGCTATTTAATACAACACCTTTACCTTCCAGATACAAATCGGGTTGTACGGCTGGTGTTCCTCCTCCCATCAGCACAGATACAGTAGCTGATACTTTTCTCATTCGGTTATACTTTTACCCTATATAAACTTCTGTTTTTCCTACATTGTTTTAACATTTAGACAATTTAAGCTGTTTTTGAGGAATATTTTTTATATAGGAAGATTTAACGGATGAGATCAAGGTCCGGTCTTATCCGGGAAAAGTTACATTCCCAACGGAATTCCCACGTAATACCATCCTAAAAAGAAGAGTATCCATGTAACTGATATCCATAGTGTATACCGCCAGGTATATCTGACCAACGTTGCGTAATTGCTCTTTTTCCAGTATTGCTGCATATAGGCCAATACCAATGGCATATAAAAAAGGAAAGGCGTAATAGCATTGGTAACACTATCCCCTATGCGAAAAGCACATTGCAATACGTCGGGAGTAAAACCCTCTCCGGCAAATATCGGTATAAAAATGAATGCCATAATGCTCCATTTACCAGTAGCTGATACCATGATCAGGTTTGCCAGGGCACTGAAAAGAATAAAACCCAGTAAAGCTATCACAGGAGGAAGGGTTGTGGAGGCTACCAGCCGGGATGTATAGATGATCAGGCAGGTGTCCAGGTTCGAATAGTCGAGAAAAGCGAACATCTGTGCAGCGAAAAAAGCGATCACAAAGTAAACTCCCAGTTGTCGCATAGGCTTAGCCAGACCATTTACAATATCCCGGTCGGAACGGTATTTGCCGGAACTAAGCCCGTAGATAGTGCCCATCATACCTGTCACGAAGGAGATGGGGAACAGAATTCCCATGATAAAAGGAGAACGGGTCATTCCTCCGGTAATTCCCCACAGGATACCCCAGGGGGAGAAGGTCGCTATAGCTACCAGGGTTAAAAAAACAACACCTATGAGCAAAGAGAAGTGAAGGGCTCTACGCTCTTTTTGAGAAAGAGGTTTAGTAACCAAAGCCGTTTCCCGTCCGGTATAGCTACCCGTCTCTTTGACCAGGTAACGACGGGTGATGTAATAGATAATACCTGTGATCAGGAAAGTAGAAGCCAGCATAAAGTAATAATTACTGAGCGGACCTATGTTTCCTTCGTACGTGTCTGCCATCAGGGAGGCCTCTTGTGTAGTACGGGCAATGATAGGGTCCAGGGTACTTAATGCTACATTGGCACTATATCCGCAGGCTACGGAGACATATGCGGTAATAATACCGGCTACGGGAGACATACCTGCATATTGAAAAAGTATCGCTGCAATGGGAATAAGAATGATGTATCCGGCATCACCGATCACATTGGAGAGGATACCCAGCAGAATGATCCAGAGGATCACACTGCTATGCTTTTGTCTGCCCTTCATTCCGGTACGGATGGCAGCACTCAGAAAGCCGGAATCTTCGGCTACTCCGATCCCCAGCATAGCTACCATTACCATACCCAGAGGAGCAAAACCGGTAAAGTTAGTCACTACATTCCGTATAGACCAGCGGATCCCTTCCGGACTTAGTAGGCTCTGTACATGGATCTCTGCCCCGGTATGCGGGTGTATCACGCTTAAACCGTAGATATTGAAGATCCAGGAGCAGAAGACGATCACTACCGCCAGGAAAAAGAACATACTGGCCGGATGCGGCATGTAGACCTTACTCTTCATCAGGTTCCAGGTTGTCAATATCGATAATACGTAACTCCAGAGCTCGTACTACCAGGCGGGTCGCATTGATACCGATGCGCTCTCCTTTGGGAAAGAGCCGTTGTATCAGGTCATTCTGCCGTTTTTCCAGTGATTTAACACCAAAGGGCATACCTTTCAGGTTAGCGATCATATCTTTGGTATAACCCAGTGCCAGGTGGCGCAGAAAACGTTCGTCGTATTCATCGATATCGTAATCAATAATAGCTTCCTGCCGTTTGGTATCATTGGCTACCGAACGCTTAAAACGCTCTACGATTTTTTCCAGGATGGGATAATTAAATACTAATTTCTTACCATCCATTACTGCCTGTACATCCGTTTTGGTAAGAAGTTCTCCGGTTTTAAGAATAATGCCATCTGCACCCGCATTCAATACATCTACCCAGAGTTTTTCGTTCAGTACCTCTCCCGTAAAGATCAGTACCCGTACGGCCGGATATTGTTTAGTGAGGTTCCGGCATATCTCTACTCCGATGGTGGTAGATCCACCCAGTCCCAGGTCCAGCAAAACAAGGTCGGGGAGCTCTTTTTCTAAAAGTGGCCAGAATTCTGCTTCGGTCATGGCAGTGCCGATAATTTCTATATTGGGTATTTCATGGCGGAAAATCTCTTCAGTCCCTTTGAGTTCCAGTTTTACATCTTCTACTATAATTACTTTGAATTTCTTCTCTTCCATATAT
>JAJQBG010000111.1 GCA_021203405.1 Bacteroides sp.
CCCCAAATATCCTGGATATATAAGTGGTTGTCAAAAATGTAAAATTTCCCCATATAAAGAAACTCATCAGGCCCACTTCCCTGGCTTCCAATTTTAGCTATAAATTTTCCGTTCCTATCAAATATAAAAACTCCCGGATTAACCTGATCTGATACATAGATCCTGTCCTTATGAACTACTATTTTCTTAATTTGGGATAACAAACATTCATCGGAAGTTTCCAGCGCAATTATGTCGATGATTTGATCTATATGAACCGAAAGATCCAATTTGGGTAATGTCTTATCCGGATCAATAGTTATACTTTGAATAGTTACATCGTTGGCTGTCTCTTTTTGGCAGCCTATTAAAAGAAGAATAAAAAGTAAATAGTTGCGTTTTTCATGGTCGTTTTTATTGTACCTGGATAATCGAATACACCATCTGAACTTCAGGGTTATGTATTTATTCCCTACATTTAACAAAAGAAATGTATATCCGGTAGCTTCTGCCAGGATAAAATATAACTATCTGGATTCAGGCTCTTTTATTTTCATTCCCTGGAAACCTTTCTTTTTAAAGGATTCGTAAACAGGTGTTAGCTTTTTGTTAAATGTTGGAGTCCGGCTACGGAATAATCCTGTAGTTTCCGTTTCGTTTTTATCACCTTCATTTTCTTGATCATCTTCATCTTCGTCGCTTCCATCATCCGTACTACTGAGTATAACCTGATGGATCGTATAGTTTAATAGTTTTTCCTCAGGATCTCCTAAATCGTACCAGATCAGGTCTGAAGTATCGGTTATTCCATGATCCGCCGTAATTCCGCTGCTATAGTCGGATTCTCCCCGTGAATTATACACCTGGCAGGTGATAGGATGAAGGATCCATTTGGGATATTCATCGTTGGTAAAGGCCTGCGAACCTATATTCTTGCCTTCGGTAGTAGCCCCTACCACTGTTACATTCATATAAGGGCGGAGTCCGTAAATAACGGCTTCGGAGGCTGAGGCAGTGGCAGAAGTCGTAATAACATAGAGATCGCTCAGGTTCAGGTTCCCCGCCAGCGGCAGAAATCTGTAGTCTGTTTGTCCCGGGTTATTTATGTTGTATTTTAAAGAGATGAAAACCTCTTCGAGATGGTTTTGGGGTACGATCAGGCTGGCCAGCTCCTGAGCACAATGTATATATCCGCCCGGATTATACCGTAGATCCAGGATCAGTTCATCTACACCCTGGAACTGAGCAAAGATCCTTTGCATCTCCTGAAAATAAGCTGTTTCGTTACCGGTATCTTCAGGACCGGTGGCAAATTTATTATAGACCAAATATCCGATCTTCCGGTTCTCAACCGTATATATGGTATAAAATAAAAACGGATTGTCTTCTATCGTTTCGCGGGATAAGGTAATAGTCCGGGTATCTTCATCCGGTTCGGAATTTTCGTCGTAGGTAGTCAGGGTTAAATGAATCTCCCCGGTCGCCTCTTCAATAAGGGAGGCATAATTCGATTCGGTGAATTCGGTCCCGTTTACCGCACTGATCCAGTCTCCTCGTTTGAGTCCTTTCAGGGAAGCCTGTGAACCGGGAAGTACATACAGCACCCTGGCTATATAGGGAGAAGAGTATACGGCATATTCAAATCCGTAATTACTGCGGCTATAGAGGGTACGCGGGGAATAAGTAACCTCTTCAATGGTAGAGTATTTATCAGCAGAGACTAATATGCTGCTGAAAAATTCGGGTTGTGATGCAAAAAGATTCAGCTTAGAGCGTGAGGGCATGTCTTCTGTCCAGAAATAGTGATCTTCCATCACCTCATAGATCCACCGGTTAGCGCCGGTCTCTTCCTCAAACTCTTTTCTTCTGTCCTGAAAACAAGAAGAAAGGAACAACAGAGCTGTGATCAAAAGCAGAAGGCTACTGCTTTCAGGTACTCTTTTCATATAGTGATCTGGTTTTAGTTCAAAATTAAACGTTTTCCGTAAAGGTATGGTTGATGGGAATTATATACGTTTACGGGACTGTTTTATCCCGTTTTTAACGGGTTATAGTGCACAAAATTACACATTTATTTGTTTAATACCATAAGTGTGGTATGAAAATGACTTAAATATGCGATTGGGTAACATACGGGTTTGCCCTACCTTTGCAATATCAGAAATAACAATAACTTAAAAATATATAGAACTATGGCAAGAATAGCAAAACAGCTTACAGATTTGATTGGTAATACACCGCTGCTTGAACTTTCTCACTACGGAAAAAGTAAAAATTTAAATGCGACTGTGATCGCAAAGCTGGAGTATTTCAACCCGGCAGGTAGTGTAAAGGACCGTATCTCTTTTGCAATGATAGAGGATGCCGAAAAGAGAGGGATATTACAACCCGGATCGGTGATCATTGAACCAACCAGTGGTAATACAGGAATTGGCCTGGCATTTGTATCGGCCGTAAAAAAATACCAGCTTATTCTTACTATGCCGGATACCATGAGCCTGGAGCGTCGTAACCTGTTGAAGGCATTGGGTGCTACTATTGTGCTGACTCCGGGAGCGCAGGGAATGAAGGGTGCAATCGCCAAAACACAGGAACTGAAGGCTGAAACTCCGGGAGCAGTGATCCTGCAACAGTTTGAAAACCCGGCTAACCCGGCTGTCCATAAACGTACTACTGCCGAAGAGATCTGGCGGGATACAGATGGAGATGTAGATATCTTTGTAGCGGGTGTAGGAACCGGTGGTACTGTATCGGGTGTGGGTGAAGTATTGAAAAAGTATAAACCGGATGTAAAGATCGTAGCAGTAGAGCCGGTGGATTCTCCCGTTCTTTCAGGAGGAAAACCGGGGCCTCACAAAATACAAGGTATCGGTGCAGGTTTTGTTCCGGCTACGTTCAACCCTACGGTAGTAGATGAGATCATACAGGTATTGAACGATGATGCGATCCGTACAGGCCGTGAACTGGCTAAAGAAGAGGGGTTGTTGGTGGGTATCTCTTCGGGTGCTGCTGCTTATGCTGCGACCCAACTGGCGCTTCGTCCGGAAAATGCAGGTAAAAAGATCGTGGTTCTGCTGCCTGATACCGGTGAAAGATATCTCTCTACACTGCTTTACGCATTTGACGAGTATCCGTTATAATTAAAAAATATAATACCGGAATTAATTATGGCAACGAGGGGATTGAAGTTTGAAACATTGCAGGTACATGCGGGGCAGGAGGTAGAACCGACTACTCATGCCCGTGCAGTACCGATCTACATTACCAGTTCGTATGTATTCGAAGATGCACAGGATGGTGCCGATCTCTTCGGGCTGCGGAAATTCGGTAATATATATACCCGGCTGATGAATCCTACGACCGACGTGTTTGAAAAACGCGTGGCTGCGCTGGAGGGCGGTCTTTCGGCGCTGGCTACCAGCAGTGGGCAGTCGGCCCAGTTTATTGCGCTGAACAATATTCTGGAAGCGGGTGATAATTTTGTAACTACCTCTCATCTGTACGGGGGAACCTATAACCAGTTTAAGAGCCAGTTCAGGAGACTCGGAGTAACGGTAAAGTTCGCCCCGGATGATGAACCGGCTACGTTTGAGAAGCTGATCGATGAGAAAACAAAAGCACTCTACCTGGAAACGATCGGTAACCCCGACCTGAATATTCCCGATTTTGAAGCCATTGCCGATGTGGCACACCGGTATGGTATTCCTTTGATCGTGGATAATACCTTTGGTGCAGGTGGTGCTGTTTTCCAGCCACTAAAGCACGGTGCTGATATTGTGGTAGAGAGTGCTACCAAATGGATCGGCGGACACGGTACTGCCCTGGGAGGTGTTATTGTGGATAGCGGACGTTTTAACTGGGGGAACGGTAAATTCCCGGCTTTTACGGAACCGAGTGAAAGTTATCACGGACTGGTGTTCTGGGAGACATTCGGAGAGGAGAGCCCGTTCGGGAATATTGCTTTTACGATCCGTGCCCGTACCGAGGGGTTGCGCGACTGGGGAAATACGATCTCTCCTTTTAACTCCTTCCTGTTGCTGCAGGGCTTGGAATCGCTTTCTCTCCGGGTGGAGCGTCATGTACAGAATGCCCTGGAACTGGCCCGCTGGCTGGAGGCACGTCCCGAAGTGGAGTATGTAAATTATCCGGGACTGGAAAGCAATAAGTATCACGAACTGGCGAAGAAGTATTTCAAACGCGGGTTTGGTGGAGTCCTCTCTTTTAAACTGAAGGGGGATAGCCGCAAGGCAAACCAGGTAATTAACAACCTGGAACTGATCAGCCACCTGGCTAATGTGGGAGATGCCAAGACCCTGATCGTTCATCCGGCTACTACGACTCACCAGCAACTTAGTGATGCGGATAAGATCGCTTCGGGAGCGATACCGGGCCTGCTTCGTATCTCGGCGGGAATTGAGAATATTGAAGATATAAAATATGATCTGGAACAGGCGTTCCGGAAAATAAAAGATTAATAGTCAGGATAACAGGTTTACTTTATGTATGGAAGAGCTGCGTATAGAGTTGTACCGGCCCGAATATAAAAAAGATTTTGTCCGCCTTAATTCAGCATGGATAGAGACTTTCTTTCATCTGGAAAGTTCAGACCATATCGTACTTAACGATCCTGAGGGTACCATTCTGGATAAGGGAGGACAGATCTTTTTTTGCTGTAACCCCTGAGGGGGAAGTAGCCGGGTGTTGTGCCTTGATCCACAATATGGAGGCAGGATGTTATGAACTGGCTAAAATGGCGGTCGCTCCCCGGCACCAGGGAAAAGGTGCCGGACGGTTGCTGGGTGAGCCCTGGTAAAATATGCCCGTGAAAAGGGAATCCCTAAACTTTTCCTGGAAGGGAATACCCGGTTGGAGGCCTCTATTATACTTTACCGGAAACTGGGATTCAGAGAGGTTCCTCTGACACAGGTTGCTTATGAAAGGTGTGATATCCGGATGGAACTGGAACTTATACCGTAGTTCTCTTAAGGAATGTCAATGGGCTCCGGAAAGAAAAATAAAAATTTCTATTTTTGCCGGCTGCTAATTAAACAGGATCAGATAAATATGGAAATAGCAACGTTGCTCTCCGGTGGAGTGGATAGCTCTGTGGTGGTACACCGTTTATGTGAGTGGGGATATAAACCCGCTCTCTTTTATATAAAGATAGGTATGGAGGGGGAGGACTATGACTGTTCTGCCGAGGAAGATATAGAGATGGCTACTTTTATTGCCCGTAAGTATGGCCTGAAGCTGGAGATTGTGGATCTTCACCGGGAGTACTGGGATAATGTAATGGCCTACACACTAGATCGGGTGAAGCGGGGACTTACTCCCAATCCGGATGTGATGTGTAACAAGCTGATCAAATTCGGTAGCTTTGAACAGAAAGTAGGTCGTTTCTTTGATAAAACGGCTACAGGACACTATGCCACTACCGTGGAGAAGGAGGGTAAGATTTGGCTGGGTACAGCGAAAGACCCTGTAAAGGATCAGACCGATTTTCTTGCACAGATCGATGCGCTGCAGGTTTCGAAATTGATGTTCCCGATCGGTGACCTGATGAAGGAGGAGGTGCGTGAGCTGGCTAAAGAGGTAAATCTCCCTACAGCTCGTCGGAAAGATAGCCAGGGGATCTGTTTCCTGGGTAAGATCAATTATAATGATTTTATCCGTCGTTTCCTGGGTGAAAAGGAGGGGGATATTATTGAGCAGGAAACAGGTAATAAGGTAGGACGGCATAAAGGGTACTGGTTTCATACCATTGGCCAGCGAAAAGGGTTAGGGCTGAGTGGGGGACCCTGGTTTGTGGTGCGGAAGGATGTAGACCGGAATCTGATCTATGTCTCCCGGGGATATGATACCTCTAAGCAGTATGGAGATACCTTTCATATCGGAGATTTCCATTTTATTACGGATGATCCCTGGAAAGATGAGTCGGGTGAAATCCCGGTAACCTTCAAGATCAGGCATACACCGGAATTTATTCAGGGAATTCTTTATAAAGAAGAGGGTAGTTATAGGGTTGTCTCTTCTTCTGCTTTACAAGGTATTGCTCCCGGACAATTCGGGGTTATTTATGACAGAGATGCTGAGATCTGCATCGGTAGCGGGGAGATCACGTTTTAAATGTAGTACTCCGCCAGGTCTACGATTCCGGCACGCATTGCATACTTCATAGCCTCGTGCACACTGTTAACTTCCAGTTTCCGGAAAATGTTTTTCCGGTGGCTGTTTACGGTGTGGAAGCTCAGGTTTCGTTCCGCTGCGATCTCTTTGGTGGTTTTGCTCAGGGCGATCTCTTTTAAGATCAGCTTCTCCGTAGCGGTAAGGTGGTGCTCTTCTACTACTTTCTGCGGTTTACCGGAAGAGAGCAGCAGGTTGCTGGTATGGTTGCATATATATCGCTCGTTCCGGATGTTGCACTGTATGGCTGAGATGATCTCCTCTTTGGCACTGTCTTTCATCACTACGCTGAAAGCATCTCCGCTGAGAATTACCTGGCGCAGGAAATCGATGCTGAGCTCGTCGGAAAAAAGGATCCAGCGTGCCTCTTTAAACCGCTCCTGAAGGACGATCAGCTCTTCTACACCAGCAAAGTCAGTCAGGGTATAATCCAGGATCACAATGGCTTCCGGATAGGCACGTAAAGCCTTGATCAATTCCATCTTGTTATCGGCCTCCAGGATCATGTTCACCTCTTTGACTCCTTTGAGCAGGAAGAGCATTCCGGCTTTGGTAATGTCTTGATTATCCGCCAGGATATAGTCACGCATTGTATTGGTTTTTCTGAAGAATTTCTGCAAATATAGTGTATTTCCTGTTATGAATCTTTGCCGGGGGCGTTAATGTTTACATATTGTTTTTCTCAAAACACAAAAAATAACTAAATGCCGGATGTTGTTCTCCAGGGTAACGGGGTCTGTAACAGGAAAGTAATTTGCCTGACATTCTCCTGTCATATAAAGTGACTTCCTTTGTGGAAGAAAACCATGTAAAGATGTATTTAAGAACCTATTATCCGACAGTTGTTTTATCAGATATCCATCTGGGCTCTTCCCATTCCCGGACTGAAGAGGTAACGGAGTTCCTGAAGAGTATCAATTGTGACCGGCTTATCCTCAACGGAGATATTATTGACGGATGGCAATTGTAAAAGGGAGGTAGTAAAAAATGGAAAAGTAAACACACGGACTTTTTCAAGGTTATCATGAAAATGATGGAGAACTTCGGAACGGAAGTGATCTATGTACGGGGTAACCACGATGATTTTCTGGATAACCTGGCTCCCATGACTTTTTACAATGTAAAGATCGTCAAAGAATTTATTCACACCTCGCACGGAAGGAATTACTATATAACTCACGGAGATATTTTTGATGCGGTGACTACCCGGATGAAATGGCTCTCTATGCTGGGAGATATGGGTTATACTTTTCTTTTATGGATCAATAAACTTTATAATAACAGGCGGGCCCGTCAGGGAAAGCCTTACTACTCGCTATCGCAGTCTATTAAACAAAAAGTCAAGTCAGCTGTTTCCTATATTTCCGATTTTGAGAAGGAACTTGTTAATTATGCCCGTGCCCGTAAGTGCCAGGGTATTATTTGCGGTCATATACACCATCCGGCCAATCAGTGGTATGAAGATATTCATTATCTGAATTCCGGCGATTGGGTGGAAACCCTTTCGGCACTGGTGGAGGATGAGAGCGGGAACTGGGATGTCTTGTTATATGATGTATCCCGGTATATGGAAAATGAACCTGAAAAACAACTTTTAACTGCACCGGCTTCATGAAATTTTTATTCATTGTACAGGGAGAGGGGCGTGGACACCTGACACAGGCCCTTGCTTTGGAAGAAATATTACTTCGTAACGGACACGAAGTAGTGGAGGTATTAGTAGGAGAGAGCTCTTCCCGGATACTTCCCGGATTTTTTAACCGCAATATCCGTGCTGTGGTAAAGCGGTTTATTAGTCCTAATTTTTTGCCGGCTCCTGAAAATAAGCGGGCAGATATCAAACGTTCTGTTTGCTGGAACCTGATGCGTTCTCCGGTTTATATGCGGAGTATACGCTTTATTCGTGAACGCATTGAAGAGTCGGGAGCAGATGTGGTGATCAACTTTTATGAACTACTTACCGGCCTTACTTATCTGTTGTACCGGCCTTCGGTGCTGCAGGTAGCGATCGGACATCAATATCTGTTCTTACATAAGGATTTTAATTTCCCCGAACGCAAAAGTGCGGCGTTCCGTTCGCTCAATCTTTTTACGCGTCTGACCTCAATAGGAGCGGTTTCCCGCCTGGCTCTCTCTTTCCGGAGAATGGAGCACGACTCTTCACAGAAAGTACGGGTCGTACCTCCTTTGTTGCGCAGGGACTTGTTCTCGCTGGAAGCGGAATCGGGGAGCTATTTACTGGGATATATGGTGAATGCCGGATTTGCAGAGAGTATCCGGGAGGCTCATCGGAAAAAGGCCGGATGTAAAAATGCATGTTTTCTGGGATAAAGCCGATGCTGCGGATGTATATAAGCAGGATCCGACACTCTGGTTTCACCGGATCGATGATACGGAATTTCTCCGGAAAATGGCCGGTTGCCGTGCTTATGCCACTACGGCAGGGTTTGAATCGGTCTGTGAAGCTATGTGGCTGGGAAAGCCGGTGCTGATGGTGCCTGCTCATATTGAACAGGAATGTAATGCCTGGGATGCCTCGCAATATAAGGTCGGTATTACAGCTGATGAGTTTGATGTGGAAAGTCTCCTTGGTTTTGTTGCTGCTCATCAACCTGATCCCGATTTCCGGGGATGGGTAGCCAATGCAGAGTTCGTATTGCTGAATGAACTGGAGCGGGCCATAGAACCTTTGAATTCCAACACTTTTCCCAATACCGAAACCTATGTTCCTGCCATGGATCACTTATAACAGGAAACTTTACTTACGGCTATTCATACATATTATTGCTTTTACATTTCTTCTCTTCTACCGTCGGGTTGTAAATCCGGCGGTTATTTTTCGGCTTCTTTTTAAAGAGGTAAAGCTGATTTAAAGTTGCAGATGGTATACTCTTTCTACTTTTGAGTACATCTGCCCTCTTTTCACATCTGTCTCTATATAATATAACTAAGATTTTCGATAGATATAAATATGAAGAGTAACGTGAATAGAGTATTGTTCCTGTTGTTAGCGGGAGTAACAGTGTTTTTCACTGCCTGTAAACAACCTGCCAGAGAGAGTGCCGAAACAGCTGAAAAAGAGTATTATGTATTTACTTCTTTCCATGAACCCGCTGACGAAGGGCTGCGTTTCCTTTACAGCGAGGATGGTATAAAGTGGGATAGTATCCCGGGTATCTGGTTAAAACCGGAGTTGGGTAAACACCAGATCATAAGGGATCCCTCTATGGTACGTACACCGGATGGAACCTATCACTTAGTATGGACTACTAGCTGGAAAGGCGATCTGGGTTTTGGGTACTCTTCTTCCAAAGACCTCATTAACTGGGAGCCGCAACGGATGATCGAAGTAATGGCAAACGAACCGACTACGGTCAATGTATGGGCACCTGAGATCTATTATGATGATGAAACCGAAGAGTTTATGGTAGTATGGGCCTCCTGTGTTCCCGGGCGTTTTGAACGGGGAATAGAGGATGAAGATAATAACCATCGTCTTTATTATATTACTACTAAAGATTTTCAGACTATTTCGGAGACCAAACTGTTTTATGATCCGGGCTTTAGTGTGATCGATGCTATTGTGGTAAAAAAGCTCCCAAAGATTACGTAATGGTGGTAAAGGATAATACCCGCCCCAACCGTAACCTGATGGTCGCTTTCTCTGATTCCTATACCGGACCTTATACGGCTCCTTCCGAGCCTTTTACGGATACTTTTGTAGAAGGGCCTTCCGTGGCGAAAGTGGGAAATGAATATTATATCTATTTCGATGCTTATCGGGAAATGATCTATGGTTCGGTTAGTACCACTGATTTTATTAACTTTACCGATCGTACTCAGGAGGTTTCTATTCCTGTCGGGCATAAACACGGAACTGTTTCCAAAGCTCCGGCTTCTGTTCTGGAAAACCTGCTTAATCAAACTAAAGATAACCAATCAACAAGATTAACGTTACAATGAAATATTGTAGTAAACTAATTCTCCTTCTTGCCGCTACTCTGGGGTACACTGCTCCTGCCGTATCGCAGGAGGGAGTTCGTTATACAGGCAATGTATTATCGAACCCTGCTTATCACGACGGACAGCTGACACCGGTAGTAGGTGTTCATAACATACAACTTTTACGGGCCAACCGTGAGAACCCTACCGAAGCCAACGGTGACGGATGGACGTATAATCATCAATCTATGCTGGCCTACTGGAACGGAAAGTTCTATTACCAGTATCTTTCCGATCCGGTGGATGAACATGTGCCACCCTCACAGACCCTGTTAATGACTTCGGAGGATGGATACAGTTGGACCCATCCGGATATTATTTTTCCCCCTTACAAAGTGCCGGACGGACATAGGAAACCTGGAAGAGAAGGTGTAACCAAAGACCTTTATACCATTATGCACCAACGGGTCGGTTTTTATGTTTCCGGATCGGGACGTCTGCTTACCATGGGGTATTACGGGATCGCTTTTGATAAGAAAGATGATCCGAACGATGGGAATGGGATCGGCCGTGTGATCCGGGAGATCTACCCCGATGGTACCTACGGGCTGATCTATTTTATCTATTACAACCATGATTTTAACGAAAAGAATACCCTCTATCCCTATTATACCCGCAGTAAAGACAAAGGATTTGTGCAGGCCTGTAAAGAGATTTTAAACAATCCCCTTTATATGATGCAGTGGGTGGAAGAGGCCGACCGGGAAGATCCGCTGATCCCGCTCCACAAAAGTTATAAAGCCTTTAACAACTATACCCTTCCGGACGGACGCCAGGCTGCTTTGTGGAAACATGCCCTTACCTCTATCAGTGTGGACGGAGGATATACCTGGTCTGAACCGGTAGAGCGTGTTCCCGGCTTTGTGAACAGCAATGCCAAGATCTGGGGCAACGCCTTACAGACGGTATGTATGCTACCGTATACAACCCTTCGGAGTTCCGCTGGCCGCTGGCTATTTCCCTCAGTAAAGATGGATTGGAATATACGACCCTGAACCTGACACATGGTGAGATTACTCCCATGCGTTACGGTGGGAACTATAAATCTTACGGACCCCAGTATCCGCGTGGTATCCTCGAAGGTAACGGAGTTCCGGAAGATGGGAACCTGTGGGTAACTTACAGTGTAGATAAAGAGGATATGTGGATCGCCCGGATACCGGTTCCGGTCCGGGATAAGGCTACCGCTCATGTAAATGATGATTTCTCAGCCTATACCAAGCTCGCTGATATGACCGACTGGAATATCTATATGCCGGTAATGGCTCCTGTTACCCTCGAAAAACGGAATGGTAAAAGCTGGCTTACTCTGAGTGATACCGATCCGTTTGATTATGCGAAAGTAGAACGTAAAATACCGGCTACCAAAGAGCTCACTGTATCCTTTGATCTGGTTGCCGGACAAAATGATAAAGGAACCCTTCAGATTGAATTCCTCTCAGAGAATGGGATTGCCTGTTCCCGCCTGGAATTCACTCCGGATGGAATATTCCGTGCCAAAGGCGGTTCCCGTTTCGGGAACCTGATAAAGTATGAACCGGGTAAAGTATATCAGGTAGAAGCCCGTCTTTCTGTAAAGAACCGTAATATTGAGGTCTATATAGATGGGAAAAAGGCTGGTACCCGTATGTTGTATGCACCTGTACCCTCTATTGAGCGGATTGTATTCCGCACCGGTGAGGTGAGGCAGTTCCCTACACCGGAAACACCTGCAGACCAGACGTATGATCTGCCGGATGCGGGAAGAACAGATCCCCTCTCTTATTACAGCATTACTAATATTAAGAGTAGTTCGGCCGATGCCGATGCTACCGCTGCTATCTTGAAGTATGAAGATTTTGCCCACTATGCGGAGTACTTTAACCGCATGGAGGATGAAAATATCATCCAGGCTATTCCCAATGCAGCCTCTTCGGAGTGGATGAAAGAGAATATTCCACTCTTTGAATGTCCGCAGGATAACTTTGAAGAGATGTACTACTTCCGCTGGTGGAACCTCCGGAAACATATCAAGGAGACCCCCGTAGGATATGCTATGACTGAATTTCTGGTAGACCGTTCCTACGCGGATAAATACAACCTGATTGCCTGTGCGGTGGGGCATCATATTTACGAGAGCCGCTGGTTGCGTAACCGGAAGTATCTGGATCAGATCATCCATACCTGGTATCGGGGAAATGAAGGGGGGCCGATGGCTAAAATGTATAATTTCAGTTCCTGGAATATAGATGCTATCCTGAACCGCTATAAGGTAGATGGCAATAAAGAATTTCTGTTCGATATGGTCGGCGACCTGGAACGCGAGTATCACCATTGGGAAAGTACGCATCGTCATCCCAATGGACTCTATTGGCAGGGAGATGTACAGGATGGAATGGAAGAATCCATCAGTGGCGGTCGCCGCAAGCAGTATGCCCGTCCTACTATCAACAGCTATATGTATGGCAATGCCCGTGCGCTTTCTACGATCGGTTTTCTGACGGGTAACGAAGGAGTCATGAGAGATTATGCACTCAAGGCCGATACCCTGAAGTCACTGGTACAGGATAAACTCTGGAATCCCCGGCACGATTTCTTTGAAACACACCGGATAGACTCTTTTGCCAATGTACGGGAAGCGATCGGATATATTCCCTGGTACTTTAACCTGCCTGATGCCACTACATACGATATTGCCTGGGAGCAGATCACAGACGAAGATGGATTCTCTGCTCCTTACGGACACACCACCGCCGAGCGTCGTCATCCCGAATTCCGTTCTCATGGCGTAGGAAAATGTGAGTGGGACGGTGCTATCTGGCCTTTTGCCACTTCCCAGACACTAACAGCCATGGCAAACTTTTTGAATAATTATCCGCAGAGTATCACTTCAGACAGTGTTTATTTCCGTCAGATGGAACTTTATGTAGAATCGCAGTATCACCGGGGACGTCCCTATATCGGAGAGTACCTGGACGAAGTAACCGGCTACTGGCTCAAAGGAGATCAGGAACGGAGTCGTTACTATAACCACTCTACATTCAATGACCTGATGATTACCGGGCTGATGGGACTTCGTCCCCGCCTGGATGATACATTAGAGGTCAATCCGCTTGTCCCGGCTGACCGGTGGGATTGGTTCTGCCTGGACAATGTACCTTATCACGGACATACTATCACGATCCTGTGGGATAAGGATGGAACCCGTTATCACCAGGGTAAGGGATTGCGTGTATATGTAGATGGTGTCCAGGTGGGACAGGCAGATACGATTACAAGAATTATCTGTCCCGATGCATTAAAGTGATTCATCTATTCAATATAATTTCCCGTAAGATGGTTTATACCCTTACGGGAAATTCAGTTATAGAAAATAAAAACAGGATTAACCATGAACAAGAGAAGAGCCATAGTCTGCTGCGCATTGTTTATCACCCTCTTATTACCGCTCAAAGCCATTGAGGTAACCCGTCTTACCTGCGAAATGATGGAAGAGCCGCTGGCATTGGCCACTGCCACTCCTCGTTTCGGATGGCAGATGGAAGCCAAAGAGAACGGTGTATCCCAGTCTGCCTATGCCATTGAAGTATATGCAGGAGAGAACGGATTTTCCCGGTTAGTCTGGGAGTCCGGTAAAATCTCCTCTTCACAAAGCCAGCTCATACCCTACCAGGGAGAGAAACTGCTTCCCATACGACGGTATACCTGGCGCGTAAAGGTATGGGATGAAAAAGACCGGCCTTCTGCCTGGAGCCGGGAAAGCCAGTTCCGGATTGCTCCCGATGCCGCCTTTCTGGATGCCGATTGGATCGGTGCCATTGCCCACGAAGAGGCTAACCTGCCGGAAGGACGTCATTTTCAGGGCTCTGTCCTGAAAGAGCCGGAAGTAAAAGAAAAATGGGAAGCTGTGGATTCACTTTCCCGCAAAAGCATCTATCTCCGTAAAGGCTTTCAGGCAGAGAAGCAGATCCGGGAGGTAGTGGCCTATGTCTGTGGCCTGGGACACTATGAGTTCTCCCTCAATGGAAAGAAAGTAGGGGATAGTGAGTTTGCCCCTTTGTGGAGTGATTATGAGAAAACTGTCTACTACAATACCTATGATGTCACCTCTTACCTGAAAAAGGGAGAGAATATTGCCGGTGTACTGCTGGGTAATGGGTTCTATAATGTGCAGGGTGGACGGTATGTAAAACTGAAGATCAGTTTCGGGGCCCCTACACTCTTCTTTAAAATGATAGTGACCTATAACGACGGCACCACGGAAGCGATCTGTTCCGGAAGCGACTGGAAGTATGATCTCAGTCCGATCACTTTCAACTGTATCTATGGGGGAGAAGAGTACGATGCCCGCCTGGAGCAAAAGGGATGGGATAAGGCTGGTTTTAGAGATATGAACTGGAAACCAGTCGTTGTACAAACAGCTCCTAAAGGAGTGTTAACTCCGCAGCAGGCTCCTCCGGTAAAGATTATGGAGTATTATAATATTCAGCAAGTGAACAAACTTACTGCGGAAGAGGTGGAAGCTGCTACTTTGTCTACCAAACGCACGGTAGATCCTTCGGCGGTAGCACTCGATATGGGACAAAATCTGGCAGGCTTTCCGCAGATCACCGTCAAAGGAAAGAAAGGACAGCAGGTAACGCTGTTGGTTGCTGAATCACTAACAGACGAAGGAGCCGCCAATCAACGCCAGACCGGCCGTCAACATTATTACGTATATACCCTCAAAGGAGAGGGAACAGAGACCTGGCATCCGCGCTTCTCTTACTATGGGTTCCGGTATATCCAGGTAGAAGGGGCTGTCCTGAAAGGAGAGAAGAATCCGCAGGATCTGCCCGTTATCCAGGATCTCAAATCCTGCTTTATCTACAATTCAGCTCCGAAGATCGCTACCTTCGAATCTTCCAATCCTATATTTAACGCTGCCCATCGGCTGATCGAGAAAGCGGTCCGTAGCAATATGCAGTCTGTCTTTACCGATTGCCCCCACCGGGAAAAATTAGGATGGCTCGAACAGGGACACCTGAACGGACCCGGACTCTTTTACAATTACGATCTTACTACCTATGCACCGAAAGTGATGCAGGATATGGCTGATACCCAGCAACCCGATGGCTTCCTGCCTACCACAGCCCCCCCGGTATGTGGTATTCGAAGGACCGGGTATGGACGATTTTGCCGATTCGCCCGAGTGGGGAAGTTCCATTGTGATCCTGCCCTTTATGTATTACGAGAACTACGGAGATAACTCTTTAATTGTAAATTACTACCGTAATATGCGCGGCTATGTGGATTACCTTACCTCCCGGGCAGATAACCACATCGTCTCTCACGGTCTGGGAGACTGGTATGACTATGGCGATTTCAAAGCCGGTTTTTCAAAGAATACCCCCGTCCCCTTGGTGGCTACCACACATTATTACCTGGATATCTGCTATATGATCGAAGCGGCCCGTATGGTAGGGAATGCCTGGGACGAAGCCTACTACACCCGTCTGGCTAAAGAGGTAAAAGAGGCTTTCAATGAAAAATTCTTTGATCCCGTTACCCGTCAGTACGGAACGGCCAGCCAGGCCAGTAATGCATTACCGCTCTTTCTGGATCTGGTAGATCCTCAGTACCGGGAAGACGTACTTGGTAATCTGGTAAAAGATATTCAGGAACATGGCAACCGACTGACTACCGGAGATGTAGGGAACCGTTACCTGTTCCAGACACTGGCCCGTAATGGATTAAACGAACTTATGTATACCATGCATAACCACGAGGAGACTCCCGGATACGGATTCCAGCTTAAGTTTGGAGCCACTACCCTGACAGAACAGTGGGACCCCCGGCAGGGATCATCCTGGAATCACTTTATGATGGGGCAGATTGACAAGTGGTTCTTTGCTTCCCTGGCAGGTATTCAGTATGATGAAGAGCGTCCGGGATATCAACACTTTGTGATCCGTCCCGAGCCGGTAGGCGATCTTACCTATGTAAAAGCCACTCACGAATCGCTATATGGTACTATAAAAGTGGATTGGCAGCGGAAAAACGGTATCTTTACACTGAATGTTTCCATTCCTGTTAATACATCCGCACAGGTATGGGTACCGGGCGAGAAAGAGCCCAGAGAGATCAGTAGCGGAGATTATACATTTACCACCAATTTATAAGAACGATGAAACCTATTATTATCTATTGATAACAGCCTGCTGTTTTCCTGCTTTGCTAAAAGCGGAGCGGGTAGATATGAAGCAGGCCGGAGCAGTAACCGATGGAAATACGCTCAATACCCAACTGATCAACGAAACTATCCAGCGGCTTGCGGCCGATGGAGGAGGAACCTTGTTCTTTCCGGCCGGTACCTACCTGACTGCTTCTATCCGGATGGAGAGTAATATAACCCTGGATTTGGAAGCCGGAGCTACATTACTCTTCTCCGATGATTTTGAGCAGTACCTTCCCTATGTAGAGATGCGTTACGAAGGAGTGATGATGAAGAGCTTTCAGCCACTTATCTATGCGGTAGATGCTGAGAACATCACGATCAAAGGAGAAGGAAAACTCGACGGCCAGGGTAAAAGCTGGTGGATGGAGTTCTTCAAGGTGATGGTTGACCTGAAAGAGAACGGTGTACGGGATGTAAACCCTTATCAGGTACTATGGGATAAAGAGAATGATACCAAAGCTATCTATGAGGAGACCAATTCCGATTATGTAGGTACATTGCAGCATCGGTTTTTCCGCCCTCCTTTTATCCATCCCATCCGTTGTAATACGGTACGCATAGAGGGAGTAACCATTGTGAACTCTCCCTTCTGGACCATCAATCCCGAATTCTGTGACAATGTATTTATAAAAGGAGTCACCATTAACAACCCTCCTTCACCCAATACTGACGGTATCAATCCGGAGTCGTGTCGCAATGTACACATCAGTGACTGCCATATCTCGGTAGGAGATGATTGTATCACCATTAAATCGGGTCGTGACCTGCAGGGGCGTAACATGGGAGCACCCTGCGAAAATATCACTATTACCAACTGTACCATGCTTGCCGGACACGGTGGTGTGGTTATTGGGAGTGAAATGAGCGGAAGCGTACGGAAGATCACCATCAGTAACTGTGTATTTGATGGTACCGACCGGGGTATCCGTCTGAAATCTACCCGTGGACGCGGTGGAGTCGTGGAACAGATACGCGTAAATAATATTGTAATGAGCAATATCAAACAGGAAGCTATTGTGATGGATCTGATGTATAGCAATATGCCCGAAGAACCCTTCTCGGACCGTACCCCTGTATTCCGTAACATTCATATCTCCGACCTGACAGGCGTGAATGTAAAAACTCCCATTAAAATACGGGGATTGGACGAGTCGCCCATCCGGGATATAACCTTGCGGAATATTAATATTGAAAGCAGTGAGAAACCTTTTTTCCAGAATTACGAAAGGATCAGGCTCACCGATGTAATTGTGAACGGAGAAGAAATAAAATTGGATAAATAAGAATAAGAAAAATGAACCGTAAAAACCTATTGCTTACATTAGTTTTTTTGTGCGGTAGCAGTAGCGGCCTTGGCCCAGCCTCACCGCCAAACTTCCGACCATCAATACAGACGCTCCCTGAGTGATGTATTGAATCAGATCGAAGAGCGTTTCGGGGTTACCCTGAAATATGATATTGACACAGTCAATAAACCGGTCTTTTATGCCGATTTCCGGATCCGTCCCTATTTGGTAGAAGAGTCACTCACCAATGTACTGGCTCCCTTTGATTATAAGTTTGTCAAACAGGGGAAGGAGTCTATAAACTTAAATCTTATGAATATCCCCGTCGTACGGAAGAGGATGGAGAGAAAATGATCGCTTACCTCAACTCACTCTATAGCGATAAAGCTTCCTGGGAAGCACGCAAAGAGTGCCTGCGTAAAGAAGTGCGTGAGAAACTGGGTATTGATGAACCCCTGGAACATGTAACAGGTAATAAACCCATTCTTTCCAAAATACGTAAATTCGACGGATATACCGTTCAGAATATTGCGTTGGAGACATTGCCCGGACTCTATGTCTGCGGTTCTATCTATACACCCACCAGTAAAGGCAAACATGCCCTCATTATGTGCCCGAACGGACACTTTGGCGACGGCTGTTACCGCAAAGACCAGCAGGAGCGTATGGGAACCCTGGCCCGTATGGGAGCCGTGTGCGTAAGCTACGACCTTTTCGGTTGGGGAGAATCACAGCTTCAGGTAGGAGCTACCGGACACCGTTCAGTCATTGCCCACATTATCCAGGCCATGAACGGCATCCTGCTACTGGATTATATGATGACCCGCAAAGATATTGATCCCACACGTATTGGTGCCAACGGAGGTTCAGGTGGTGGCTCGCAGGTTGTATTGCTCACTGCTCTGGATGATCGCTTTACAGCGGCAGCCCCGGTAGTAAGCCTGGCCTCTCACTTTGATGGGGGCTGTCCCTGCGAAAGCGGTATGCCTGTCACCATGGCTTGTGGCGGGACCAATAACGCCGAACTGATGGCCATGTTCGCACCCCGTCCTGTATTGATTGTTTCAGACGGAAAAGATTGGACCAGCAGTGTGCCGGAGCTGGAATTCCCCTACCTGCAACGTATCTACGGATTTTACGATGCAAAAGATAAAGTGACTAATGTACACCTGCCCGACGAAGGCCATGATTTTGGACCCAATAAACGGAATGCCGTTTACGACTTCTTTATCTCCGTATTCAACCTCGACCGCAGTAAACTTGATGAGAGCAAAGTAACCATCGAACCGGAATCAGCGCTGCTCAGTTTTGGCGACCGTGCCGAAGACCTTCCGGCCAATGCCATCCGTACCTTTGACAATGCTACTATCTATTTTGGTACCAAGGTAACTTCACACATGAAGTCCGATGCTGCCATTGAAAGAAAGGCGCAGGGCTGGGTCGCTTCCCTGGAACTGAACGATGTCAAGAAAGAGGGCTATGTAGTGACCCTGATCTATAACCACCTGCGTGCCGTGCGCGACTGGCATAACAACCATCCTTTTACCTTAGTTCCGGAAGGAGTAAATCCTCACAACGGAGAGCCCCTTTCTCAGTTAGACCGGGAGATGATCATTGACTCTACCATGCCGGCCGAAGTACACAATAAACTTATGAACGGTATGCGTAGGGTACTTACCGAAGAGCAGGTAGAAGCAATCCTGGATAAATACACCATTGGTAAAGTAGCTTTCACCCTGAAAGCTTATAAAGAGATCGTTCCCGATATGACTCCTGAAGAAGAGGCATTTGTGGTGGAGAACCTCAAAACAGCCCGCGAAAAAGCCATTGATTATAAAATATGAATCAAATATCTGCTGTGTTCAAAATGTATAAGAACCGGATTGAACGCTATTTCAATGATAACGGACGTAACTGGAGAGATATGTACCGGGATTATAATGAAAAAATGAGGGCAGAAAAGAAGAAAAAAGAACAGCAATAAGTAACCTCTTTTTGAAGTATATGGGTAGCAGCCGGTTCCTTAGGAGCCGGCTGTTTGTTTGAATAGTTACAGGCAAATAGAATCCGGTTCTTCAGCCGGTGATACACGGTAAACTAAATTGCCATTGTCTTGACGTATCTGTGCCACCTTGTTGGCACAGTTGTGCCATCATATTGGAATTATTGTGCCACCAAAGTGGAATTATTGTGCCATCGTTATGGAATGGTGTGCTATCGGGGTAGCAAATCTACCTGTTGCTGATCTTATAAATGGCTGTTCTTTGTCTTCCTGAACAAATTGAAGGATCTATTCTGCGTACTATAGGAATTCTTCCCTAAAAGAGATCCGTATTGATTACACCACAGCTGTTTCTCCGTCTTATCCATAGATAGTAACCTCATAACTAATAGAATGAAAGATACCTTTGATTTCTCCCTCCCGGACTCGCAGGCCACTGCGGTAGAACCGATAAAACCCGAAAAATTTGACTTTGAATCTTATCAGGCTTATGAGCAGGGGTTACTTGCCCGATGCAAAAAATTCTGGGAAAGTGATAGTGGAGTACTGGTTCACCGCCGTATGCGGGTCCAGGAAGTATTTTCCTATGATTCCAAAGATATGGAAAAGTCACTGGGGTGGCAGTTAGGAGCCTTGTGGAAAAGTATGGCTTTCCAGGCTGATGTTCCTAACTTCCTGGAGCCGTGGTATGGTCTGGGAACTATTGCATCCGCCTTTGGCTTCGACTATGTATGGAGCGAAGGACAAGCCCCCGCTATAAACGGTCATTTCGATTCGGTAGAGCAGTTACTGGCTTATGAAGCAAAACCCGTAGAAAAGACCCCGATCGGAAAGCATACTCTCGATATGATCGATTACTTTCTGACAAAAACCCAGGGAAAACTTCCTCTCTCTTACTCCGATATACAATCCCCCTTGAATATTGTAGCGAATATTGTAGATTCCAACCAGTTCTATATGGACTTTATGCTCAATCCGGATCTCATTCACCAGGCTTTTGACCGTACTGCCGCTCTTTTTGTAGATTATATGAAGATACAGCAACGAATGATCGGAGATGCTCTGGCAAAACCCGGACACGGGTTTGCCTCTTCCCGCTGTTTTGATGGAATGGGTATGAGTGACGATAATATTGTGATGCTCTCTAACGACATGTATAACGAATTTGCTGTTCCGGCCTTTATCAAAGCCTGCACTCCTTTTGGAGGGGGGCCACTCCTGTGGCGACTGGTCGGGAAAGAAAGAGGATATAGTGAAGATAGATGGGATCCGGATGGCAGATGGTGCCTTCTCCAAAGCAACCGATCCGAATGCCAATCCTACCGGTGGGTTTGCAGATACCTTTGCCGGTACCGGAGTGGTACTGAATGCACGCATCGTCGGTACTCCGGATGTGGTAGAGGAGAAAGTACGTGAATTATGGAAACCCGGGATGAAACTGATCGTGGTTACCTATTGCGATACACCGGAAGAACAGAGCAGGGTCTATCAGAAAATCCATGAGATATGCCGGTAACAGCTCCCTCTAAAGTGGGTAATTATAGATGGCGGGTGGTTGCACTGCTCTTTTTTGCCACTACGATCAATTACATTGACCGGCAGATACTGGGTATGTTAAAGCCTTTTATTGCCAGTGATTTTAATTTAACCGAACTTAGTTACGGCTATATTGTCTCCGCCTTTCAGGCGGCTTATGCGGTCGGACTTCTGTTTGCCGGTAACCTGATCGACAAATACGGTACCCGCATCAGTTATGCAGTGGCTGTAGTGGTGTGGAGCCTGGCCGGATGTTTCCACGCAGCTGCCCGGAGTGCTTTCGGATTCGGGATTGCTCGCTTTTTCCTGGGATTGGGAGAGTCCGGGAACTTTCCTGCCGCTATTAAAGCCACAGCCGAATGGTTCCCCAAAAAAGAGCGGGCCCTGGCTACCGGGCTTTTTAATACCGGAGCCAATATGGGAGCCATTATCGCTCCGATCATTGTTTCCGTGATAACTGTAGCCTGGGGATGGCGGTGGGCCTTTATTGTCACCGGATTGTTAGGCTTTGTCTGGGTCATCGCCTGGTTCGTATTGTACCGTTTACCCGCTCAGGTGAAGGGGCTCAGTCGGGCAGAGTATCGGTATATACACTCCGATAGCCTGCATCCGGAAGCAGAGAAGGCGGAAAAGAGTGTACCCTGGAAGGAACTGTTAAAACAGCGCACTACCGTTGGTATCTGCGGAGCCCGTTTTATCTCCGACTGGGTGTGGTGGTTCTTTCTCTTCTGGACGCCCGATTTTCTGCATAAAGTCTATGGAGTGGATATTACACAAATGGTATTGCCACTGATCATTATCTATGTTTTTTCCTCCGTTGGGGGAGTAGCAGGGGGAGCGCTCTCCTCTATGCTGATCAAAAGAGGCAAAGAGGTGAGTACCTCCCGTAAGATAGCGATGCTGGTCCTGGCTCTCTGTGTAGTACCGGTTATCCTTATCCCTTCCCTCTCTTCGCTCTGGCTCTCCGTCTGCCTGATCGGGGTCGCTGCTTTTGCTCATCAGGGGTGGGCATCCAACGTATTTACCCTGGTCTCTGATTTCTACCCGAAGAATTCGGTTGGAAGTATGACGGGGCTGGCTGGTTTTGCAGGCTCCATGGGAGGGATCCTTTCCGGTATCTTTGTGGGTAAGGTGCTGGATCTCACGGGAAGTTATTTCCTGATCTTTACCGTCGCGGGACTGGCTTATGTTATTGCATGGAGTGTTTTGCAATTGACTTTGCCGAAGAAATAGATAATTCCTGCAGATCAACCATACTCCTGATCTTTTTACGGAGTGTACTGAGTCGGCAGCACCCCGAACATCTTTTTGAACGATTTCGTAAAATAGCTGGGCGTATTGAATCCTACCGTATAGGCTACCTCTACTACACTCATTTTGCCTTCTTTAAGCAGTTCGGCTGCCTTTTTCAACCGGACACTCTTTACAAACTCCGTCGGCGTATTCCCGGTGATGGATTGCAGTTTCCGGTAAAGGTTTACCCGGCTCATACCTACCTCCCGGCTTAACTCTTCAATCGAATATTCGGAATTCCCCATATTCTTTTCAATTAGGGCCAGGGTACGTTTCAGGAACTTCTCATCCACATAAGAGATCGTGATCTGTTCCGGCTGTATCTCTATCTCCTTCTCAAAAAGCTGCCGGTGTTGTGATTGTTGCTCCAGCAGGTTCCGGATGCGCAGTAACAAAATATCCCACTGAAAAGGTTTGGCAATATAGGCATCTGCTCCCTCCTTATAACCCTGCCGTTCGTTCTCGAAGGTATTATTAGCCGTCAGTAAGATCACCGGAATGTGAGAGATAGAGAGGTTGTTCTTAATTCTTCTGCACAACTCAAACCCGCTTACCTGCGGCATCATCAGGTCGGTAATAATAAGATCCGGCTCTTTTTCCAGCGCCACCCGTTCTCCTTCTTCTCCATCCGCCGCTTCATACAGGATATAATAACGGCTGAGTTCCTTTTTCAGGTAGTTGCGGAACTCCTGGTTATCCTCCACGATCAATATCTTTTTCTTAGACTCCTCTTCCGGTTCGGCCGTGCTTTCCATAGGCAGCTCTCCGGTTGTGGACGAGGCCTCCAGGTCCATGGGAATATAGACCGAAAAAACAGAGCCCTTTTCCGGTTCGCTCTCTACCCGTACCTCTCCCTGGTGCATCTCCACATACTCTTTGACCAGGTTCAGCCCGATACCGCTTCCTTTGCGTCCGTCTCCCTCTTCCACCTGTTTAAAGTGTTCAAAGATCGTAGCAAGTTTTTCCCGGGGAATCCCTTTACCGGTATCTTCTACCTTTATCACTGCGTACGCTCTCTTCTCTTTTATCTCCCGGGTCAAAGAAACCCGTATGGTTCCGTTCTCTCCGGTAAATTTAATGGCATTTGAGAGCAGGTTGTGAAGGATCTTCCGCAGTTTATCGTGGTCAAAGCATAGTTCACAACCGGTAAGTTGTGTCTCATAACTGAATTTCAGGCTCTTCTCCGTGGTAATAAGCCTGAAGTTCTCATAAATGGAGTGCAGAAAGAGGTGAATATCTCCCCAGCTCAGGAAGAGCACTTCTCCTTTCATCTCCACCCTTCTGAAGTCCAACAGCTGGTTCACCAGCTCTAACAGTCCCCGCGCATTCCGATGGATAGAGGTTAGCTGTTCATTGATCTCCGGGTCTCTTACTCTTTTTAGTAGGGTCTCCAACGGAGCAATGACTAATGTAAGAGGGGTACGGAGCTCGTGGCTGACATTGGTAAAGAAGCGATATTTGATCTGTGCCATCTTCTCCTCCATAGCCACCCGCTGTTTCTCTTTCTGGTATCCGATATACCGGAAGAGCACCCACAAACCTACCACCAGTAAGGTGAGGTTATACAACGTATACGCCCACCAGGTCTCATACCAGGCAGGCTGGCGGTCAATAAGAATGGTCATACTCTCATCACTCCAACTGCCGTTCTCGTCCGTTGCCTTGATCTCTACCTCATAGCTGCCTTTCGAAAGTTCCGTCAGATAGATACTATTCTGGTTCTCCGGCAGGTAGTTCCAGGGAGCACCTTTCCTTTTATGCCGGAAGGCATACCGTATATTCTCCCTGGCAACCGGAGTGAAAGTAGAAAGGAAGAGCTCCAGGTTACGCTCCTCCGGTTGCAATATAATATGATGAGGCTTATAACCGGATAACCGGGATTCGCCGTTTACCCGGATCGCTATCAGTACCACAGGCGAAGTTTGACTCTCTGTCCGGAGCGGGATAAGAGGCGGAAATACCAAAACTCCTCCTGTTCCGCCAATGTGCATTTTTCCCTCTTCATCTTCGTAAAGTGACTGGAAATTATGCATGGATACATCCGGGTCGCTGCTGCGGATGATATAGAGGGATTCATTTTCCGGATGGTAAACTGTTATTTTCTGATCACAAAGTATCCATATATTTCCCTGGCTGTCGGCCCTGACGGCAGAGATGGCATTTCCGTCCAGACCGCACTCCGTGGTTTTTGCTGTAAAACGGTCGTCCCCCGGATCGTAACAATACAAGCTTCCCGCCTGGGTGCCTGTCCACACCCTGCCATCGGGGGCTACCGTTACATTCCGGAAATTTTCTCCGGTATGGTGCCGGACCTTCCGGCTATCTGCAAACAGTACCAGGAAACCATTCGACTCCGTGCCTATATATACATTCCCATCCGCAGAAGGGGCCACTGCGTTCACAATACCCGTTTTCTCCCACGCTGTCTCCAGCTCTTCACGCTCCGGATTGTATTTTAATAGATGGTAAGTGGTCCCTACCCACAAATTTCCCGGAAGATCTTCGTGAAGCGTGCGGATGCGCTCTCCGCTTCGGGTGGGTATCGTGGCAAGGGGCGTCTCTTGCAGACGGTTCTCCTTTTCGTGAATAAATAAGATCGTGGATGTATTCTCAGACTCGATCAACGGGCTTCCTGTTACCTGCACAGAACGTACAGTGGAGGTATTTGCCGCCGTAAATATTCCCTCCCGGCTCCGGGCTTTTTCGAAGAAGGCCAACAACCGCCGGTTATTGGATATAAGGACACTGTTGTTGTCCGGATGCGAAAAGCATAAACCTGTATATTTCTGCCACATCCAGTAATGCCCATTTTCGTAGGCCAGGTGTTGCGGAGCGGCCGGAAAACCCGTTCTTTCTTCTATGGCAGGCAACAGATGGCGAAAAGATTCCTGGGACTGAAAAGAGAGAATAAAAGAGTAGGGATAGCTTCCCGATACCCATATATGCCCCGACCTGTCACTCATTACATCATTCGGTAACTTTTTTCCGGGCGGCAGGAAAGCTGCTGTCTCTATAGGTTGTAGCTCATCCTGTTCATCCCTTTTATAGGCATATAAATTCTCCCGTGTAGCGACCCAGATATAATTCAGGGTACTATCCTGTGCAATACCTTTTACCCGTTGTGTTAATATATCCTTGCTGGTAAGGGAAAAACGTGCATTCGAGGAGTTGGTCGAAGATTGCGCTACAAACATCTCCTCCGGCTTTTCCGTCCCGGGATCAAAACGCACCACTCCTTTGTCCCAGGTACCGATCCAGTAGAGGGGAGCAGTGCAATCCTCTATTATACAGGTAGGACATTCCGGAAAGGGCCACGGATAGGGAATAAAAGAGTCTGTCTGTTTATCATACCGGGTAAGACCTCCCCGCCATTGGATCACCCATACATTTTTCCGGCTATCCTCATAGACCTGGTAAACGGTTTTGGGAGTTCCCTGCCACTCACTGATATAAGCTCCCAGCTTCTCTTCTTCCAGGTTATAGCGTTGCAGAAAGTGTTGCGTAGATATCCAGACCGTACCATCCGACAGGGCATCAATGGTGCTGATCACCCAGCCCTTTATTTCGTCGTCATCCAGCAGTCTGATCCGGTAATCTTTTTTTTATCTAAGATATAAGCCCCCGTTTGGTGCCGAACCAGATGCGTTTCAGGCTATCTTCCGTTATGCAGGTAACGCTGTTACTCTCGATCCGTGTGGGATGGGTAAAGTCGGCCCTAAATATCTCCACGGTATATCCATCGTCCCGGCACAATCCTCCGCCTTCCGTACCATACCACATATACCCTTCCGAATCCTGAAAAGTACAGACGATCTCTCCCACCGGTAACTGATTTTGAGTAGGCAGCCCCGATAGCGTCATGTTCTGTGCGGTTACGCTGCAAAGCAATAGGCAGAGTGTGAACAGCAGCCCCGGTTTTTTTCATGGCAGGATACAAATTGGTTAATAAGTACACAAATTTATACTTTAAAAATGAGATTCGAAAGTTACGGCTATTTCTTTTTCCGGATATGTCTTTTTGTGCGGTTTACCCGATCGAAACGGCCCTTTGTAACATGTATTGCATCACTTGTAACATGTGTACTATTGCCGGAACAGAGAGGCTTCTATCTTTGCCGTAGTTACTTTCGGTAACGTGTGACGGTAAAAGTGGATACCGCCTTCGGACGGGAAAATTATCAATTCATACCATAATGAGACATACAAAACTACTTATTGCGGCTTTTCTGGCAGTTTACCTGCTTACCTCTCTCCCCCTGCTGGCTCTTGACTTTAAAGAGAACAGACGGGCAAGATACAATTTTAACAGTGAATGGCTCCTTTATATCGGCGACCTGCCCGGAGCCGGACAGGCACGTTTTGATGACAAGTCGTGGGAAATGGTCACACTTCCCAGGGCTTATAACGAAGACGAAGCCTTCCGGGTAGCCATTGACGACCATACCGGGGGTATCGTCTGGTACCGTAAATACTTCAGGCTACCCGGTAAAGATAGCGGAAAAAAGGTTTTCCTGGAATTTGAAGGGATCCGTTTCGGCGGTGAGTTCTATGTGAACGGACAAAAGATCGGCATCCACGAGAACGGGGTCATGGCCTTCGGGTTTGACATCACCGACTATGTGAACTTTGGAGGCAAAGAGAATGTCATTGCCATTCGCATTGGCAACTCCTGGGATTATAAAGAGAGCACCACAGATAGCCGTTACCAGTGGAACGATAAAAATTTCAACGCCAATTACGGAGGTATTCCCAAAAATGTATACCTCCATGTTACCGATAAGTTATACCAGACACTCCCGCTCTATACTAACTTACAAACTACCGGTACCTATATCTATGCCCGGCAGATCCATATTTCTGAAGCCAGTGCTACCATCCATGCCGAATCAGAGGTGAGGAACGAATATCGTACCGAAAAAGAGTTCTGTTTTGAAGTTCAGATCGAAGATATGGAGGGTAACATCGTAAAAAAGATCGACGGGCCTCTGACCCGGCTGCAACCCGGTGAGACCGAAATAGTGAAAGCACAGGGTAAGATGGAGAATATCCACTTCTGGAGCTGGGGCTACGGTTATCTCTACAATGTATATACCACCCTGTATGTCAATAACAAACCGGTCGATGTGGTAAAGACCCGCACCGGCTTCCGGAAAACCGCTTTCCGGGACGGTCTGGTTTACCTCAATGACCGGGTGATCCAGCTGAAAGGATATGCCCAGCGTACCAGCAACGAGTGGCCTGCTGTGGGAATGTCGGTTCCTGCCTGGCTTAGTGATTACAGCAACCGGCTTATGGTAGAGAGTAACGGTAACCTAGTGCGCTGGATGCATGTAGCTCCCTGGAAACAGGATGTAGAGTCGTGCGATAGGGTAGGGCTTATCCAGGCGATGCCTGCCGGCGATGCCGAGAGAGATGCCAAGGGCCGCCAGTGGGAACAACGGGTAGAACTGATGCGCGATGCCATTATCTATAACCGTAACAACCCCAGTATTCTTTTTTATGAATCAGGTAATCAGGGAGTCAGTGAAGAACACATGGCCGAAATGAAAGCACTCCGTGATAAATACGATCCTTACGGAGGACGTGCTGCCGGTTCACGCGAAATGCTGGATAGTTATATAGCCGAATATGGCGGAGAGATGCTCTATATCAATAAAAGCGCCCGCCATCCTATGTGGGCTATGGAGTATTGCCGGGACGAAGCCCTTCGTAAATACTGGGATGAATATTCTTATCCTTATCACAAGGATGGCGAAGGGAACGCCGCCTATAAATCAACGGTGACCAATACTACCCATACACAGGTTGATGCCAGTCCTTATAACCGTAACCAGGACTCTTTTGCGGTGGAGACCGTCATCCGTTGGAACGACTATTTCCGGCTACGTCCCGGTACCGGGGCAGAGTCAGTTCGGGAGGTGTTAATATTATCTTCTCCGATAGCAATACTCATTTCCGCGGAGTAGAAAATTACCGCCGTAGTGGTGAAGTGGATGCCATGCGCATTCCCAAAGATGCCTTCTACGCTCATCAGGTAATATGGGACGGTTGGGTCGATATTGAGAATGACCGTACCCATATTGTTGGTCACTGGAACTATACCCCTGAAGTAAAGAAAGATATCTATGTTATCTCTTCCGGTGAACAGGTAGAACTCTTTATCAACGGGAAGTCACAAGGAATGGGAGAGAGAAGCCATACCTTCCTCTTTACCTTTAAAGATATCCGGTGGGAGGCCGGTAAAATAGAAGCTATCAGCTACGATGCTTCGAAAAAAAGAACTCAGCAGACACGAAATAAAGACAGCCGGCGATCCGGCCGCGATCCGTCTTACCCTGATGCAGGCCCCTGATGGTTTCAAAGCCGATGGTGCCGATCTGGTATTGGTAGAGGTAGAAGTCGTAGATAAAGAGGGTATCCGCCATCCGCTGGCTAACGACCTGATCTCTTTTGAACTCACCGGCCCGGCCGAGTGGCGGGGAGGGATTGCCCAGGGTCCCGATAATTATATTCTTTCTACCGATCTTCCCGTAGAGTGTGGAGTGAACCGTGCTTTTATCCGCTCTACCACTAAAAGCGGTAAAGTTACCCTGAAGGCTACTGCCGCGGGACTTTCTGAAGCTACCCTAACTTTCAACGCTATCCCTTTTAAACAGAATAATGGCCTTTCCACCTATATTAGCGGTGATTATCAACCCAGTCACCTTTCACGGGGTGCAACACCGGCCACACCCGCTTTCAAACCCTCCCGCAGGAACGTAAAGATAGTAGATGCTATGGCCGGAGCCCACGAAGAGCAGGCACGGACCAGTTTTGATGATAACGAACGTACTACCTGGGAGAACGACGGCAGGTTGAGAACCGGCTGGATCATTTACGAACTGGAGCGGGATGCTGAGGTGGCTGAGATCGATCTGAAACTCTCCGGCTGGCGCCGGCGCAGTTACCCGATCCGGATCTTTGTAGACGATAAAGAGGTCTATACAGGCAATACCCCGCAGAGCCTGGGTTATATATCCATTCCCATAACTCCTACCCAGGGACGTTTCGTCAAAATACAACTCAGCGGAGCCAGCTCCGAGGAGGATGCTTTCGGCGGACTGGTAGAGGTAACCGGTAAGATCGAGTCGGATGTAGTAGGGAACAAAAACACCGATGCCAAAGGCCAGCTGGCTATTGTTGAAATAGATATACACGAAGCGATCCGATAGAACTGTCACAACACAAACACATTTACATACAGTCAAACATCTTTTCATGACTAAGATCCTCACAATGAAAAAACAATTGCTTGCGATTTTCTGTAGCTGTGCACTTGCTTTGCAGGTGCCGGCTGCAGCCGATTGTTCCGGTAGAGAAACATACAATTTCAACTCCGGATGGAAACTATTTGTCGGAGACCCCGAAGGAGCCGCAGGCGAAAGTTTTGCCGATGAAACCTGGAAGCCGGTTACTCTTCCCCATTCGTGGAACGAAGATGACGCTTTCCGCCTTGCGATCAATAAAATACCCAAAGAAGTAGCCTGGTATCGTAAAACCTTTCAAATACCGGCCTCAGCTACCGGGAAAAAAATCTTTCTGGAGTTTGAAGGGCTGCGCCAGGCCGGTACCGTCTATCTCAACGGTCAGGAGATGATCCTCCACGAGAACGGAGTGATGGCCTTCGGGATCGATATAACGGGAGTCGTACGTTTCGGCGAAGAAGAAAATACGATCACCATAAGGACCGATAACGGCAGCCGCTATACGGAAAAGGCGACCGGAACAGGCTTTCAGTGGAACCACAGCGTCTTCTATGTGAGTTACGGCGGGCTTAATAAATCGGTAACCCTCCATATCTTACCTCCGGTATACCAGACCCTTCCTCTTTACACCAACCTGAAAACAACCGGAGTCTATATATATGCTTCTCAGATCGATATACCGACCGCATCCGCTGTTATCCATGCGGAATCAGAAGTGAAGAACGAAACTTCTGCCCCGGCAACCCTTGAATATACCGTAGAGATCACCGACCTGGATGATAAACCGGTGGTGGAGTTCCCGGGTGACCGTGTCACCCTTAACCCCGGTGATACGAAAACACTTACAGCTTCCCGGAGAGTAGACAACCTCCACTTCTGGAGTTGGGGGTACGGCTATCTGTATAATGTAAAGACTATTCTGAAAGAGAATGGCAAACCCATTGATGAAGTAGTTACCCGTACAGGCTTCCGTAAGACAGAATTTGGCAACGGCGTGGTTAAACTCAACGACCGGGTGATCCACCTGAAGGGGTATGCCCAGTGCTCTACCAACGAGTGGCCCGCTATCGGTAGCAGTGTCCCTGCCTGGCTGAGCGACTACTCCAACCGGTTGGTCGTAGAGGGCAACGGGAATTTTATACGCTGGATGCACGTAACTCCCTGGAAACAGGATATAGAGTCCTGCGACCGGGTGGGACTTATCCATGTAATGCCTGCCGGCGATTCCGAAAAAGATGTAGAGGGCCGGCAATGGGAACACCGGCTGGAACTGATGCGCGATGCCATTATTTACAACCGCAACCACCCCGGTATCCTCTTCTATGAATGTGGTAACAAAGGAATTTCCTATGAACACATGGCAGAGATGAAAGCCCTTCGTGACCGGTACGATCCATCCGGAGGACGGGCTATCGGCTCCCGTGAGATGTTGGATGTGGAGAATAGTGAGTGGGGAGGAGAGATGCTCTATGTTAATCATAGTGCCAGGCAACCCATATGGGCCAATGAATATATGCGCGACGAAGGGCTACGCAAATACTGGGATGAGTACTCTTATCCCTACCACCAGGAAGGAGATGGGCCTCCTTACCGGAATGAACCCGCACCCTCCTATAACCGTAATCAGGATGGGCTGGCCTTAGAGAATATTCGTCGTTGGTACGATTATTACGAAGCCCGTCCCGGTACCGGACGCCGGGTCAATGCCGGAGGTGCCAAGATCATCTTCTCCGACAGCAATACCCACATGCGGGGGGAGGAGAACTATCGCCGCAGTGGAGTGGTCGATGCCATGCGTATCCCCAAAGATGGGTGTGGAGTCCATAAAGTGATGTGGGACGGTTGGGTAGATACCGAACAGTATGAAACTTACATAATCGGTCACTGGAATTATCCTGATCCTACCGTTAAAGATATGTATGTTGTCTCCGCAGCCCCTGCCGTTAAGTTGCTGCTCAATGGCAAAGCGGTGGGAGAAGCAGAGCGGGAAGCCCACTTCCTGCATACTTTTAAAGATATTGCGTTTGAACCCGGCACCTTGAAAGCCATCAGTTACGATGAAGCAGGAAAAGAGGCAAGTTCCTATACGTTAGAGACTGCCGGAGAACCGGTAGCTCTCCGGATGGTTGCTATGACCGCACCGGATGGAATGCTGGCCGACGGACACGATCTGGCACTGATCGAATTTGAAGTAGTAGATGCCCGGGGACGCCGCTGTCCCTTAGCAAATGACCTTGTAAAATTCGAACTGACGGGACCCGCTGAGTGGCGGGGAGGAATTGCCCAGGGCCCGGATAACTATATTCTTTCCACCGAGCTTCCGGTAGAGTGTGGTATCAACAGAGCCTTTGTTCGTTCTGCTCCGCAGGCAGGCACTATTACCCTGAAAGCTACTTCCGGGAAACTTACTCCGGCTATCCTTACCCTTCAGACCAGGCCGGTAACGGTAGAAGCAGGACTCAGTAAAACTTTCCAGGCAGCCTCTCTGCCCGTTTATCTGGAGAAAGGGCCTACACCCGCTACACCTTCTTATAAGGTGAATCGCTATGCCGTAGAAGTAGGATCGGTCAAGGCCGGTTCCAATCAGGAAGAGGCGATAAAGAGCTACGATGACAACGAAATGACAGAGTGGAAAAACGATGGAAAGCTCTCTACGGCCTGGATCAGCTATACCCTTGAAAGAGAAGCCTCCCTTTCTGAGATCTGTGTCAAACTCTCCGGTTGGAAAACCACCAGCTATCCCCTGGAGGTCTTTGTGGAGGGGAAAAAGGTATGGAGTGGTCATACGGAACAGAACCTGGGCTATTATACCATCCGGTTTGAACCGGTAAAAGGTAAGAATGTAATGATCCGGCTTACCGGAAAGAGCAAAGAAGAAGATGCTTTTAAAAGTATTGTGGAAGTAGACCGTAAAGTAGACCTGGATGTATTCCGGAACAACGCTGACCCGGATGCCAGAGGTTTATTAAGGATCGTGGAGATCGAGTTTTATGAAAAAGCAAAGTAATACTTTCTTCTTTTTTGGAGGTTGAGAAGGATCAGAAATTACTCTATGAGCAGAAGTCGTAGTATTTACTTTTTGAGAACTGATTCATATAAATATCCTTTAATCACCCTCGTAGAGGGTAATATACCTTAGCCCCCGGCATCGCCGGGGGAAATGATAGATAAAAAGTTGCTCAGGAAATAAGTAAATATAAGAAAAAATATGAGTAAAAAGAGTTTTTGGATACCAACTTTGAACTGCTATATCCTGGCAAATTTACAGGCTATGGAACCGGTCAAAGTAATTATAACAGCCGGGCAATCCAATACCGAAGGGAGAGTGTTTAATACGGAACTTCCTGAGTATATGGCCCGCCTTGCCGATACCGGATACAAACATTGTAAATGGATCAAAGGATTTACAACCGATTCTATAACCGGAGAGTTCGCCCCTTTCTGGCCTCTCTGTAATGCCTCCAACGATCCACGTAGATGGGCCTACGGTGCAGTAACCTATTACTGGATGGAACAGGCCCTGCAGGAAGATTTCTATGTAATGAAGTGGTCACTCGGAGCTACGGCCATTGATACCCTGGCTACCTCTTCCGGCGGATACTACTGGCAGGCCGATTCTCTCTGGCTCTTCCGGACCTCTTCTACCGCTATCGGAGGTAACTCACTACTCCTCTCTTTCGAAGAACTGATCAGCGCCGGTATTGACAATACCCTTTCCAAACTCGACAGGGAGTATGAGATCGTTGCCTTTCTCTGGCATCAGGGGGAAGGAGACCGCAGGCGGGGAGAGTACTATTACGAGAACCTCCGTAAAGTGGTTGCCCATGTACGGAATTTCCTGGCAGAGAAGACCGGTAAAGAGCATTACCGGGAACTCCCTTTTATCTACGGGACCATCTCCCATGCCAGTAAAGAGTATAACGATCAGGTAGAAGAGGCCATATACCGGCTGGCTGCCGGGCAGACTAACTTTTACCTGATCGATATGTCGCAGGTAGAACTGCGCTCCGACCAGACCCATTTCTCAAATGTTTCGTCCGAATATCTGGGTATAGCAATGTACAATACCCTGGTTGATTTAGGGGCGACAGGAACCCGTGCGCAGAAATTAGACCCGAAGAAGTGGGTACCCGCCTATTTTAAAAATAGACAGAATAAATAGTGACAATGCAGAGAAATGGGAAGAAGGAGGTAAAGTTTCATGCGGGTAACAATCGTTCTCCTCTTCCCTGTTCCTGCCTGTCTGAACCGTAAAAAAAAGATCATTCTATAGTTATGAAACGTTTACTAAGTATATCAGTTCTTCTGCTTTTCTCTTTCTTCCTGTTAGTTACACAAGAACCCTCAACACCTGTAACAATTGCCCGTTACAAAGGAGATAAGTTCTGTGCCATCAGTTATACCTTTGACGATGGGTTGAAAGAGCACTATACGCATGCCGCTCCCCAGCTTGAAAAGCGGGGCTTTCGCGGAACCTTCTGGATCAATGGAGCAAAGATCAATGAAGATACGGCATAATATCCTGATACGACCCGTATGAACTGGCAGGAACTCCGGGAGCTGATAGCAGCCGGACACGAGGTCTCCAACCACGGATGGTCGCACCGCAAGCTGACTGCTGTCCCGCTGGAAGATGCAATCTATGAAATAGGGAAAAATGATACGGTGATCTTTGAACAGACCGGCGTTTTTCCCAAAAACCTTCTGTTATCCCTACAATGCAAAAAATGATACGATTCTGGAATTGGCTTCCCGGGATCGGATAGTCACCCGCATAAAACAGTTTTCCTTAGGCAGTAAAGCATCCCCCGAAAACCTGAAGCAGCGGATGGTAAAATTGCTGGAAACCAGAGGATGGGATGTTGCCATGATCCATGGCATCCATTACGGATACGATGCCTTTCCCGACCCGACGCTCTTCTGGGATCACCTGGATCGGGTAAAAGCGCTGGAAGATCAGGTATGGGTAGGTACTTTCGAAGAAGTAGTTGCTTATATAGCCGAAAGAGAGGCTACTACCCTGGGGATCATATCCGGGGGAAAAGGAAAACTGCTGGTAAAACCTACCTGCTCTTTTAACAGCGAACTTTTCAAAGAACCCCTCACAGCTATACTTCACCGGTCTGGTATAAAGGAACTATCGGTCATCCAGGATCACAAAGAGCTGAATTGCATTCTGCTGGCTGATAAAGCACTTTTTAATTTTGATCCGCAGGGAGGAACGATTGAAATAAAATTCAGGTAACAAATCTTACTTATTGCTTTTATATGCCCTGTTATCGCCAGTTTAGCTTTGTTCACCGTTGGTTCTTAATTCTGTTGCCGCCAGTTTCCTGGTGGTTGTTGCACGACTATGGCTGCCACTTATTGTCGCCGGCTTCCCAGCCGGTGACTCTTTCTTTTGCGGCTTCCTAGCCGCTTCTTACCGTACAGGAGTTATCAAGCCGGTGACCACTGGCGCAGAGAGTTAAAAATAGATTCAATTGATTATTTTTAATAAAATGAATCTTCTGATACTAATCGGCTAAACTGATTTTTCCTATCTTTGCACCGTAATTGTTAAACTAAACTTTATCGGAGAGTAATTTCTCTCCTGTTGATATAAGACTTTTCTATGCTTGCAGGAGATCCTGAAATTCCTGAAGACTGAAAATGATCCGGAAGTGTACCGGGCCTTTGAAATGAACTGATTTACTAACCATTATTTAAT
>JAJQBG010000287.1 GCA_021203405.1 Bacteroides sp.
TACATACTCCTTATGTAAAAAAAGATAGTTATAACTCGCTCGCCATGCCGGTATATAACACAGCTGCGTATGAGTTTGACACGGCCGAAGAGATGGAAAAGGCTTTCTGCGGACAGAGCCCCGAACACGCCTACAGCCGTATTACCAACCCCACAGTAGAGTATTTTGAAAGAAGAGTACAACGCATTACCGGTGCCCTGAGTGTAACGGCCCTCAACTCAGGAATGGCAGCCATTACCAATGTTTTTATGACGATCGGTGCAGCCGGCAAGAACCTGGTAACCTCCCCGCACCTTTTCGGCAATACTTTTTCACTGCTTAAAAGCACAATGAAAGATTTTGGTCTGGAAGCTCGTTTTACGGATCTGACCGATCTGCAGACAGTAGAGGCAGCGATTGACAGTAATACCTGTGCTCTGTTCCTGGAGACCATTACCAATCCGCAACTGGAGGTAGCAGACCTTGGTGCGCTCTCAACCCTGTGCAAAAAACACGGTATTCCCCTGATAGCAGATACGACTGTAGTTCCTTTTAATGCCTTCCGGGCTCCTGATTTCGGAATAGATATTGAAATTGTATCCAGTACCAAATATATATCCGAGGGAGCGACTTCGATCGGTGGCCTCATCCTGGATTATGACTCTTACGACTGGTCAGGGTCTGATAAATTAGCTCCTCTTTACCGTCAGGTAGGCAAAGCTGCCTTTACCATGAAATTACGGAGAGAGATCCATCGTAACCTGGGTTCTTACATGACCCCATAGGTGGCTTATATGCAGACGCTGGGACTGGAGACCATGGAGCTCCGTTACGAACGTCAGGCAAAAAGCTGTCTGGAACTGGCCCGGCTACTTCAGGGAGTGGCTAAAATTGAGTCGGTAAACTATACGGCACTTCCGGAAAATCCGTTTTACCAGATCAGCCAAAAACAGTTCGGAGCTTATGTCGGTGCTATGTTCACTCTCAACCTGAGTGGAAAAGAGGCCTGCTTTGCCTTCCTGAACCGCCTGCAACTGATAAAAAGAGCGACCAATCTATTTGACAACAAAACTCTTGCGATTCACCCTGCCTCTACCATTTACGGTAACTTTACCGCCGGCCAGCGTGCGGAAATGAATGTAAGCGACAAGACGATCCATATCTCCGTAGGTCTGGAAAGCGTTTCCGATCTTTACCAGGATATTGTACAGGCACTGTAAAAGTCTTTTTCATCCGCCAAACAGGTGTCTGAAAAAAGAAACAGGATCATAGAATAGTATTCTCGGGCCGGAAAAACACATCACCTCCCTGATACGGGTGCGCATTTCCGGCTTGTAGCAATGTACGGTACAACGGGAACATTTCGGCTTCTTCTCGCCAAACTGACATCTATCCAGACGCTGGTGTGCATACGCTACCAATTCCCTGCATACGTCACACAAAGTCGCTTCCCGGTGCCTGTGCCGGCAATAAAGAGCGATCATTTTCTCTACAGTCGCTTTCTCAGCTGTTATTTTTTCCATTCCGTTCTTAATTAGAGGAAACAAATATAGGAACAACTCCCGAAAAGAAATGCCTCTTTTTCTGTTATTCATTATAAAATACTACCTTCGTCTCCCGAATAAATGAACCCTGAATTTCTATGCGAACCTTTAAATTTCTAATGTGTATGTCTTTAGCCATTTCATGCCTGTCATGCAGTGAAAAACCAGATCAGCTACACGAGGCTCCCCTTATCGGCAGATCAAATCTATCCATTGAAGACAACCGGATGTCCCCGGAAGCCCTCTGGGCTATGGGACGCATCGGCAGTTACTCCCTCTCTCCCGATAGAAAAAAGATCGTCTATGCCGTAACTTATTACAGCGTTCCGCAGAACAAGAACAACCGTGAACTTTTTGTGATGAACAGCGACGGCTCCAGCAACAAGCAGATAACCCATACCCGCTTTTTGGAGACTGAAGCCAAATGGATTAAGAACGGAACCAGAATAGCTTTCCTCTCTACCGAAAGCGGTAGTAGCCAGGTCTGGGAGATGAACCCCGACGGGAGCGAACGCCGCCAGCTCACCCACTATGATAAAGATATCGAAGGGTTTTGCTTTTCACCCGACGGAAAAAAACTCCTCTTTATCTCACAGGTAAAAACCGTAAAAAGTACAGCCGATATCTATCCGGATCTTCCCGAAAGTTCAGGGATCCTGGTAAACGACCTGATGTATAAACACTGGGACGAGTGGAAAACCACTGCTCCCCACCCTTTCGTAGCCGATTTTGATGGCTCCTCCATCACCCATATTACAGACATCCTGGAAGGAGAACCTTACGAAAGCCCCATGAAACCCTTCGGAGGAATAGAACAATTAGCCTGGAGTCCCGACTCTAAAACCATTGCCTATACCTGCCGCAAAAAGACTGGTAAAGAGTATGCGTTGTCTACCAACTCCGATATTTATTTGTATGATGTGGAAAAGAGAGAGACGATTAATAATATCACTGCCGGTAACGGGGGATACGATACCAATCCCTCCTACTCTCCGGACGGCAAGTACATTGCCTGGTTGAGCATGGAGAGAGAGGGATACGAATCCGATCGTAACCGGCTGATGTGTATGGAGCTGGCTACCGGGAAGAAAACTTTCCTCAGTGAAGCTTTTGAATCGAACGTAGACGACTACGCCTGGAGCGAAGATAGCCGTCACCTCTTCTTCACCGGAGTATGGCATGCCAAAAGCCATATTTACCGCATCCATATCGAAGAGAGGGAACTGACTCAAATCACCGACGGCATGTACGACTACGCCTCCGTCCGGGTATGCGGAGACCGGCTGATCACCAAACGCCACTCCATGCAGATGGCTGATGAAATTTATTCAGTCTCCGCAGAGGGCCTTGTTACCCAGCTTACCTTCGAGAATAAACATATTTACGACCAGCTCCGGGAGAACCGGATCGAAGAGCGGTGGCTTACCACGACAGACGGTAAAAAGATGCATACCTGGGTCATCTATCCGCCCGATTTCAATCCCAACCGGAAATATCCGGCCCTGCTCTACTGCAACGGTGGCCCGCAAAGCCCCGTGAGCCAGTTCTGGTCGTTCCGCTGGAACTTTAAGATCATGGCCGACCAGGGATACATTGTAGTAGCCCCCAACCGCCGCGGACTGCCCGGATTTGGTATGGAGTGGCTGGAAGAGATCAGCGGAGATTATGGGGGACAGTGTATGCGCGATTATCTCACAGCCATCGACCAGATAGCCCGGGAGAGTTTTGTGGACGAAGAGCGGTTAGGGTGTGTAGGAGCCAGCTTCGGAGGATATTCCGTATACTGGCTGGCCGGGCACCATAACAAACGCTTCAAAGCCTTTATTGCCCACGACGGTATTTTCAATATGGAACAACAATACCTTGAAACCGAGGAAATGTGGTTTGCCAACTGGGATATGGGGGGTGCCTATTGGGAAAAGGATAATCCGGTAGCCCAACGCACCTTTGCCAACTCTCCTCACAAGTTTGTAGATAAATGGGATACACCGATCCTTTGTATTCACGGAGAGAAAGATTACCGCATTTTAGCCTCTCAGGGAATGTCCGCATTCAATGCAGCCATACTGCGGGGCATACCGGCAGAGTTGCTTATTTATCCGGATGAGAACCACTGGGTACTCAAACCTCAGAACGGGGTACTCTGGCAGCGTACTTTCTTTAAATGGCTCAACAAATGGTTATAATTACTTACAATCAATAGGGTGCAAAAGTTCAAAATACCGTGCTGCTCTTTTTTAAATGTACGCTCACTTTTAAAAAGTATAACCGTTGGTGGAAACAAGTATACCCGTTTCCACTTATTCACTCCATCCCCCACCCAAAACTTTATAAAGCTCTACAAGTGCCAGGTATTCATCCCGGATCGCATTACTTAATCCGATCTGGGCATCGAAATAACGCCGGTGAGCATCCAGTACATTCAGGTAATTGATCACCCCATTGATATACTGCAACTGGGCCAGGTCCACATAGCTTTTGGAAGCACGTTCCAGGTCGCTTTTGAGCTCCCGGGCCTGTTTAATGGAGTTATAACTGACCATGGCATCACTGACCTCTTTAAATACGGTCAATACTTTTTTCTCATACCGGTGTAGTTCCTGCTCATAGGCACGTTGCTGGGCCTTGTATTTAGCCTGTTTCTTTCCAAAGGCAAATACAGGGGTGGTAAGAGTACCGATAATGATCCCGTAAGGAGACTTCATCAGCGTACTGAACTGATCTCCTTCTGTTCCGTAAGCTCCGGTAAGCACAATGCGGGGGAAACGGTCGGTATAGGCAATTCCTACTGCCGCATTGGCAGCCCGGAGGGAGTGATCTACCATCCGTACATCGGGACGTCTTTTCAATAGGTCGGAAGATAATCCCACCGGTAAATGTTCAGGCAGGCTGTTTTGTTGATCCATGGTGGTGCGGGGCACCCGTCCGGGAAACTCTCCGGTAAGGAGAGAGATCTCATTCTCTTTGATAGTGATGCGATGCTCCAGTTCGGGGATCAGCGTAGCTGTACTGGCAAGTTCCACCTGGGCCTGCTGATAGGAGGTTTCGGAAGTAAGTCCTCCTTCGAAGCGTAGCCGGGCCTGGTTCACTCCCTCTTCCCGGGTATGGAGTGTCTGCCTGACAATGGCTAGTTCATTATCCAGTACCACTAATTCAAAATAGGCCCTTGCCACACCGGCCACCAGGGTCATCTCTACCGACCGGCGAGCTTCTATGGATTGCAAGTATTCGGCTGTACTCTTTTCCCTACCCCAGCGGATGTTTCCCCAGAGGTCTACTTCCCAGCCTACCCGAATCTTGGTACCGAGTTCGAGGTCATCCACATGTTTTTCTCCCCGGTAATTTTCAAACTCTCTGTCGTAATAGATGTTTCCGTTTATCTCAGGGAAAAGTTCAGCCGTCTTAGCCCGCCGCAGGGCCCGGAGTTCTTCTATACGTTCTACTGCGATCTGTATATCTTTGTTATGATTCAGTGCTTTCAGAATAAGTTCCTGTAAGGTTGCATCTGAATATATTTCCCACC
The DNA here is from genome assembly GCA_021203405.1 of Bacteroides sp. Lineage (GTDB taxonomy): Bacteria > Bacteroidota > Bacteroidia > Bacteroidales > Bacteroidaceae > Bacteroides. The sequence continues at coordinate 5,047 of JAJQBG010000287.1, forward strand.
ACCGGAGGTCGGCCAGTGCCAAAGAATCCGGCAGTAACTCTTCCTGTTCTTCTGTAAGAGCGGGAAGTGCCATTTCGGGAGTAGTGTATTTTCATCCTGCCATACAGGAGCAGAAAAGGAAGAGTACAACAGGTAAAGCCAGTTTATAAAAACTACACTCCATAGGTTTATCGTTTTATCTTTATTTTCAGTTTATAGATCAGTACAAAAAAGAAAGGTACCAGTACAATACCGAAGGTAATGGCTACGAGCATCCCAAAGAAGACCCCGGTACCGATCCCCTGCCGGCTGGTAGAACCGGGACCACTGGCAAATACCAGCGGAAGCATTCCCAGAATAAAGGCCAGGGAGGTCATAACAATAGGACGGAAACGCAGGTGGGCTGCCTGCAGGGCAGCAGTAATGACATCGGCTCCCTTTTTAACCTCTACATTGGCAAACTCTACAATAAGGATCGCATTTTTAGCTACCAAGCCGATCAGCATAACCAGGCCGATCTGGAAGTAGATATTGTTTTCCAGACCGCAGAGAAGCACACCCAGATAGGCTCCCAACCCGGCAATGGGAAGCGAGAGCATCACAGCGACCGGAATAGACCAGCTTTCATACTGAGCTGCCAGGAAAAGGAACACAAAAAGAAATACAAGGGCCAGGATATAGCCGGTCTGTCCACCGGCCTTTTTCTCCTGGTAAGAGAGTCCGCTCCAGTCTACACCGATGTTATCAGGCAGCTTTTCCGCAACGATCTGTTCCAGTATATCCATAGACTGCCCGGTACTGTATCCCTGAGCTGCTACTCCCCGTACAGTGACGGAGTTGAACATATTGAAGCGTTTGATATTGCCGGGACCGGTCGTATATTCGGTGGTTCCCAGCGAGGTAAGCGGGATCATCACCCCGTTGCTTCCCCGTACGTAAAAGAGGTTGAGGTTATCTTTATAAGCCCGGTAAGGAGCTTCGGCCTGCAGGTATACACGGTAAATACGGTTAAACATATTAAAGTCGTTCACATAGACCGATCCGGTAAAAGCCTTCATGGTTGAGAATACATCTGCCAGGGGTACGCCGGATAGTTTTACTTTATCGCGGTTGACATCAAAATAGAGTTGCGGGATCTCCTTTTGAAGAGAGCTGGAGAGTCCGGCAAGTTCCTTTCGCTGCGAAGCATAGTGCATCAGGGTATCGGTAGCCCGCTGTAAATCTTCTAAAGAGGCATCCCCACGGGCCTCGAGTACCATTTCAAATCCACCGGAAGAACCAAGACCAGGAATTACCGGAGGAGTGGTAAAGAAGACTTTACTTTCCGGATACCGGGAGAACTCCTCCTGCAGATCGGCAATAATCTTCTCTACACTGATTCCTTTCCGCTCATTCCACGGCTTAAGAATGATAGTAAAATCAGTCCGGGCCTGGCTGCTACCTACCCGGGAACTGGAACCGGTAACATTGAGTACATAGTCTACGTGGGGGTAATCGTTCAAAAAAGCAATAGCCCGGTCGGTTACCTTGCGGGTACGCTCCAGCGTAGCCCCTTCGGGGAGTTCCAGCTCCATCCGGAAATAGCCCTGGTCTTCCTGGGGCATGAAACTGGCGGGTACAAGGGCATTGAGTACCCAGATGGCTATCAGTACCATTCCAAAAAGGGCCAGGATGCGTTTGGGAACCATCAGGGTACGGCTAATGGCCGAAAGATATTGTTTATTACCCCGGTTGAGCCAGAAGTTGATCCGGCGGAAAACAATATTTTTTACCGGTGGAGGGTTTGAGCAGCAGTGAACACATGACCGGGCTCAGCGTCAGGGCTACTACAGTAGATATAAGTACGGATACTACAATCGTAATAGTAAACTGCCGGTAAAGCTGCCCGGTAATACCGGAGAGGAAACTTACCGGTACAAATACGGCACAGAGTACCAGGGACATGGTAATAAGGGCGCTGCTGAGTCCCCGCATGGCTTTTTTGGTGGCTTCATAGGCACCCAGCTTCTCTTCCTCCATGATCTGGTCTACACTCTCTACCACTACAATGGCATCGTCTACTACAATACCAATGGCAAGAATAAGTCCCAGCAGAGTAAGCATATTGAGAGAGAAACCAAAGATAAGCATGACCCCGAAGGTACCGATCAGCGAAATAGGTACGGCAACAATGGGGATCAGGGTAGCTCTCCAGCTTTGCAGGGAGAGAAAAACAACCAGCACTACCAGGAAAAGAGCTTCAAAAAGAGTTTTATACACCTGTTTGATAGATTGGGAAATGTAAGTGGTCATATCAAAAGGAATACCATAGCTGATCCCTCCGGGAAAGCTGCGGCTGATCTCTTCCATGGCCTCTTTTACATTCTTAGCAACTTCCATGGCATTGGCCCCCGGCAGCATATTAATACTAAGTACTGCTGCATTCTCACCGTTGATCCCACTTTCAGTATTGTAGGAGGCTGCTTCCAGTGATACCCGGGCTACATCCCTGAGACGGATCAGGGTACCGTTGGCAGCTGCTTTTACTACGATCTCTTCAAACTGGCTGACGGAAGAGAGTCGCCCTTGGGTGGTGATGGGAATAGTAATATCCACATCGGCTACCGGCTGTTGCCCCAGTACACCGGCAGCCGATTCCCGGTTCTGGTCTTTCAGAGCATTCTGAATATCCTGTGCGGTAAGCCCGAGACTGGCCATTTTATCGGGTTCCATCCAGATCTGCATGGCGTAGTAGCGGCTACCGACGTTGGAGATACGGCCGACTCCCGGCACACGGCGCAGAATGTCGAGTACATTGAGAGTTGCATAGTTACTGAGATATATTTCATCAAACTTGGGATCGGAAGATTGAAGGGTAATAGTGAGTAACTGGCTGGAAGCCTGTTTCTCTACCGAGAGTCCGTTCTGTACCACTTCGGCCGGCAGACGCGATTCAGCAAGTTTGATACGGTTTTGCACCTCTACGGCTGCCAGGTCAGGATTTACAGAAATATCAAAAGTAACGGTAGCTGAGAATCCTCCCGTATTGGAACTGCTGGATTCTATATAGATCATTCCCGGTGTACCGTTGAGTTCCTGTTCAATGGGAGTAGCTACTGCCTGGGTCACTGTTTGTGCACTGGCTCCGGGATAGCTGGCACTGACCCGGACCACCGGCGGAGTGATCTGCGGATACTGGTCTACCGGGAGCATGGTCAGTCCGATAATACCCAGAATAACGATCACGATGGAGATAACCATCGAAAAGACCGGACGGTCAATAAAAAAGTCTGTCTTCATCGGTCAGTCGTTCTGTAGGTTATCATTTTCTTCTTCCCAGGCATCCACTACGGTTACCTGCATCCCGGGGGTAAGTTTGCGATAGCCCTCTACCACAATCTGCTCTCCGTAAGCAAGCCCACGTTCAACCACCATTTTATTCTCCATTTGGGGACCCAGTTCGATAAAACGTTTCTCGGCTACATCATCGCCACGTACCACATAGATATAGGCTCCTCCTTTTTCAATAATTACTGCTTTGGAAGGTACTACAATAGCCTGCTCGTGTACATCCAGTAATAATCTTACTTTGGTGTATTGTCCGGGTAAAAGGATATGGTCGGGATTGGGCATTTCGGCCCGTACGGAAAAGGTTCCTGTTTGCGGATCTACCTGCGGATCGGCAAAATCGACCAGCCCTTTGATTGGATAATAGGAGTTGTCTGCAAGTGTTACGGTAATATAGGGATCCCAGGTACGGGTAGAATCCCGGTGCCCCAGATTTACATTCCGCTCTTTACTACGCAGGTAATCCAGGGCAGTCATACTGAAATCGACCCGTACGGTATCGCTTTTGACTACAGTAGCCAGGAGGGATTTTCCTCCGGGTCCTACCAGGGTACCGATATCTACATGGCGCTCACTGATGTGTCCGGCTATGGGAGAGCGCACGGTGGTATAGCCCAGTGCCATTTCTGCCTGTTTCAGATCGGCCTCGCTCATGGCAACAGCCGCATTCGCACTTTCGTAAGAAGCAATAGCATTGTCAAGGTCGAGCTGACTGGCCGCGTTCTGTTCAAAAAGCGGGCGGATACGATCCAGGTCGCGTTTGGCTTTCAGGGCCATAGCCTTGTCTTTCTGTAGTTGAGCAGCTGCTTTATCTACCCGGGCTTTATAGAGCTGAGGGTCTACCACAAAAAGCACCTGCCCTTTGTTGATATAGGTTCCCTCTTCAAAAAGCATATTTTCCAGATAACCTTCTACCCGGGCACGAATCTCTACAAACTGATGGGCACGGATACGTCCTACATATTCACCGTAGATCTCTACATTTCCGCGGGTTACGGTCTCAGTAACTACCGTGGGACGAATCACAGGCTGTGGTTCAGGTCGTAAATACCAGATAAAAAAGTGTAATGACAAGAAGAAGAGAGATAATGATACTCCACTGTTTTTTACTTACATGAATCGTAAAATCCGGTTTAGAGTGAAGCAGATTTTTAATCTTTTCGTTTTTAAAATAATTGAGGTCAAATTTCATACTATATACCTTAAAAGAATCCTGATAAATCATCCTGTTTGTCTG
>JAJQBG010000034.1 GCA_021203405.1 Bacteroides sp.
GAATCGCTCTGCTCAGCCCCGGGCTATTGATGGATCCCCTTTGGGGATTGAAAAAGGTTACTCTTACAGGTGTACGTTAAGGGAGATGAGAATTCTATAAATTAAAATCCCCTCATTTTTACGGTGATCCCTTTTCATATTAATCTGGTCGAAACAATAAATGCCCGGGCGAACTCGCATCGACCGGGCACTATTTAGTTAATAAACTTGGCAGAGTTTATAACGATATGTTAAGTTAAACGTCGTATGTGACTAATAAAAGGATCTCTCCTTTTGTAATTAAAAAAATGTACTGTTTCATGAATAAATAAGTGTTTCAAACTGTACCTCGCAGTTGTATGAAAACTAAAAACGTATGGCAGGTCTTCTGACTTGTTTCCATAAACAGGCTCCTTCCCGAATCTTCTTATTCAGTGGCTTGAGTATTGCCTGATATGTTTAATGAAACTTACAGCAGCGGGACTGTCCGGGATTTTCACCCGATTCCCTTTTAATTGTTCCTCTGTGTGTAGAGCGAACAAACCAATACGCCGACAAAGATAGAGATTTTCTGATATTTCCGGCTATTTATCTCTTATTTATTTTCCTCTTTTGCCAGGGTGAAAACAAATTCAAGACCCTGATCCCGGTGATTTTTGGCAGAAATGGTTCCTCCGTGCATCAGTACGGCATTTTTTACAATCGCCAGCCCCAGCCCGGTACCGCCGATCTTGCGCGAACGCCCTTTATCTACCCGGTAAAAACGTTCAAACAAGCGGTTGAGGTGTTCCGGGTCTACTCCTACACCGGTATCGGAGAAACTAAAGTAGAAAAATTTATCATCCTCCCGGAAACAATGGATACGGATCGTTATCCCTTCTCCGGCATACGCAATGCTGTTATCGGTCAGGTTCCGGAAAATAGAGTAGAGCAGCGAGTAATTTCCTTTGATCCTGATCTCTTTTTTCAGGGAGTTGATCACTGTGATCTGTTTCTCTTCCAGTTCCAGGGCTACTTCATTCAGAATAGTAGTGAGCAGAGAATTAATGCTGACGGGTTCCATTTCAATCATCTCGGAAGCCTCGTCCATGTGGGTCAATACGGAAATATCCCGCAATAACCGGCTCAGGCGGTTGCTTTGTGCATAACAGCGTTCCAGGAATATGCGTATTTTCTCCGGGTCGATTCCCGGATTGGATACAATGGTCTCCAGATACCCCTGGATACTACTGACCGGAGTTTTCAGTTTGTGAGCAATATTTTGAGTGAGTTGCCGTTTTAACCGGTTCTGTTCTTCCTGCTGGGTAATATCGTTGATAGAGATCTCAAAACTCTGGTCTTCAAATATAATACACTCTATCAGGAAGATACGTCCGTTCTTACTGACTGTGACCGAAGTACGATCCTCTCTTTTTCCCCAGAAACGTTTCTGCTCTTTGGTGATGAACTCCGTAATAGCTACAAACTCCGAAATAGCAAAAACCTCTTCGGCACTTTTCAGGTTATGATCGGAGATCAGGTTACTATACTGGGTAAAGAGTGAGTTTACCAGGATCTCTTTTTTATCTTTAGTAAAAACTCCCAGGCCTTCATGGGAAGATTGCAGGTGAGTGAAAAGTTTCTCCCGCTCTATATAAAGAGCATTCTTCGTATCGTTCAGCCGGTTGTAGATCTGCACAATGTGCTGTGATATCTCTCCCAGCTCATTATGGGGAAACTCTTCCGCTATTTCCGGATCTATCGGCTGATTACTATCCGCACTCAGGGCAAATTCCCGGAGACGGGTAATGGAGGCTCCCAGGCGGGAGGTAAACGTATAAAAGACAAAGATCAGGATCAGGGTAACAAGAATGGTGAACCAGATAAATCCCGATTCCGCTTTCAGCGCATGGATCAGTGAAACATCGTACGGCAGAGCGGTGCGTATAATATATTGATCGTATACTCCGGCAGAATAAAAATAGGGTAATCCCGTCGTTTCTGAGGTGCGTCGTACATGGTGTCCGGTACCCTCCTGCAACGCAATCCGGATCTCTTCCCGTTCCAGGTGGTTCTCCAGTTGTTCTGTATCCGGGTACATATTATCGTATAATACAGTTCCCTCTTTATTCATAACCGTTATCCGTACCTCTCCGGCAGGAAAATCTTTCAGGTAATTGTTAAAGGATAGCGTAGAAAAAGAATCGCGCACAGCTGCTTCGTAGAGCCTGTCGTTGAGCACCTGCAACCGGGTATTAAGTAATTCTACTTTATAGGATTTCTCTCTTTCGTACTGGTAAAAAAGGAAACAGAGTGCGAATACAATGAATAACGAGATGACTGACAGAAAAAGCTGCCGGTGGAAAGAAAGAAAATACTTACGGATAGCAGGAGCGTTCATCGTATGGAAGATTTATCAGATCGCTTCGAAACAGTAACCATATCCCAGGCGGGTTACAATGCATTTCCTGTAAGGACCTATCTTTTTCCGCAGGCGGGTAATGTTGACATCGATCGTACGATCCAGTACATATACTTCATCACTCCAGATCCGGGCCAGGATGTCTTCGCGCGAAAATACCCGTCCCCGGTTGGCCAGCAATAGAAGTAAGATCTCAAACTCTTTCTTAGTCAGGTTGATCTCCTGCCCGTCAATACTTACTCTTTTCTGGGTAATATCCAGCAGCAGGGTCTGGTAAGCAAGCTGTTCGGGTATCTTCTCCTTTTCACTGTTTACCGTGCGGCGCAGTACGGCCTGTACCCGGGCTATGACCTCCCGCAGTGAAAATGGTTTCGAAATGTAATCATCTGCTCCCAGGTTAAATCCGGTGACCGTATCATTTTCGTATCCTTAGCTGTAATAAAAATGATCGGTATGGAGGCCGTTTCCTTATTTTTCTTCAGGATATTAGCCATCCGGAAGCCGGATATTTCACCCATCATTACATCTAAGAGCAACAGGTTATATTCACGGATATTCAGTTTCAGTACCTCTTCGGCAGAGTTAGCAGTATCTACTATGTAACCCTCATTCTCCAGGTTAAACTTCAGTATCTCACAAAGATCCTCTTCATCATCCACTACTAAAATACGGTAATCATTCATACACTTTGGTGTTATGGAGTTGTTACAAAGTTAAATAGTTTTTTTATCCCGATGCAAAGATGTCGTTTTTTTGTTACGACAAAATGAAATATATGTTACAAATATGTTAAGATGGAGAGGGCACGAACGGAAGAAGAGAAACATTTACCTCTGCAAAGTGTTCTCAGGGAAGCTGATCCTACTGTTCAGGTATAACAAGGGCTAAGTAATGAAAAGATGTGATCTTCTGGCAACATATTGTAAACCGGTGATAGGAATCCTACTCTCTGTTTTATTGGTTATAGGTGGTTTGTGGCTTATCAGGCGCTATGAACCCTTCCGTACACCGGTGGAAGTGGTAGATGACCTGGGAGGAAATATCTTCCCCTCGGCTATTTTATCAGTTGCCACTACTGATACGATCGTGATCTATCCTTCTGCAACCCTGTACGTAGGAAATCCAAAATCCCTGATCGGGATTCGGGTGAAATCCCGGCGCAGGAACAGTCGTATCCGGGTAGTGGTCGAAGAGACCCGTTTCTTTGCCCAGTCTGTTTCGGAGTTCATTCTGAAAGAGCCCTGGAATGAATATGTTGTTTTTCCCGATATTATCTGGAAATATGAGGCGCTGATCCGTAACGAACAACCCGCTCCGTTTAACTTTTCGGTAAAGGTAGAGATGAACGACCGGGATCTAGGCCAGGGTTTACGCATCCTCTCTATGCGTAGTATTCATGAATGCCTGTTGGGTTATGTTACAGCGGATGGTGAGTTCCACGATACCAGTGTACTCTTTGCAGCCTATGTCAATGAAGATAATCCGGCTATTGACCAGATACTCCGGGAGGCCCTCAATACCCGTTTGGTCAATCGGTTCATGGGATACCAGAGCAATAACGAGGACGCTATACAGAGACAGATCTATGCCCTCTGGTATGTACTTCAGTAACGCAACTTCCGTTATAGCTCCATCTCCAATACCAGTCTTTCCAGCAATGTGGTCTATTCCCAGCGCGTTCGTACCTTTGGAACAGCTCTGGAAGCCTCCCAGATCAACTGTGTAGATGGGAGTCTGCTTTTTGCTTCACTGCTCCGGGCGGTCAATATCGATCCGGTACTGATCCGTATCCCCGGGCATATGTTTGTCGGATATTATACGGATATCGCTCATACCAGGCTTCGTTTTATAGAGACTACTATGATTGGAGATGTGGACCTGCAGGAACTCTTTCCCGGCCAGCAGCTGGAATCCTCCCTGGTGGGCAGATCCGATAATGAACTCTCCCGGATCACTTTTCAGAAATCGGAGGAGTATGCTACCCGCCTGTACGAAGAGAACAGTGCAGAAATTCACTCGGGCCGGGTTAACTATATGTTTCTGGAGATATCCCGGGATGTACGGGGAAAGATTCAACCGATCGCTAAATAATCTCAGGGGAATATCTTATCTTTGTCCTGTAAATATCTTTAATAGTGTATGGCAAAAGGCAGGAAATTTATAGCTCCCGGGGGATGGTTCTCCATGATCTATCCGGAGAACTGGAATGAGTTTGAAGATATGGAGGGAACTTTTCTCTTTTATGACCCGGATAAATGGGATGGTAATTTTCGTATTTCCGCCTATAAAAAGGAACCAGGTATGCCGGGAAGTATGAAGTTTGCCGAAGAGAATATCCGGCAGGAACTTCGGGAAAACCCACAGGCTGAATGGGTCCGTATCGGAACCTACGAATGTGCCTATAGCAAACAGATGTTCCAGGAGCAGGGAAACTGGTACATTACCCATCGCTGGATAACCGGTGCGGGAAACCTGGTCTTTGAATGCTCCTTTACGGTTCCCAAAGGCGGAGATACTGCAAAGGCGGAAGAGGTGATCGCTACACTGGTCATCCGGAAAGAGAATGAGCAATATCCTCGTGAGATCATTCCCATCCGGGTACTGGAAATACTCACTGTAGATGAATCGTATGAGTGGGCAGTAAAAACCATTAAAACCCAACTAAAAAAAGATTTTACCGGTAGCCGGGAAGATATTGTTAAAACAGAACAGGTCATGCAAAGCGGTACCATTAAACCGAACCAACGCTCTCCTTGGCAATCGTTTGGCATTGCTTTCGGAGTAATCCTTACCAACGAAATAGAGGGAATGAACTGGGTTACGGTGGTGGATGGATCCCGGGAAGTGCCGGCATTGCAGTATAAGGAAAGTGACCTGATCCTCTATCCGGTCGATCTGGTATGGAACTACCGTACTAAGAAGAGCGATCCTTGTGACCTGCAAAAGGAGTATTCCTTCCTGCTGGAAAAGATAGAGAAGTTAGAGAAATAGAAACAACGGCAGAAAAAGAGTCCTGAAAAAAGAGATTTTTCTGCCTGTACTACTTAGATAAAGAATGGCAAGTTATATACAGATTGAGGGTCTCACCAAATCGTTCGGAGACCTGATCCTTTTCAGAGATATATCATTTGGGATTGCCGAGGGGGAGCGGCTGGGATTAATTGCTAAGAACGGCAGTGGAAAAACAACTCTCCTCAATATGATTGCCGGCAGGGAAGGGTATGACGAGGGCCGGATTGTTTTCCGTCGCGACCTCCGTGTAGGCTATCTGGAACAGGATCCCTCTTATCCCGGAGAACTGACCGTACTGGAGGCTTGTTTTCACAATGGGAACGAGACCGTGCAGCTGATCCGGGAGTATGAACAGGCGATGGAGACGGAAGGGCATCCCGACCTGGAAGCACTCATCGCCCGGATGGAGCAGGAAAAAGCCTGGGATTACGAACGAAAAGCGAAACAGATCCTTTCCCAACTAAAGATCACGGATTTTAATCAACAGATCAGGCATCTGTCAGGCGGACAGCTTAAACGGGTAGCTCTTGCCAATGCCCTTATCACCGAACCCGACCTGCTGATCTTGGATGAACCCACCAACCACCTCGACCTGGATATGACCGAGTGGCTGGAAGAGTATCTCAGGCGTTCGAAAGTAAGCCTGCTGATGGTTACCCACGACCGCTATTTCCTGGACCGGGTGTGCTCCGGAATTATTGAGATTGATAACAAACAACTCTATACTTACAAAGGAAATTATAGTTATTACCTGGAAAAGAGACAGGAGCGGATCGAAACCTTTACTACCGAAGTAGAGCGCGCCAATAACCTCTACCGTACCGAACTCGAATGGATGCGCCGCCAACCTCAGGCCCGCGGGCACAAAGCCCGTTACCGGGAGAAGTCTTTCTACGAACTTGAAAAGGTGGCTAAACAGCGGATGGATAACCGGAATGTGAAGCTGGAGGTTAAAGCCTCTTACATTGGTTCCAAGATCTTTGAGGCCGAACATCTTTATAAGAAGTACGGCGACCTGAAGATACTCGAAGACTTTTCCTACATCTTTGCCCGGTACGAGAAAATGGGAATTGTCGGGAACAACGGTACCGGTAAATCCACCTTCCTGAAGATATTGCTGGGTGAGGTAAAAGCCGACTCCGGACAGATTGATATCGGAGAGACCGTACGGTTTGGTTACTACTCGCAGGACGGATTACAGTTTGACGAAAAGATGAAGGTCATTGATGTGGTACAGGAGATTGCCGAGGTGATCGAACTCGATAAAGGACGTACTCTGACAGCCTCCCAGTTCCTGCAACATTTTCTTTTTACCCCCGAGACCCAGCATAGTTATGTGGCTAAGCTAAGCGGAGGAGAGCGGCGCCGGCTTTATCTCTGTACGGTACTGATGCGTAATCCTAATTTTCTGGTACTGGATGAGCCTACCAACGACCTGGATATTATTACCCTGAATGTGCTGGAAGAGTACCTGCAAAGCTTCCGGGGCTGCCTGATCGTGGTATCCCACGACCGCTATTTTATGGACAAAGTAGTAGACCATTTGCTGGTATTTAACAGGGGAGGAGATATCCGGGATTTCCCGGGTAACTATACCCAATACCGGGCCTGGAAAGAGGTGCAGGAGGAAAAGAAGGAGGAAGGGGCCAAACCTAAAGAAGAGAAGGCTGCCAAGGTGCGCCTGAACGATAAACGGAAAATGTCTTTTAAAGAAAAACGGGAGTTTGAGCAGCTGGAAAAGGAAATTGCAGAACTGGAGAAGGAAAAAGCCGAAATAGAAGAGAAACTTTGTTCCGGTACACTGGAGTCTGATGAATTGAACCGGCTTTCCAAACGTATATCGGAGGTGATAGATGTGATTGATGAAAAGACAATGCGTTGGCTGGAACTCAGTGAAATTGAAGGATAACCCAAATACTATGAAAGCTAACTTAACTAATTACCACAGTCATTGCTCTTTTTGTGACGGCAGAGCCCCGCTGGAAGATTTTATCCGGGAAGCCATCCGGCAGGGATTCTCATCGTATGGTGTCTCCTCGCATGCACCTCTTCCCTTCTCTACCCACTGGTCCATGGATTATTCGGATATTCCGGATTATCTGGAGGAATTTCAGACCATCCGGGAAAAACATAAAGAGCGTATAGAACTCTATGTCGGTCTGGAGATCGACTATCTGAATGAAGAGAGTCATCCCGCTGTTCCGCTGTTCCGGGATCTGCCCCTGGATTACCGCATTGGATCCGTCCATCTGCTTTATGATAATCGGGGAGAAGTGGTTGATATCGATTGCAATCCGCAGCGTTTTACCGAAATTGTAGATAACCATTTCTCAGGTGATCTGGACAGAGTGATCCGTTTATACTATGAGCGTTATCTCCGGTTAATGGAGGTCGGTGGATTTGACATACTGGGTCATGCGGATAAAATGCACTACAATGCTTCCTGTTATCGTCCCGGTTTACCGGACGAACCCGGTTACATCCGTTTTATAGATAATTATATAGATACGATCGCCCGGAAAGGATATCTGCTGGAAATTAATACAAAAGCCTGGCAGAAGCTGGGTACCTTCTTTCCCAATCAACGATACTTCAGAAAGATCCGGGAAGCCGGTATCCCGGTAGTGGTCAATTCAGATGCTCATTACCCGGAACTTATCAATGCAGGACGTTACGATGCATTGATGGCCCTTAAAGAGGCTGGTTATACCCATGTGATGGAGTTGCATCAGGGGATCTGGAAAGAGATACCTGTAAAGATATAAAAAGAGAGCGGTTCGTTAAGAACCGCCTATGCTTCTATTCCACTTTTTTGCATCCGTTTGCCACAAAGAATTCATGGAGAGCTTTTTCGTGGTTACCCCGTATCAGGATGTGATGATTCCCTAACGGATTACGCAGGAAATAATCCACCAGTGTATCTAATCTTACCCAGACCTGGGTACGGCAGGCGTTAATGAAGTTGGTATTCTCTTCCAGCCAGCCTGAAGATACATAATACTCATCCAGGCATTCGCCGCTGCATTTGATCAGCGTTACTTCTTCTGTAGGAAATATTCCCTGTATGGCTACTCCGCTATCAGTCTCAAAATGGTTGCGTATAATATACTGATCTACCTGTTTCAAACCTACTGTACAGTGTGCCAGTACCAGGTCGTTATCTTTGGTACTGATAAAAGCCGGATTGGTCATAAAGCCGGTTTGCCCGGTAACTGCCTTAGCGGCCAGCATGGTAAAGATCGATTGCAGATCCCCTTCACAACCAGCCAGTATGCCGTCATCATTCAGCAGGGAGAGTGCCAGGCATCCGGTGGTTCCACGGGCCTCGATCAGTTTAAAACAGTTGATAGTAAAAGCATCCAGCTCTTTTTCCATACACAGATCTTTGATCGCTTTGTAAAGCCGCATCGCTTTCAGCAGATCTTCCGGGGTTGCCTCCCGGCAGGCAAGTGCCTGTTGAGCGATCCGGGCAGCCGCTTCTCCGATCTCATCGTCTGTAACCTGGTCAAAACGATTATACACGTCGTCCAGTTTAATATCTATAAAGTCAACTCCCCACCGTCTTTTAGCCAGCAGATAATCTACATTACTGGCTACCAGCCACGAAGAGGAGATGCCCATCACACCGATCCGTTTTCTGCGAAGCACCTTCTGGGCTTCGAAATTATTATACAACTCGGTAATTCGCTTTACCATAGAGAAGAGTTCGCCATGTAATATCTCAGGTTTCATATCCCGGGTTCTCAGGTAAGCCGAAACTTCCAGTGCTGCTGCCAGGGAGTTTTACATACCATCTGCCAGTATCACTGTAGGACGCGGTAAAGACTCGAAATTTTGTACAACCATTTTCTCGACTCCTCCGGTAGCAATAAATACAAGTTTGAAATCGCCGGGTGATAGTGTATGTGCCTCTGTATGATCGATGATCCGTACAGTAAAATGCTTTTCCAGTTCGATCAACATACTCTCGTGTGACTTTTCGACAGAAGCATTCTTATGGAGCAACGATGCAAATGTGATTAGATGGATAGTCATTCCCCTGAGCTCTTTATCAAGGATTATAATTTTTATTTACTTAGAACAAAAATATAGATAATTTTCCAGAATCCC
>JAJQBG010000315.1 GCA_021203405.1 Bacteroides sp.
AAACAGAGTAAAGAACAAAATCAACCAAAGCCACAAATAAAGATCCCAACTTGTTTAAATAAATAAAAATTTATTCTTACCAGGGTGTATAAAAAAGAAACCACCTCTTTTAGTAAAAGGTGGTTCCTATAATTTTTTCAGAAATTAAGTTCCCTACTTATCCCAAATAAGATTTAAGCAATTTACTACGCGAATTTTGTCTTAATCTTCTAATCGCTTTTTCCTTGATCTGGCGTACACGCTCACGGGTGAGTCCGAATTTATCGCCAATCTCTTCAAGCGTCATTTCCTGTTGGCCAATACCGAAAAACATCTGGATAATCTCCTTCTCTCTGTCGGTCAGCGTAGAAAGTGCTCTGTCAATTTCTCTCGAAAGTGATTCATAAACCAAAGAGCGGTCTGCCATAGGAGAATTGTCATTTACGAGTACATCCAGCAAACTGTTGTCTTCTCCTTCCATAAAAGGGGCGTCTACTGAAATATGCCGGCCTGATACTTTCAGTGTATCAGAGATCTTATCTACCGGAATTTCCAGTTCGTCAGCCAGTTCCTCGGGTGAGGGTCTGCGCTCGTTCTCCTGCTCAAGTTTTGAAAATGCTTTGCTGATCTTATTCAGCGAACCAACCTGGTTCAAAGGAAGACGAACGATACGAGACTGTTCCGCCAGTGCCTGCAAAATAGACTGACGGATCCACCACACAGCATAACTGATAAACTTAAACCCACGGGTCTCGTCAAATTTCTCAGCAGCCTTGATAAGCCCCAGGTTACCCTCATTAATAAGGTCAGGAAGACTAAGTCCCTGATTCTGGTACTGCTTGGCAACTGATACAACGAAACGCAAATTAGCACGGATAAGCTTTTCTAAAGCTGCACGGTCACCTTTACGAATCCGCTGAGCGAGTTCCACCTCTTCCTCTACAGTGATGAGATCTTCACGACCTATTTCCTGCAGATACTTATCAAGAGAAGCACTCTCTCTGTTAGTGATACTTTTGGTTATCTTTAATTGTCTCATTCTTAAAAACAAATTTGGAATGCAAAGTTACGACAATTTTTTCTGCTAACAGCAAATATACGAAACTTTTTGCATATTGTTCATACTTATACTAACAAAAAGAGTGCCGACAAGTTATTTGTCAGCACTCTTACGGAAAAGTTTTTACTTTTATTTATCTTTCTTACCTACTTTTTCAGAACTTATTCTTCTGTATCAGAAAGATCGATCGCATAACTCTGACGTTTACCGGAAGAGCTTATTCCACTTATAAAGAGTACCTGCTCTTCTGATTGGAGAGCAGCTTTGAAAGCAGTCTCTATATCACCTTCCTGACGCATGGTTTGTCCATTGACCCTGAGTATAATAAAACCTTTACGTATACCTGCATCCTTCATCTTTCCATCTGTAACACCTGTCACTTCAAGACCATAGTTGATATTAAGACGTTTCTTTTGCTCATCAGATACTTCTTTAAAGGCTGCACCCAGTACCTCCATATCGACACTCTTCACAACTTTTGTGGTACCCTGTACATTTTTCAAGGTAACATCCAGCGTCACTTCTTTCTTATTTCTCAACACTTTCAGTTTTACTTTATCACCGGGACGGCATTTGGAAAGACCTTCCTGAAGCTCTGCCATAGTCCGTATGCTCTTTCCGTTCAGTTCCAGGATCACATCTTCCGCTTTCACACCGGCAGCCTCGGCAGCCCCATTCTCTATCACTTCAAATACATATACTCCGGAAGTCACTCCCAGTTCACGGAACTTCTCAGCATTCTCTTTAGACCAATCATCAATATTTCCCCCTTTAATGCCAAGCAGAGCCCGTTGCACAGTACCATATTGTTTTAGGTCGGCTACCACTTTTGTCATAATACTGGTAGGAATAGCAAACCCATATCCGGCATAGGTACCCGTAGGAGAAGTAAGTACGGAATTAATACCCACTAATTCTCCACGTGAGTTCACAAGGGCTCCCCCACTATTACCACGATTGATCGCAGCATCCGTCTGGATAAAAGATTCAACACCTCCACTATATACACCTAATGTACGTGCCTTAGCACTTACAATCCCTGCTGTTACAGTAGAGTTGAGGTTAAAAGGATTTCCCACTGCCAACACCCACTCTCCTACTTTCAAAGCATCGGAGTCTCCTACCGGAAGAGCATGCAGGTTAGTAGCCTCTATTTTAAGCAAAGCCAGGTCAGTAGACGGGTCAGCACCAATCAGCCTGGCCTTGAAGTTACGGTTATCATTCAGTTTCACATCAATTTCATCACTTCCTTCAATCACATGGTTATTGGTTACAATATAACCATCCGTAGATATGATCACTCCCGATCCGAATCCTACTCTTTCGGGTGTTTGCACCTGACGTTCCCGTCCCTGGCCTTCCCCAAAAAAGAAATCAAAAATATCGGGCATACTTCTCACAGTCTGTGTTTTTGATGCCTGTGTTGATTTAATATAAACTACTGCATTGAGGGAACTCTCCGCAGCTTTGGTTAGATCGACCGGCTGCTGAGCCACTCCGTCATAACTGGCAAATGTCGCCTGAGGGCGGTTATCAAACAGTTCTTCAAAAGTGCGGGAAGCCTGCTGAGGCTGTACCAGATAGTAGGTAGTTACC
The DNA here is from genome assembly GCA_021203405.1 of Bacteroides sp. GTDB lineage: Bacteria > Bacteroidota > Bacteroidia > Bacteroidales > Bacteroidaceae > Bacteroides. Next base: position 2,636 of record JAJQBG010000315.1, read on the forward strand.
CCTGCCACTCCTGCACTGAGAAAGACCATGGCCAAAATCCCCATAATGCTCTTTACTGTTCGTTTCATAAATTATTTCCTCTTTTAATTGTTAATATGCGGTTTAATTTTAACATTCTACGTTAAAATAACAACAAAATCTATGCATTCAAATCAATGTAACTCCATTTTTACTAACTTTTAACAGACCTTTCTGGCAGCTTAACAGCACTTAACGAGAGATACTGACAAATTTACATTCGTTATGTAAACGTTGGCGGCTCATGTAATTATGACAGTTTTAACACACCAATACCAGGCCGTTCATTCAGTGTTACTTTCCCCTCTCTGATCTCCATTCCCCGGAAAAGATCATTCCTGATCAACAAATTTCCATCCAGATCCGCATGATCTACTGCCGGAGCCAGCTGGGCAGCAGCCGAAATAGCACACGAGGTCTCCGTCATACATCCCAGCATTACCTGCATTCCCTCCCTACGGGCGGCTTCTATCATTTTAGAAGCCTCTCCCATTCCGGTACACTTCATCAGTTTAATATTGATCCCATGAAAAGCCCCTTTGATACAGGCAATATCTTTTAAACGCTGTACAGATTCATCCGCGATCACAGGAAGTGGACTCTGTTGCGTTATCCAGGCACTATCTTCCAATCTTTCTTTAGGCAAAGGCTGCTCAACTAATATACATCCTTCCTCTTTTAACCAGTGGATCATCTCCAATGCCTTTACTCTGTCGGTCCATCCCTGGTTAGCATCTACCGTAAAAGGAAGGTCACTTATCCGGCGGATAGTCCGGACAATCTCCTTATCCCGGTCAGAGCCAAGTTTCACTTTCAATATCCGGAATTCTCCTTCAACCTCTTTTACCTTGGTCCGGATAACCTCCGGAGTATCTATTCCAATAGTATAAGAGGTATAAGGAGTATCCTGCCGGTTCAATCCCCAGATTTCATACCAAGGCTTATCCACAAGTTTCCCATACAGATCATGCAGCGCAATATCCAACGCAGCTTTGGCCGCAAAATTACCCGCCTCTATGGAATCAATAGAGGAAAGGACTTCTTCCAGAGAAAAAGGGGCCGGAATATCCTTTAAAGAAACTTTTCGCAAAAAAGAGATTACACTTTCCCGGGTCTCTCCCAGGTAAGGAGGAAGAGAAGCCTCTCCGTACCCTACTACACCGTCATGCTCAATTTCGACCTGCACACCCGGAGTAAAAGTACGGGAAAATCCCGCTACGCCAAACGTATGCCTCAGATAAAGATCGTATAGATAATAAGACAATTTCATACCTAAAATTCAGACAGGAAAACTCCCGATATCTATACACAAAGTTAGGAATTATATTTATTTATGGTAACCGGTTCAGTATTTTTGACTACTTTTGTGTTATAAAAGCAGTAGATCGGTCTGTCGCGTGCATTTTTGCAGGAGGAAAGTCCGGGCAACACAGAGCATCTCACTTTCTAACGGAAAGCTATCTGCGAGGGTAGAGTAACGTAGAAGAAAACAACCGCCTTATTTCATATAAGGTAAGGGTGAGAAGGTGGAGTAAGAGCCCACCAGCCGATATGGTAACATACCGGGCTGTACGTCTTGAGAGTTGAAAGGTCATGTAAACCGGCGTTAAGAGAGTTGCTCGCTCCATGTCGGAGGGTAGACCGCTAAAATGGAATGGTAACATTTCATTCAGATAAATGACAGACACCTTAATGAATTAAGGTACAGAACCCGGCTTACAGATCGACTGCTTTTTTATTATTCAGAGAGAATCAGGTAACCGTAACATATTCATGGCTTTAAAAGATAAGATCAGGAAACTGATACAAAAGAGTAAAAAGATATGGAATTTCCTTACCTATGATATATGGCGTATATCAGACAACGAGGTAAGCAAAACCCGCTCTTCCTGGTATTTTATTATTAAGACCATATTTATTACGATCTGGAGATTTACCGAAGACCGTATTACCACCAAAGCTTCTGCCCTTACCTACAGTACCATATTGGCTATTGTCCCTATTCTGGCTATTCTTTTTGCCATTGCCAGGGGATTCGGATTTGCCAACATTATGGAGCAGCAATTCCGGAACGGATTCGGAGCCCCTTCGGAAACAACAGAAACGATCCTTCTTTTCGTTGATTCCTACCTGGCACAGGCCAAAAGTGGTATTTTCATCGGGATCGGTTTAATTGTCCTCTTATGGACCATCATTAACCTGATCAACCATATAGAGAACACATTCAATAGTATCTGGGAAATTAAAAAAGCCCGTAATATTTACCGCAAAATAACCGATTACTTTGCCATGTTCCTGTTACTACCCATTCTGATCGTTATATCGAGCGGTATCACGATCTTTATGAGTACTATAATGAAACATATTGAAGATTACGTACTACTGGCACCTATCGTCAAATTTCTGGTACGCCTGATCCCTTACATCATCACCTGGTTTATGTTTACCGGTCTCTATATCTATATGCCCAATACCCGGGTAAAATTCAAACACGCCTTTATTTCGGGTATTATTGCCGGAACCGCCTATCAGGCCTTTCAGTTCCTCTATATCAGCGGTCAGCTGTGGGTAACCCGCTATAACGCCATTTACGGTAGTTTCGCAGCACTCCCCCTTTTGATCCTATGGCTTCATGTCTCCTGGACGATCTGCCTTTTCGGTGCTCAGCTTACCTATGCCGGCCAGAACATCCATAACTTTAATTTTGAAACCGACACGAAAAACATCAGTCGCTGGTACCGGGATTTTATGTGTATAACCATTATGTCGCCGATCGCTAAAAGATTTGTCAATAATGAACCTGCTTATACAGCAGAAGAGATATCCAGTGAGCACCAGATACCCATTCGTCTCACTAATCAGATTATGGATCAACTACAGAATATCAATCTGATCCATGAAGTATATACAGACCAAAAAAGCAGTGTGATCAGTTACCAGCCTTCCATCGATATTAATCAACTCAATGTGGCCCTGCTTTTAGATCGCCTCGACACGTATGGATCGGAAGATTTTAAAGTAGATAAGGAAAATGAGTTTAGCGGACAATGGAAAGCCCTGCTCAAATCCAGGGAAGAATATTATAAAACTGCTAGCCATATTTTGTTGAAAGATCTGTAAGAATCTCACTCTCCTACTCCTTCCTTCAGCAGTCTTTTTACAGGTAGAAAAAAGCGCTCTATTAAACGCAATTCTGCAGTTACAATCTCGGCTGTCCCCTTCATTTCCTGATAAATAGGTAATTCTTTTCCATAATTGGTTTTTAACCCATCAGGTAACTCTACCTCAACACGATAAAAGTCTCTCTCCGGGACCAATGATATATTACTCACCCTGCCCACTACAATACCAAATTCATGATCCGGAAAATTGGCAAAACGTACCATGACCCGTTGTCCGATCTCCACTTTTCCTGAACGTTCCAGCGGCAAACGGGCGATCCCTAACAACTGCTCCTCCTCATCCGGAATTACATAAAAAACAGTCTCTCCGGACGTTACAAACTGGTTCTTACTCCAATAGTTTGTAAATGTTACAGTTCCGTTCACAGGTGCCTTTAAATTATAATTCAACATCCAACTATTTAAACTATTCTGCAATATTTCCTGAGCCGTACCAATATTTTGTTCCATCACTTTTTCCTTCTCAAGCATCTGTAACTGAACATCCAATAAATTCTCTTCAAGCTGAGATATTTGTATTTTCAGATTCTCCAGTCCGGCTGATACTCCCTCCAGTGAATATTTGCTTTGTAAATACTCTGCCTGTGACCGCTCATAATCAGCAACAGATAATACCCCTCTGGTATGCAACAAAGAATCTCTCCGATACTGACCCACAGCCAGCAAGTGTTGTTCTTCTATAATGGTATGTTGCCGCTGTTGAGTGTTCAGGTATCTACTATATCGGACAAGCTGCTCTTTTATAAAAGATATTTTCTTAGGATAATACTCCAACTCCTTATAGTTAGCATACTCCTGCAAACATTTCAAAAAAGAATTATAATCCCCCTGCATCTCTCCCAGGCTGAAATCGCAGGCCGGTAAGATAAGAATAGTGAAAGAGCTTTATCCAGAGATCTTCCAACCCGGTTAAGATTTTCTTCGAGAATTAATACATACTCCATTTCAGCCGGATTCTCCAGAACACCTAACATCTGTTTTTCCTTTACCATCTCGCCATTCTCAACGTATAAATGTAACATTCGACCGAAATTTCTTGCAACCACATGAGCTACCGGATCTTTACTGCTAAGTGTCATTTCAGTTATTATTACATCCGGATATTTAAAGAAAAAACTACCGATCAATACTCCCAATAGAATCATGAACAGAATAGTTATTCCCCAACGTACTATCCAGGGTGGAATTTGCGACATTACCTCCTGAACATCTTCACTTCGTATCTCTATTTCCTGCTTTTTTCTCATGCACCAAGTTCCAGTTGATTCTTCACCAGTTTATAGTAAACTCCTCTACGATCTGTTAACTCCCCATGGTTACCCTGTTCCACTATTTTTCCTTTATCCAGTACAATGATATTATCCGCATCTTTTACCGTACTCAACCGGTGAGCCACTACTACCACCGTTCTTCCTTTATAAAAATCACGCAAATGTTGCATGATCTCTTTCTCATTATTTGCATCCAGGGCATTGGTAGCCTCATCCAGAAAAATAAATTCCGGGTTCTTATAAACAGCCCGTGCAATCAGTAAACGCTGTTTCTGTCCCTGACTAATACCATTCCCTTCCATCCCTATCTTTGTGTTATATCCCAGAGGAAGAGAATCAATAAACTCCCGGATATTGGCTACATTTACTGCATGTTCCAACCGTTCTCTGTCAATCTCTTCTACTCCTACCGCTACATTCCTCGCTATAGTATCTGAAAAAAATGAACCCATCCTGCATCACAGAGCCTGTACTCCCCCGCCACACATGATGATTAATATCTTGTAACAGCGTATCGCCTATCCTGATACATCCTTTATTAGGTAGATAAAAACCCAGCATAAGTTTAATAAGTGTAGTCTTACCGCTTCCGCTCGCTCCCACTATAGCTGTCACTTTCTTCTCCAGAATATCGAGTGTTATATCTTGCAACACATAATTCCGGTCAGCTCCATCATAACTAAAAGATAATTGTTCCAGATGAATGGCCCTATCCGGAGGTAATGTGGTTCTTTTCAAAGATAAATCCTGCTCCTCATCTCTTTTATTATGGATCTCTCCTAACCGTTCCAAACTGATCTTGGCATCCTGAAAAGAGCGGGAAAATCCAATAAACTGTTCAATGGGTGCAGAAAGCTGTCCTACAATATAGGTAAGAGCCGTCATCATTCCCAGTGTCATGCTACCTGTTATAACCGCATAAGCTGCCTGAAAAGAGATAAAGATATTTGTTGTTTGATTAAAAAATACTGACCTCACCTGCTGGTATTGCCCCAAAGCAAGTCCCTTTATACTGATCCGAAACAATTTAATCTGAATCCGCTCCCATTGCCACCGTTTCTCGGTTTCACAATTATTGAGTTTAATCTCCTGCATACCTGTTATTAACTGTACCAGGTTACTCTGTTCACCGGCTGCCTGCGCAAAACGCCGGATATCCAATTCTCGCCGATAACGCATAAATGCAAGTACCCAGGCCACATACAACCCGTTGCCTACTAAAAAAAACTCCCAGAATATTCAAACTATAATACCCCAATACAATACCAAAAACAATAAAATTGACTAACGAGAAAAGAGTATTAATGGAAGAGCCCGTCATAAAACTCTCAATACGTTTATGATCTCCAATGCGCTGTAAAATATCCCCGATCATCTTCGTATCAAAAAAATGAAGCGGCATACGCATTAACTTAACCAGAAAATCAGAGATCAGTGCAATATTAATACGGGTATTTACATGCAACAATATCCAGCTACGAATAAAATCTACTGATAGTTTTGCTATAAATATAACCAACTGTGAAATCGGTATCAGAGTGATAAAAGAGAAATTACTATCCCGGATACCCGTATCCACCAATGCCTGGGTCAGGAAAGGAAGAATTAATTGTAAAATACTTCCAGCTATCATTCCCAGCAACAGCTGAACAAACTGACTTTTATAAGGAGAAAGATACCGGAAGAAAAACAGGAAATTCTTATTTTTATTCTTTCTCTCATCTTCCTGATCAAAAAACTCCGGACCAAGCTCCAAAAGTAAAGCTGTACCTACATTAACTCCCTCTACTTTTGTACTGAACCAGGGTTTTATAAATTCCTCTTCCCTATACTTGTAGTTGATCTGCTCAAAATTGAGCAGATCTAAACTTTCATAACTCTCATTCAGTTCGTCACAATCCCGGAGGATGTGGTCGTGCCTCTTTCCGGTCAGGAAGGTGGTTTCCCGGCTGGCTATGATGACAGATGTAATCACCAAAAAAGCCTCCTTTTTCACAAAAAAGAGACTTTCCCTTAGTTAAAAATTCAAAAACATGAAAAAAATAAATTTTTTACAGATTATTACCGGTTCAAAGGTACAATCCTTCATCGGGATTACCAACTATTTGGGGATAAAAATTTACCGATATGTTAACGTTTTAAAATCAGTGAGCACGGCGCTTTTTTTCTGAAGGGCCCGAAGGGCATACTCCTCCACGGTTCCGCGGGCATAAAAAACGTATATATCTACCGGCGCCGTCTGTCCCCGGCGATGAAGACGCGCCGAAGCCTGTAGCCATAGTTCAAGGTCGAACGTGAGCGACGCCCAGACGAGGAGCCGGCAGCCCGAGGCCTGTAGGTTCAGCCC
>JAJQBG010000305.1 GCA_021203405.1 Bacteroides sp.
AAATAAGGAAATAAATTTTTAGAATTTTTTGTTCATCGGGAGATATTCTCCCGATGTTCTTTCTGTAAGGACATAATGTCCGGTCTTCGTATTTTATTTCTTAGGAATAACAACCCGATCCCCCTGCCGCTTAGCCATCAGGCTTTGTATCTCCATCAGATCCTTGTAACGGATCATCACAGATTTATATTTTTCCGGGTCTTTAGCTGTTTCCGGGTCCTGGAGCAATCGCAATACCTGTTTGATCTCTTCCGCTACGATCGCTTCTTTAAAGTCTATCATTAATCTGGGTACCAGTTCGGCCAGCCTCTCTTCGTCGGATAGAATCCGTTGACTTTTAGAGTGATATTTACTGAGCGTATAGCGTTCATTGATCAGTTCGGCAGCTATTTTGCTGATCGCTGCATCCGGATGGGCAATAAAATAACGTTCACTGGTAAAATCAGGATGATTGAGGTGCTCCATACACTCCTGCAATATCTTGCGGTGAACGGGGTTATGAAATTCCAGATCGTCCTGTTTCAGGTCGTTCACTATATATTCGGCCACCCGGACAGTTTGTTCCTTTCCCTCTTCATTAACGATCGTACACATCACTTTTTCCCCGTAGCGAACTACTACCCGGATAATGAGCAATTCATTCTTATAAAATTCCCGGCCCTCCAGGCCCTCTTCCGGAATGTAGGAACGATAGAGCTCTTCTTCCATTCGTACGGTAGGGTCGGTAGCCTGTTGAGGGAGGGTAGAACTCTCTCCTTGCCGGGGAGTCTTCTCCTGCTGTCTCTCTTTGATCTTCCGGATCTCTGCCGTAAGCAGCTTCTCTTCCACATGCAGGAGCTGGCTACACTCTTTAATATAGACATCCCTGACAATGGCTTCGGGAATCACAGAGATACTCCGTACAATTTCACTGATCAGCTCTGCCCGTTTAATGGGGTCTTTCCCGGCATCATCCATCAACAGGTTGGTTTTGAAACGGATAAAGTCAACTTCGTGCGAGCTGATATAAGCCTGAAAGTCCGTTGCATTGTGTTTCCGGGCAAACGAGTCGGGGTCGTCCCCATCCGGTAGTAATACTACCTTAATGTTCATTCCCTCTTCCAGAAGCATATCGATTCCCCGGATAGAGGCTTTGATCCCCGCCATATCTCCGTCATAAAGAACGGTAATATTATTGGTGAACCGGTGTATCAGCCGTATTTGTCCCGGAGTAAGCGCAGTTCCCGAAGAAGAAACCACGTTTTCGATCCCCGCTTGATGCATGGATATCACATCGGTATATCCCTCTACCAGGAAACAACGATCCTGTTTTACAATGGCTTGTTTGGCAAAATAGATGCCATATAATTCCCGGCTCTTGTGATAGATATCCGACTCCGGAGAATTAACATATTTGGCCGTTTTGGTGTCAGATTTAAGGATACGACCCCCAAAAGCGACCACTTTTCCCGAAAGAGTGTGTACGGGGAAAATAACCCTGCCCCAGAAGCGGTCTCTCAGCCGCCCGTCATCGGTTTCATAGCAGACCCCTGTTTTCACCAGGAACTCTTTTTTATATCCTTTTTTTTGTGCCTCTTTGGCCAGGGCATCCCTGGCTTCAATGCTGTATCCTAACTGGAATTTTTCAATGATATCATCCCGGAAACCCCGTTGGCGGAAATAGACAAGCCCTACCGATTTTCCTTCCGTATGGTTTTTTAAGATACTCCGGAAGTAGTCATTGGCAAAGGAGTTGACAATGAACATACTTTCCCGTTCGTTCCGGGCCTGTATCTCTTCGGCTGTCAGCTCTTTTTCCTTAACCTCAATGTGATACTTTTTGGCAAGGTATTTCAGCGCTTCGTAATAGGAAAGCTGTTCGTGTTCCATAATGAAATGCACAGCATTCCCTCCTTTTCCACAACTGAAACATTTGCAAAGTCCTTTAGCAGGTGATACACTAAAGGAGGGGGTTTTTTCATTGTGGAAAGGGCACAGTCCTACATAGTTCACTCCCCGTCTTTTGAGGGTAACAAACTCAGAAACCACCTCAGTGATCTGGGCGGCATCCAGGATGCGGTCTATGGTAGACTGATCGATCATTTATACTACTCTTCCTCCTTCCAGGTTATTGCCTCTGAGGAATTCCTGAGCAGCAAGCCTCTTTTTACCGGCCAGTTGTAAAGAACGAACTCCGATATAACCATCCCGCACTGCTATATGGATATCCTTTTTACCATCCGTTACAATACTACCCACAGGTAGTTGATGAGAGGCGGACAACTTCTCTGTTTCAAATATCTTCAATATGATGCGACTATCTCCTTTTTCCAGTTCCGTCCAGGCCGTCGGGTAAGGAGAGAGGCCTCTTACAAAGTTATGGATAGCGGCCATATCCTGCTCCCAGTTGATCCGGCAGGTCTCTTTAAAGATTTTGGGAGCCGGTTTCAGTTCAACTCCGATTCTCATCTCTTCCTGTGGAATAGATGTCAGATTCCCCGCCAGAATGCTATCTACAGTCTCCAGAACCAGTTTCCCTCCCAGTTCCATCAGTTTATCATGAATAATACCTGCGTTATCATTCTCCCCGATAGGGACCGGAACCTGTTGGATAACCTCCCCTGTATCTATCTCGTGGGTAAGGAAGAAGGTCGTTATTCCGGTCTCTTTCTCTCCGTTGATAATCGCCCAGTTAATGGGGGCTGCTCCCCGGTATTGGGGCAACAGGGAGGCGTGCAGATTAAAAGTACCGTACCGGGGCATATTCCATACTACTTCGGGTAGCATCCGGAAAGCCACGACGATCTGCAAATCGGCCTTCCATTTTCGTAACTCTTCCAGAAATTCCGGATCTTTCAGTTTTACCGGCTGTAGCAAAGGCAGATCATGAACCAGTGCGAACTCCTTCACGGGTGAATACTGTATCTTGTATCCCCGTCCGGCAGGCTTATCCGGCATGGTGATAACACCTGCTATGTTATATCCGTTCTCTACTAAAAGGCGTAAGGGCTCCACGGCAAATTCGGGAGTACCCATATATACTATGCTGAGATCTTTTTTATCCATGCTGCTTTCTCTTTTTCAATCCTCGGAAAATTGTACCAGTACCTTGCGGTAAGAATTAAATATTTTCGATTTGGAAACAAAGCCCAGATAGACTCCCTCTTCATCTACTACAGGCAGGTTCCAGGCCTGCGTATCGTCAAAAGTCTTCATAACCTGTTCCATACTGTCTGTGTCGTATAATCGGCCGGGAGGAGAGGTCATGAACTGTTTTACTGTGAACCGGTGGTAAAGTTCCTGCCGGAACATAATATTACGGATATCATCCAGTAGTACGATCCCCAGCAATACCCCCTGGTTATCCGTTACAGGGAATACATTCCGATGGGTATTAGAGATAGCGTTTACCATCTCTCCCAGATCCATATCCGGGTGTACGGTTTCAAAGTCTTTTTCAATAACGCTCTCTACATTTAATAAGGTAAGCACAGAGCGGTCTTTGTTATGAGTAAGCAGTTGACCTTTCTTAGCCAGACGCATGGAATAGATACTGTGAGGCTCGAAGATCATAATAGTAAGATAGGAACATACCGATACGATCATCAGGGGCAGGAAAAGATCATACCCTCCTGTTAGCTCCGCGACCAGGAAGATACCTGTCAGTGGAGCGTGCATAACCCCACTCATCACTCCGGCCATCCCCATCAGCGCGAAGTTCTTTTCAGGCAGATAGGTCGTTGTTCCGAATTTATTGGAGAAATGAGAAAAGATAAATCCAGCAATGCATCCCAGGAACAGCGAAGGAGCAAATATCCCTCCGCAACCTCCCCCTCCGTTGGTGGCACTGGAAGCAAATACCTTGAAAAGTACAATAAAAACCAGGTAAACGATCAACAGGTTACTATAACCGTAGAATATGGAGTTGTTCATAACCGTATTCCATTCGGAGTTATTGGTCCCGTTTAAGAGCAGATGGATCGTATCGTATCCTTCTCCGTACAGGGGTGGAAAAAGAAAGATCAGTATACTTAAGATGGTTCCTCCCAGTAACAGCTTTTTACAGAGGCCCTTTGTTTTACCAAATACCCCTTCAATGCTGTTCATCGTCCGGGTAAAATAGAGAGAGACCAGTCCGCAGAATATACCCAGGACGATCACATACGGGATCCTGTCCATTTCAAACGGATTATCCAGGTGGAATTTAAACATTGCTTCCGAACCGGATAATATATACGATACCGTGGCAGCTGTTACACTGGAAATAAGCAACGGAAGCAGGGAGGCCATGGTAAGGTCCAGCATTAATACCTCCAGCGTGAATACCAATCCTGCTATCGGTGCTTTAAAGATACCCGCTACCGCTCCTGCTGCTCCGCACCCCACTAAAAGCATCAGGGTCTTATGCTCCATCTTAAAAGCTTTCCCCAGGTTGGAACCAATGGCCGAACCGGTCAATACAATCGGTGCCTCGGCTCCGACCGATCCCCCAAAACCAATTGTAATGGAGCTCGCTATCATGGACGACCACATATTGTGCTTTTTGATACGGCCCTGTTTACGGGAGATCGCATACAAGATCTTGGTAACCCCGTGGCTGATATCATCCCGTACTACATATTTGACAAAGATCGCCGTCAGGAAGATACCCACTACCGGATATACCAGGTAGAGATAGTTCACCTGTGTAGAGCTGAAATTATAAGTCAGCAGGTTTTGTATAGCATGGATCATATATTTCAGCAAAAGAGCTGCCAGTGCAGCTGAGATCCCTACCAACAGGCTCAGCATCAATATAAAATGCTTCTCTTTGATATGTTTTTCCCGCCACAGGATCATTTGCTGGTACAGGCCGGGCTTCTCTTTTTTCATACTATTCTCTGATAACTTTGATTAATCCGCCCGCCCCCAGTTTAAGGATACCGGAGGGTTTGGGACGACTCAGGTCGTCCTGGCGATACTTTACAATATAATCTACCTGGGAGCATATCTCCCGGCTTATCTCCTGAAAGTTTCCCGGAGAGGGTGTGCCGCTGATATTCGCTGAAGTTGATACGATCGCTTTCCGGAATCGTTTACATAACTCTTTGGAAAAGGTTTCCCGGGTGACCCGGATCCCTACACTGCCATCTTCTGCCAACAGATTTTCCGCCAGGTTCCTGGCTCCCGGATAGATGATGGTGAGCGGTTTATCCGCCAGTTCAATTAAATCCCAGGCTATTTCGGGTACTTCTCTTACATAAAAATCGACTTTTATATCGGAGTCCACTAAAACAAGCAGGGCCTTACTATCGGTCCGCCTTTTAATTTCGTAGACTTTTCTGACGGCTTCCGGATTGGTGGCATCGCATCCCAGCCCCCAGATCGTATCGGTAGGGTAGAGAATGACTCCTCCCTGCTCCATCACCCGGCACGCTTCCTGGATATCTTCTCTCATCATAGATCCGTTCTTTCTGTAATATGGGTATTGGTCTGCAAATGTAATCATTCCCTCTCTCTAAACAAACAACGTGTTCATAATAAAAGATCAAAAACTTCTTCGGTGTAATTCTTGTTTTATAAAACAGGAATATTTCCAAAAATGCAGGGAGGGGTGAAAAGTATCGTTTTGCGTTCTTCCGGACCGCTGCATTATTAAAATAATCCTAATATGTATAGGCACTTCGTGTTTTTTTGTACCTTTACCGAATGTTGGTAAAATGTATCTACACGATATGACCAATCCTTTCTGAGAGAAAAAAAGAAAAAACAATATATAAAATGAATCACAAATGGAGTTATCATGCCCCGACAAACGAACGTATAGAAGAGAGCCGCTCTCTCGCCCGGGAACTGGGGATTAGTCCGGTTCTGGCACAGCTTCTCATTGAGCGTGGTATTGCCACCGAAGCCGAGGCAAGGAAGTTCTTTCGTCCCCAGCTCCCTGATCTGCACGATCCTTTCCTGATGCAGGATATGGATAAAGCCGTGGAACGTCTGAATACAGCTATGGGAAAGAAAGAACGGATCATGATCTATGGTGATTATGATGTAGACGGGACAACAGCTGTTGCGCTGGTCTATAAGTTCATACAGCAGTATTACTCTAATATTGATTACTATATTCCCGATCGTTACCACGAAGGGCATGGTGTTTCAAAAGCCGGAGTAGATCATGCGTTTGATACAGGGGTATCTTTAATTATTGTGTTGGATTGTGGCATCAAAGCCGTGGAGGAGATAACCTATGCAAAAGAGAGGGGTATCGACTTTATTATTTGTGACCACCATGTGCCGGATGATGTCCTGCCCCCTGCAGTGGCTATCCTGAATGCCAAACGCAGGGATAATACCTATCCTTATACCCACCTGTCGGGCTGTGGGGTTGGTTTTAAATTTATGCAGGCTTTTGCGATCAGCAACGGCATAGAGTTCCATAACCTGATCCCACTGCTGGATCTGGTGGCGGTCAGTGTAGCCTCGGATATTGTACCGATCATGGGCGAGAACCGGATCCTGACCTACCACGGTCTCAAACAACTCAACAGCAACCCCAGTGTAGGGTTGAAAGCCATTATTGATGTCTGCGACCTGAACGACCGCGAAATTACCGTCAGTGATATTGTCTTTAAAATAGGGCCCCGTATCAATGCTTCCGGACGCATCCAGAGTGGAAAAGAGGCGGTGGACCTGCTGATCGAAAAAGATTTTTCACAGGCGCTGGAAAAGAGTAACCAGATCAACCAGTATAACGAGACCCGGAAAGACCTCGATAAGAATATGACCGAAGAGGCCAATAACATTGTAGATAAGCTGGATGGCCTGGAAGACCGCCGTTCCATTGTACTTTACAACGAAGACTGGCACAAAGGAGTGATCGGGATCGTAGCTTCCCGGTTGACTGAAGTCTATTACCGTCCCGCTGTAGTACTGACCCGTACCGATGATATGGCTACCGGCTCCGCCCGTTCGGTTTCCGGATTTGATGTCTACAAGGCAATTGAGCATTGCCGCGATCTGCTTGAGAACTTTGGAGGGCATACCTATGCAGTCGGTCTCTCCTTGAAAGTGGAAAATGTTCCGGCCTTTACCAAACGCTTTGAAGAGTTTGTGACCAATACGATCCTTCCCGAACAGACCACCTCTGTTATTCAGATCGATGCGCAGATCGATTTCAGGGATATCAGCCATAAATTCTATTCCGACCTTAAAAAGTTCAATCCGTTTGGTCCGGACAACCATAAACCCATCTTCTGTACCCGCAATGTCTATGACTATGGGACCAGTAAAGTAGTGGGCAGGGACCAGGAACATATTAAACTGGAACTGGTGGATAACAAGTCGAATAATGTAATGAACGGTATTGCATTCGGACAAAGCTCACAGGTGCGTTACATCAAAACCAAACGCTCGTTCGATATCTGTTATACCATTGAGGAGAACACCCACAAAAGGGGAGAGGTACAGTTATTGATCGAAGATATAAAACCTTCTGAAGAGAACAATTGATATGGCTGCCTCGCCGGTAAGCAACTATCGGGAACTATTAAAACAATATTGGGGATACGACTCTTTCCGGGGTATTCAGGAAGAGATCATTACCAGCATCGGTAGTGGCAAAGACACCTTAGGGTTGATGCCTACCGGTGGAGGAAAATCAATCACCTTCCAGGTGCCTGCACTGGCCCTGGAAGGTGTTTGTATTGTAATCACCCCGCTCATTGCCCTGATGAAAGATCAGGTAGCCAATCTGAAAAAGCGGGGCATAAAAGCCCTGGCCGTCTATTCCGGAATGACCCGCCAGGAGATCCTTATTACTTTAGATAACTGCATCTTCGGGAACTATAAATTCCTTTATATCTCTCCCGAGCGTCTTGATACGGAGATCTTCCGGAAAAAAGTCCTCTCCATGCAGGTAAGTATGATCACGGTGGACGAGTCGCACTGTATTTCGCAATGGGGCTATGATTTTCGCCCCTCCTACCTGAAAATAGCTGAAATACGAAAACTCCTCCCGGGCGTTCCGGTACTCGCTCTGACGGCTACCGCTACACCCGAAGTGGTAAAAGATATACAAAAGCGGCTGGAATTCTCTAAGGAGAATCTGTTCCGGATGAGTTTTGAGCGCAGTAACCTGGCTTATGTAGTGCGCCGCAATGAAGATAAACCGACGGAACTGTTGCGAATCCTGCATCAGATTCCCGGTTCTGCCATTGTCTATGTGCGTAGCCGTCGCAAAACGCGGGAGGTAGCGGAATTTCTGATCCGGAAAGATATTACCGCTGAGTTTTACCACGCCGGCCTGGATAATGCAGCCAAAGACCTGCGGCAAAAGAGATGGCAGGAGAACGAAAGCCGGGTGATGGTAGCTACCAATGCATTTGGAATGGGTATTGATAAGCCCGATGTACGGGTGGTGGTCCACCTGGATATTCCCGATTCACCCGAAGCCTATTTCCAGGAGGCAGGCCGTGCAGGTCGCGACGGGAAACCAGCCTGGGCCTATCTGCTCTATTCGCCGGCCGATAAACGTACCCTGCACAAACGTGTTGCCGATACTTTTCCTCCCAAAGAGTATATAAAAGGAGTCTATGAACACCTCAATTACTACTTCCAGATGGCCATGGGAGACGGTTTCGGTTGCATCTTTGATTTTAACCTGGATGATTTTTGCCGGAAGTTCCGTTATTTCCCGGTTCCGGCTCACAATGCCCTTAAAATATTGATGCAGGCAGGGTATATAGAGTATACAGATGAACAGGACAATGCCTCCCGGCTAATCTTCACACTCATGCGGGAAGAACTCTACCGGCTTAAGGAGATGGGCGAGGAGATGGAGCGGCTCATTCAGGTCATTCTCCGTTCCTATACCGGAGTTTTTACCGATTATGTCCATATCAATGAAGGTCTGCTGGCTACCCGGAGCACTCTCTCGCGGGAGCAGGTTTATGAGATGCTTAAAATGCTTTCCAAACGCCGCATCATTGATTATATTCCCCATAAAAAAACTCCTTTTATTATTTATACCCGCTCCCGGGAAGAGCTGTGTTATCTCTCCATTCCTAAAGAGGTCTATGAACTTCGGAAAGAGCGATATACCGTCCGTATCGAAGCCATGCTGGAATATGTGGAGAGCCGCAGCCGGTGCCGCAGCCGGATGTTGCTCCACTATTTTGGAGAGAAACAGGAGCATAACTGTAAACTATGTGATGTCTGCGGAGAAACAACAGAAAAAAATATCACTTCGGACGAGTTCGCGGAGATCGAGGATCGTATCTATGCTTTACTGAAAGATACTCCTTTATCGCCCGCACAGATAGCCTTAAAACTAGGAATTGACTCCGATAAACCTGCCCGGGTACTCCACCATTTACTGGATGAAGGAAAATTAACCTTCCGGGAAGGAATGGTTTATAAATAAAATAATATTTTTGCAACTGTCCGGGGAATTAAAAACCGTTTAACCGGTGAACCATTCAGGGCAGGAAATGAT
>JAJQBG010000393.1 GCA_021203405.1 Bacteroides sp.
ATATAGGATGCACCTCGGGAATCTTTGCAAATAAATTGCACAATCCCTCTCGACTTTCACTATATTTGCAAAAATAAAAACAATAGAAAAATGGTAAAATATAAAAGAGTACTTTTGAAGCTAAGCGGCGAAAGCCTGATGGGAGAGAAAGGATACGGTATTGATGAGAACCGGCTCTCAGAATATGCCGCACAGATCAAAGAGATCCATGCTCTGGGAGTAGAGATCGGGATTGTGATCGGAGGGGGTAATATTTTCCGGGGGTTGAGTGGCTCCGCAAAAGGCTTCGATCGTGTAAAAGGAGACCAGATGGGAATGCTGGCAACTGTAGTTAACAGTTTAGCTCTTAGTTCCGCACTTGACTCGGTGGGAGTAAGTTCTAAGGTACTTACGGCGATCCGTATGGAACCGATCGGTGAATTCTATAGTAAGTGGAAAGCGATCGAATACCTGGAAAAAGGTTTTGTCGTTATTATGTCGGCCGGCACCGGTAACCCCTTCTTTACCACAGACACAGGATCTTCTCTCCGTGGAATTGAAATTGAAGCGGATGTCATGTTGAAAGGAACACGGGTGGACGGCATTTATACGGCTGATCCGGAAAAAGATAAGACAGCGGTTAAATTCGATGAAATAACTTATGATGAAATATATGTACGGGGACTTAAGGTGATGGATCTCACAGCTACCACTATGTGTAAAGAGAATGATCTTCCTATTGTGGTTTTTGATATGGATACTCCCGGTAACCTGAAGAGGGTGATCGAAGGAGAGAACATAGGTACGTATGTACATAATTAACAGCAGAGAAATAGGCAACTATTCATTGTTATAAGAAAAAAATCTATATATTTGTTCAAGTAAACCCGAATCAATAAAAACAGATAAAATATGATTGATATAAATGATTGCATAGGCAAAGCTCAGGAGAAAATGGATATGGCAGTAATGTATCTGGAAGAGGCGCTGGCCCATATCCGTGCAGGAAAAGCAAATCCAAGAATTCTGGATGGGATCAAGGTAGACTCTTACGGTAGTCTGGTTCCCCTAAACAATGTGGCTGCTATTACTACCCCTGATGCAAAGAGTATTACAATCAAACCCTGGGACAAAACCATGTTTCGCGTTATTGAGAAAGCCATTATTGGCTCTGATCTGGGTATTATGCCTGAAAACAATGGAGAAATTATTCGTCTCGGGATCCCTCCTCTTACGGAAGAACGCCGTAAGCAACTGGCAAAACAGTCAAAAAGTGAAGGAGAAACAGCCAAGATCAGTGTACGGAATGCCCGTCGTGAAGGTATTGATGCTCTGAAAAAGGGCTTAAAAGAGGGACTTCCCGAAGATACCGAAAAAGATGCCGAAGCCCGTCTTCAGAAAGTACATGATAAATATGTAAAAAAGATCGAGAAAATGCTCGCGGAGAAAGAGAAAGAGATCATGACCGTATAAGTTCCCTCTAAACAGGGACAGACAACATAGTAGGCAAGTGATGATACGATTATAGTTGTTGGGGATTACTGTAATCGTGATTTAAAAAGGTAGGGGTACTTTAATAAATCTTTCCAGAAAGTCACTTGTCTACTTCTTTTTTAACCCGATAATAAGGAATAAAAGAATTCATTCTATGTTTGGATTAGTAATAAGAAATACCGGAAGCTGGTATCTGGTAAAGACGGATGATGGAAGAGAAATAGAATGTAAGATAAAAGGTAATTTCCGGTTAAAATGGATCCGTAGTACCAACCCGATAGCAGTAGGAGACCGCGTACATATTATAGAAAATCAGGAGGGAACAGCTTTTATTGATGAAATTCAGGACCGGAAAAACTACATTGTCCGTAAATCGCCCAACCTGTCCAAACAGACTCATATTCTTGCAGCGAATCTGGACCAATGTATGCTGGTAGTAACCATCAACTATCCGGAAACATCCACCACTTTTATTGATCGTTTTCTGGCTTCTGCCGAGGCTTATCGTATACCTGTAAAACTTATTTTCAACAAAACAGACCTCTATACGAAAGAGGATCATAGTTACCTGGAAGCACTCATTGGTTTGTATACCCACATAGGTTATCCCTGCTTTAAGGTATCTGCAACAGAGGGAGAAGGGATTGCTGAGTTAAAAGAAGAACTCAAAGGAAAGATAACCCTGCTGTCCGGACATTCGGGAGTAGGAAAATCGACTTTGATCAATACTCTTTTCCCCCATTTACATTTGAGAACGGCTTCCATATCCAGTTATCATCAAAAAGGCACCCACACGACTACCTTCTCAGAGATGTTCCCGGTAGAAGAGAACGGATATATTATTGATACTCCGGGAATCAAAGGATTTGGAGTGTTCGATATGAATACAGAAGAGGTAGCGCACTATTTCCCTGAGATATTTGCGATCTCAAAGAACTGCCGTTATTATAACTGTACCCATGTACACGAGCCGGGATGTGCGGTGCGGGAAGCCGTTGAAAAACATTATATCAGTGAGTCCAGATATATCTCTTATCTGAATATTCTGGAAGACAAAGAAAGCGGTAAATACAGAGCCCCTCATTAAAAAGCATGCTTCTTTATTAAACCTTTGACTATTTTTATAGTCTAACTTGATGGAACAGAATTTTCTTTTTTGAAAAACATACAAATTAGTTAAAAGCACTGCGTAACGAATAAGAAGACAAAATGGGGATTGATCATCCTCATCTGTGTAGGTTTGGCCGGATTAGGAACATACAGGTACTTTTTTCCCGACGGGTATCAATTTAAAAAACAAGACCAATCCTCCTCAACTCCGACTCCCGCCGTACGTGGAAATGAAAACCGGGCATTGAATGTGAATGGGCTGATAGTGAGGAAACAATCTCTGACAAATGAGTTGGCAATTTCCGGGAGTACAGTTCCGGATGAGGAAGTAGACCTCGCTTTTGAAACCTCAGGTAAGATCACTGAGATCAACTTTACGGAAGGTTCCATGGTTAAAAAGGGGTAGTTACTGGCAAAAGTAAATGATGAACCTCTGCAGGCACAACTTCAGAAACTGGAAGCACAGGTGAAACTGGCAGAAGACAGAGTGTTCCGTCAGAGTGCTCTTTTAATTAAGGATGCAGTCAGTAAAGAAGCGTATGAACAGGTAAAAACTGAACTGGCAACCCTGAATGCGGATATTGAACTGGTAAAAGCAAATATAGCCCAAACCGAACTGAGAGCCCCCTTTGATGGTATTATCGGACTACGTGAAGTAAGTGTGGGTTCCTATACCTCTCCTTCTACCTTTATAGCCAGATTGACAAAGATATCTCCTTTAAAAATAGAATTCCACGTAATAGAACGCTATGCTAGTTCTATTTATAAAGGAATGAAACTAACTTTCCAGGTAGATGAAAAACTTTCAGTTTTTAATGCAACAGTATATGCTACAGATTCCCGGGTTACCGAAGACACCCGGACACTGGCTGTACGAGCCCTCTATCCCAATTCAGATGGATTATTGTTTCCCGGACGCCATGTAAGCGTTAATCTTAAACTGAATGAGATCCCCAATGCGATTGCTATTCCTACAGAAGCGATCGTCCCCGAACTGGGTGTAGATAAAGTGTATCTGTATAAATCAGGAAAAGCACAGCCGGTAGAGGTCACTACGGGACTACGCACTGATGCTCAGGTACAGATCGTAAAGGGTATTCAGGTAGGAGATACGATCATTACTTCGGGAACGCTGCAACTACGTACCGGCCTGAATGTAGTACTTGACCAAATTGATTAAACGGAGAGACCATGAATATTTCAGAACTAAGTATACGAAGACCGGTTCTGGCCACTGTAATGACCATTATCATCCTGATGTTTGGTCTTATTGGTTACCAGACATGGGGGTACGCGAATATCCTTCAGTCGATAATCCGATCATCTCTGTGACCTGTACCTATTCAGGAGCCAATGCAGATGTAATTGAGAACCAGATCACCGAACCCCTGGAACAGAACATTAACGGTATCCCGGGGATCCGTTCTCTCTCCAGTGTCAGTCAACAGGGGCAATCCAGAATTACCGTAGAATTTGAACTTTCAGTCGATCTGGAAACCGCAGCAAATGATGTACGCGATAAAGTATCGCGCGCGCAACGTTATTTGCCGCGGGATTATGATCCTCCTACCGTAACGAAAGCGGATGCTGATGCCACTCCTATCCTGATGGTAGCGATCCAGAGCGATAAGCGTTCGCTTCTTGAGCTTAGTGAGATCGCAGATCTTACCCTGAAAGAGCAGTTACAAACGATACCTGATGTTAGTAGTGTAGCCATCTGGGGAGAAAAAAGATACTCTATGCGCTTATGGCTCGACCCGGTGAAGATGTCCGGATACGGAGTTACTCCCATTGATGTGAAAAATGCGGTTGACAGGGAAAATGTAGAATTACCTTCCGGAAGTATTGAAGGGAATACCACCGAACTTACCATCCGCACACTGGGATTGATGCACACAGCCAAAGAATTTAATGACCTTATTGTTAAAGAGGACAATAACCGTGTAATACGTCTGAGTGACATCGGTCGAGCGGAAATTGGAGCACAGGATACCCGTAGTTACATGAAAATGAATGGGATCCCGATGATAGGAGTAGTGGTTATTCCGCAACCGGGAGCCAATCATATTGAGATAGCGGATGCTGTATATGATCGCATGAAGATGATCCAGAAAGACCTTCCGGAAGATGTTCTTACCAATTATGGGTTTGATAATACTCATTTTATACGTGCTTCTATTTCAGAAGTAAAAGAGACGGTTTATATAGCCTTTATCCTGGTAATTATTATTATTTTCCTTTTTCTGCGCGATTGGCGTGTAACCCTGGTACCTTGTATAGTTATTCCGGTATCACTGGTCGGCTCATTCTTTGTTATGTATATAGCCGGATTCTCTATCAATGTACTCTCCATGTTAGCAGTAGTATTGGCAGTAGGACTTGTGGTGGATGATGCGATCGTTATGACAGAGAATATTTACATTCGCATTGAAAAAGGGGTGAATCCTAAAGAAGCCGGAATTGAAGGCTCAAAAGAGATTTTCTTTGCTGTTATCTCTACTACTATCACTTTGGTTGTCGTATTCTTTCCGATCGTATTTATGGAAGGTATGACGGGGCGGCTCTTCCGGGAATTTAGTATTGTTATTTCGGGAGCTGTAGTTATCTCCTCATTCGCAGCATTGACATTTACCCCCATGCTTGCAACAAAGCTTCTAAAACGTAAAGGGAAACAAAGCTGGTTTTACCGGAAAACAGAACCCTTCTTTACAGGACTTAACAGAATATATGAAAGATCTCTAACTGCCTTTCTAAAGATAAGGATCATTGCAATACCGATCGTACTTGCTACTTTCGGCATTATATTCTATCTCTGGAACTACATTCCCTCAGAGATGGCTCCACTGGAAGACCGTTCACAAATTACAATATCTACCCGGGGAGCAGAGGGAGTTACGTACGAATTTATCAGAGATTATACGGAAGATATTAACCTGCTGGTAGACTCGCTGGTACCTGATGCCAAATATATAACAGCTCGTGTATCCAGTGGTAGTGGAAATGTGCAGGTTGCTTTGAAAGATATTAATGAACGTGATTATACTCAGATGGAGATTGCCGAAAAAATATCACGTGCAGTACGGACAAAGACCAAAGCTCGTTCTTTCTTACAACAACAAAGTACTTTCGGAGGGCGCCGGGGTTCTATGCCTATTCAGTACGTATTACAAGCTACCAACCTGAGCAAGCTGGAAGAAGTATTACCTACTTTCATGGAAAAAGTGAATAGCAATCCGACTTTTCAAATGGCTGACGTAAACCTAAAATTCAGTAAACCGGAGACCCGTATCTCCATTAACCGGGAAAAAGCAACTTTGTTGGGAGTGAGTACCCGCAATATTGCACAAACCCTGCAATATGGTCTTAGTGGTCAGCGCATGGGATATTTCTATATGAATGGCAAACAGTATGAGATTCTGGGTGAAATAAACCGGCAGCAACGCAATAAACCAGCAGATCTACGTTCCATCTACATCCGGAGTGATAAAGGGGAAATGATTCAGCTGGATAATGTGATCACTATGGAAGAAGGAATTGCCCCTCCACAACTATATCGTTATAATCGTTTTGTTTCAGCCACTGTTTCAGCAGGACTTGCCCAGGGGAAAACAATTGGGCAAGGTTTGGATGAGATGGATAAAATCGCCAAAGAAGTGCTGGATGATACCTTTAGGACTGCCCTTTCGGGTGATTCCAAAGAGTTTCGGGATAGTTCCTCCAGTCTGATGTTTGCTTTTATACTGGCCATTGTACTGATCTATCTGATCCTGGCAGCTCAGTTTGAAAGTTTTAAAGACCCGTTTGTGATCATGTTCACCGTTCCGCTGGCTATCGCCGGAGCTCTTATATTCATGTATGTAAGCAACCAGACCATGAATATTTTCAGCCAGATCGGTATTATCATGCTTATCGGGCTGGTTGCTAAAAATGGAATTCTTATCGTAGAGTTTGCTAATCAGAAGCAGGAAGCCGGTGAAAGTAAATATAATTCGATCCGAGATGCCTCCCTGCAACGCTTACGCCCGATCCTGATGACAAGTGTTTCCACGATCCTGGGATTAGTTCCTCTGGCACTGGCCAGTGGGGAGGGTGCGAACGGTCGTGTAGCCATGGGTACTGCCGTTATAGGAGGATTATTGGTTTCCACGTTGATGACCATGTATATTGTTCCCGCCATGTATAGTTATATTTCGACAAACCGTAGTAAAAGAACCGAATAAGACTTTTTATGAAGAGTATATCAATAAAACATATCATACCTGTAACGGGCAGATCGATTCTGCCTGTTATAGTACTTTTGCTGGTCCAGACTTTGCAGGCCCAGCAAAAACAGTTACCGGATAAAGAGTATACCCTGCAGGAGTGTCTCCTGTACGGACTTGAAAACAATTATTCAGTACGTATAGCCCGAAATGACGAACAGATCGTACATAATAATGTGACCCTGGGAAATGCCGGATTCCTGCCGACACTCAATCTTTCTGCCGGAGCCAATGGCAGCGTAGACAATACGGAAACCAAAATGCGGGAAACCGGAAACACCAACAAAATAACCGGAAACTTTGACCAGACCTATAACGCAGGGCTAACTCTTAACTGGACTATTTTCGATGGCTTCCGTATACTAACCAATTACGAACGATTGAAAGAACTGGAAAAAATAGGAGAGACCAATACCCGGATCGCCATTGAAGATTTTGCAGCTTCTATCATTTCGGAGTATTATAACTTTGTGCAACAAAAGATCCGTTTGAAAAATCTGCATTATGCGGTTACACTCTCCCGGGAACGTCTGCGTATTGTAGAAGAGCGTTATAATATAGGAGACTTCTCCCGCCTGGATCTTTTACAGGCCCGGGTAGACTTCAACGAAGATAACTCCAAATATATGAAACAGCAGGAAGTACTGCATACTTCCCGGATCCGCCTGAACGAAATGATGGCAAATCCGGATGTAGACGAACCTTTTATTATTCGTGATTCCCTGATCGATGCCAACGAAACTTTAGTTTTTCAGGAATTATGGAACGGTGCGATGGAGACCAATGCCTATTTACTCAATGCAGATAGAAACAATGTGCTGGCTGCACTGGATATGAAGACGGTAAATGCACGCAATTATCCTTACCTTACTCTCAATAGTGGATACGGATATACCTTTAATAAATACGAAAGCGGCACCTATATGAACCGCCAGAATCTGGGGCTTAATTTCGGTGTAACACTGGGATTCAATATTTTTGACGGCAATCGCGCCCGGGAACGAAAAAATGCAAAAATTGCTATTGATAATGCCCAATTACAACGGGAACAACTGGAACAGAGCCTGCGGGCCGACCTTCATAATCTCTGGCAGGCCTATCTCAACAACATTGCTATGCTAAAACTGGAGCGGGAAAATGTAGTAGCAGCCCGGGAGAATGTAGAGATAGCCATGGAAAGATACATGCTGGGCGACCTGGCAGGTATTGAAATGCGTGAAGCACAAAAGAGTTTACTGGACGCAGAGGAACGAATCCTGACTGCCGAATACGATACTAAACTGTGTGAAATTTCCCTGTTGCTTATCAGCGGGCAGATCCTGACTTATCTGGACTAAAACATATTTAATCATGAAGAGAAAACTTTTACTGGGAACGTTACTATGTTTCCTATGTACATTGGGCTTTGCTCAAAGTGAACCCGACTATCGCGAAAAACAACCTTATAAGAACTGGGTAAAACTGGTTCCTAAACTAACGGACGACTTTTATTCTACCCGGGAGGCCAAACGCATAGCAGATAACGTATTACTTTATCAACTGAATAGTGGCGGATGGCCCAAAAACATTTATATGCCCCAGGAACTTACTGAAGCAGAAAAAAACAGAAGTAATCAAGGCTAAATCCAATGTGGATGAAGGTACTATTGATAATGACGCCACCACTACGGAAATTTATTTCATAAGCAGAGTGTACAATGCAACAGGAGAAGAACGTTACAAAGCAGCTGCCATGAAAGGGATTGATTATCTTTTTGAAGCTCAGTATGATAATGGCGGGTGGCCCCAGTGTTATCCCCGTACGGGAAGTTACCACGTACAGATACAGTATAACGATGACTCAAACATAAATGTACTGGAATTGATGCGTGAAATATATACAGAGGGGTCCATTTACTCTTTTTTGCCCGACTCCTATAAACAAAAAGCCCGGATAGCCTTTAACAAAGGAGTAGAATGTATCTTAAAGACACAGATCCAAAGAGATGGCAAATTAACAGCCTGGTGTGCTCAATATGATCCCGTAACCCTGGAACCAGCCAAAGCCCGTGCCTACGAGCTGGTATCACTCAGCGGCCAGGAGTCTGATAATATTGTTCTTTTCCTGATGTCCCTGGAAAATCCTTCCCAGGAAATCAGAAATGCCATTGAAGGAGCGGTAGCCTGGTTTGAAAAATCAAAAATAGAAGGAATAAAAAAGGAGTATTTTACCAACGAAGAGGGAAAAGAGATTATCGGATGGTTCCCTGTAATGACTGCCCCCCAGCTGGGCACGCTTCTATGAAATAGATACGGATACTCCCTTCTTTTGCGACCGGGATGGTATAAAAAGATACGACCTTTCAGAAATAGGGCATGAACGACACAACGGATACAGTTGGTATAATAACGACGGCCTGAAAGTATTCAAAGGATACGAAAAGTGGAAAAAGAAAAATAAACTCAACTAACTAAAAAAGACCGGAGAAGTATCTCCGGTCTTTTTTTACATTCTGTTTACGATCAAATAACCACAAAAAAGGGAAGTCTCACGACTTCCACAATTTTCCAACCTTAAATCTAAATCTCTATGAAAAAAACGTATTGCAAATATAGAGTTTTTCTTC
>JAJQBG010000116.1 GCA_021203405.1 Bacteroides sp.
ATTCAGGAACTGGATGAGATGTTACATTTCTCTACTACAACAAGGGAAAAATATGCAGAGTTATTGAAGAATATTAAGGATAGAGAAGGAAAATAATAGTTCAAGTTATTCTCTTTTCTGTTGCCGCCGGTTTCCCAACCGGTGGCTTCTTCTTTTTGGGCTTCCTAGCCCCTTACGGTGTAAAGAATCAGATGCTTTGTGTATAGAGCGGCTGTGAAGCCGCAAAGGGGAGATTCACCGGCTATGAAGCCGGCGACAACAAATGGCAGCCATAGTTGTGCAACAACCATTGTGAGGCCGGCGGTAACTTAGGATAAAATATATATTTCTTATTTTCCTTTATGGAGAATGAGGGTAGTGGCTCCCAGGGTAATGATGGCTTCGTCATCGAGGATTCTTCGCTCTTTTTCCTGCAAAAGTTCGTTGTGTACAAAGGTTCCTGTTAAACTGGGACCATCCTGTAAGGTGTATACTAAGGTGCCGTCTTTTTTTGCGGCGTACATTAAGGATGCAGTGCCTGCGGTCCATACTCATATCTCCCGATTCAATGGGGGAGTTAATAACGGTACCTACGCAGCGGCGGCCGATCACATTGTCTCCTTCTTGCAGGGGAAGGATCTGTTTGTACCCAAATATGTTTTCTACAACTGTGAGGGAGCCGAATTCGCTCTCTATACTCTCTTCTTCTTTGTTACGGTCTTTGTTGGTGGCGTTGAGCTTGCTCTTGCCGATGCGTATGCTGAATTGTTTGCCGCAGGCATCGCAGACAAAGACTAAGGACTGGCCTTCGCTGTATTGGGTTTCATCAAAGGTAAGATAGTTGTCGCATTTGGGACAGCGTACTCGTTTCATGGAGTGGGATTTTAATTGGATTGAAAGATCAGGGGGTTACCAGCAGCCAGGCTGTTGTATAGGGGGTAACTTCGCGCAGCAGGTTGAGGTTTTTATTGGCTTCTTCGCGGGCCTCGTAAGCAAGGATGGATACGCGGATACGTCCGTCTCCTTTGACTACTTCGGCCTCTTTGTAGCCTTCGGCGTGTAATTTAGTGACCATGGCTGTGGCTTCCTGCTCCCGGGAGATACTGGCTACTATGATTTTATAGGGTTTGCTGCTTTTCAGGGTTTTCACTTCCACAGCGGCCGGAGCCGGTTTTGGTGTTACTTCTGCTTTGGGGGCAGGAGCAGCGGGTTCGTTTATTGCGGTCAGAGCGGGTGTCGCTTCTGCTATTTTTTCAGGCGTAATTGCCGGTTCCGGTTTATCTACTTTAATCTCTTTGACGACTTTGGGCCGGGCGTTCTGCCTGCCGGTCCGGTCGTTGCTTTTTTCTACCAGGGTCATGGCTAAGGGCTCCCGGTCAAAGAGTTCGAAGATACCGGAGGGTATGAGTTGGGTATAATTGAGCTGCTGAACATCTGTGTTCTCTACGGGCTTGGAGAGTAGAAAGAAGAGCAGGATAGCGGCTGCTACGGCTACGGCTTCCCGCAGGTAGGGGAGATGGTACTCTTTCCGGGGGGTATCCGGTACCAGTACGGGTGCCTGGATGGTTTTTTCTACCGGTTTTTCGAGTTGGCGTAGTTCCTGGATCTCAAAGCTACCCAGTCCGTACAGGGAAGGGGTCTGTATCTGCTGCTGTGAGGGTGTAAAGCCTATTTTGCCTTCGACTGAGTAGTTTAGTGTGCCGACGGGACAGAGGTTGACGCTGCCTTCTGCATAGAGTTGTTCTGTGAGCTGCCTGATCTTCTGGTTGACTATCCGCTCTGCATCCGGGAAATTGGTGTGGTACGCAGCCATGAAAGATTGGGTGAGTACTCCGTCGTTCAGGGTGAGTTGCGGATTGAAGCCGATACTCCGGCAGGGAGGGGTGAATGAGTTTTCTTCGCTGTTCCATCCTGCGGGTATGGAATGGGCAATAAATCCTCCGAAACCGGGGAGGATGACACAATCATTATCCAGTAACAGGATCTCAATATGTTTAGCGAGTTCATTCATACTGCAAAAGTAGTTTTTTTATAAAAAAGTGGTATACAAAATCCGTTAAATAATCTTCAAACCCGTCTGCTGTTGCTTCAATGGGATGGCTGTTAGGTAATTCGAAGAAAATTATTACATTTGCATTTTTCCGGAAAACAGATAAAACTATAATAACAGATGAAAATAGCAATTGTTGGAACAGGGTATGTGGGATTGGTTACGGGTACTTGTTTCGCTGAGATCGGGGTCGATGTAACGTGTGTGGATACCAATGCCGAAAAGATAGAAGCCCTGAGGAAAGGGATTATTCCTATTTATGAGAATGGCCTGGAGGAGATGGTTCTCCGCAATACGAAAGCGGGAAGGCTTACTTTTACGACTTCGCTGGAGGATTGCCTCAATGAGGTAGAGGTGGTTTTTTGTGCGGTGGGTACTCCTCCGGATGAGGATGGGAGTGCGGACCTGCGGTATGTACTGGATGTGGCCCGTACCATCGGACGGAATACGGACCGGTACCTGCTGGTGGTTACCAAGAGTACGGTTCCTGTGGGGACGGCTCAAAAGGTAAAAGCGGCTATTCAGGAGGAGCTGGATAAAAGGGGATCGGCCCTGGAGTTTGATATTGCTTCTAATCCAGAGTTCCTGAAGGAGGGAAATGCTGTGGATGATTTTATGAGTCCCGACCGTGTGGTGGTGGGCGTGGAGTCTGAGCGGGCTAAGGAGCTTATGTCGAAGCTTTACAAGCCTTTTATGCTGAATAATTTCCGGGTGATCTTTATGGATGTGCCTTCGGCGGAGATGACTAAATATGCGGCTAATTCTATGTTGGCTACCCGTATCAGCTTATGAACGATATTGCTAATTTGTGCGAGCTGGTGGGAGCGGATGTGAATATGGTACGGAGCAGGATCGGGTCGGATAGCCGGATCGGCCGTAAGTTTCTCTATCCGGGTTGTGGTTACGGGGGATCCTGTTTTCCCAAGGATGTAAAGGCGTTGATAAAAACGGCTGAACAGCAGGGGTATACGATGCGTGTATTGCGTGCGGTGGAAGAGGTGAACGAGGTGCAGAAAACGATTTTGTACCGGAAGCTTCTGAAAGAGTGTAACGGGGATGTAAAAGGAAAAACGATTGCGCTCTGGGGGCTGGCTTTTAAACCTGAAACGGATGATATGCGGGAGGCTCCGGCCCTGGTACTGATCGAAAAGTTACTGGAAGAGGGTGCTGTGGTGCGGGCGTATGATCCTGCGGCTATGGAGGAGTGTAAACGGAGAGTGGGTGAGCGTCTCTATTATGCACGGGATATGTACGACGCGGTACTGGACGCGGATGCTTTGTTGCTGGTGACGGAGTGGAAGGAGTTCAGGTTGCCTTCGTGGGCGGTGGTAAAGAGAACCATGAGAAACCCGCTGGTACTGGATGGACGGAATATTTATGAGAAAGAGGATATAGAGGAGCACGGGTTTATTTACCATTGTATTGGTAAGTGAGTTCCGGTGGTTGTAAAATGTCCGCTTTCTGCCTGAGGGAAAGCGGACATTTTTATTTTAATCCTCTTTACCACTCAAAATATTATGTGTAAATTTGCATAAAACAAGAATAAATGAGGAAAGCCTTATCGTTTATAGCACTGGTGTTGTTGATCTGTTCCTGTACAGGTAAACCGGCCGGTGAATCTCAATCTCCACAGGAGAGTACGGCCGCCAAAGAGCTTCTTCAGGGGGTGTGGCTGGATGAGTTTACGGACGCTCCGGTACTGAGGATTGCGGGAGATACTATTTACTACAATAATTCACAGAATATTCCGGTCTATTTTCAGGTGATCAGAGATAGTTTGTACCTGTATGGGGGTAACCGGACGGTGCGGTATAAGATTGATCGTCATACGGAGAATGTGTTGTGGTTTTATTCGTTGCCGGACTATGTGATCAAACTTTATAAATCGGAGAATGCGGAGGATACCCTGGCGTTTGTCAAGCAACGGGTTGAAGTGATCCGCCCGGTCAGTGAAGTGATGCAAAAGGATACGGTGGTGACGTATGACGGAGTGCGCTACCGGGCGTATGCTTATATCAATCCCTCTTCCATGAAGGTGGTAAAGAGCAGGCAGTCGGAGGATGGATTAAGTTATGAGAATGTCTATTATGACAATGTGATTCATATCTGTGTGTACCAGGGGAACAAAAGCCTTTTTGCCAAAGATATAACCAAACAGATGTTCGGGGAAGTGATTGCCGGGGATGTTCTTCAGCGTTCTATCCTGGCTGATATGGAGTTTAAGGGGGTGGACTGCTCCGGGTATCATTACCAGGCTATGGTGTGTATTCCGGAGAGTCCGGTTTGTAACCTGGTGAATCTGGATATCAGCTTTGACGGGGAGCTTTTTATTAATCCGGCAGAGTGACCTGCCGGATTAACGGTGGGGTTACAGGTTGAGTCCTTTCATGAATAACTGGATCCGTTTTCTTTCTTTATCGACGGAGATCACTTTTACTTTTACATGTTGGTGTAGTTTTACTACCTGCGTGGGATCGGTTATATACCTGTCGGCGAGCTGTGAGAGGTGTACGAGTCCGTTCTCTTTGATACCCAGGTCGACAAAACAGCCGAAGTTGGTAATGTTGTTTATGATGCCGGGAAGTATTATGCCCTCTTGGAGGTCATCCAGGGTTTTGACGTTTTTATCGAATTCAAATACCTGAATGGTTTGGCGTGGGTCGCGTCCCGGTTTATCGAGCTCTTCCATAATGTCCGTGAGGGTAGGCATGCCGGTTTCGCCGGTTACATAGCGGTGCAGGTCTATTTTCTTTCTGAGGTTCGCGTCCGCGATCAGCTCTTCGACGCTGCATTTGTTATCTTTGGCCATTTTTTCTACAATGTGGTAGCTTTCCGGGTGTACGGCTGTGTTATCCAGGGGGTTGGTTCCTTGCGGGATGCGCAGGAACCCGGCAGCTTGTTCGAAGGATTTTGCTCCCATCCGGGGAACTTTCATCAGCTCTTTCCGGTTTTTAAAGGGGCCGTTCTCGGCCCGGAAATTGACGATGTTCTGAGTCAGCTGGGGACCCAGTCCGGATACGTAGGTAAGCAGGTAGCTGCTGGCTGTATTGAGGTTGACTCCTACGGAGTTTACGCAACTGACTACTGTCTGGTCCAGGGATTGTTTGAGTTTGTTCTGGTCTACATCGTGCTGGTATTGGCCTACTCCGATGGATTTGGGGTCGATCTTGACTAATTCTGCCAGGGGGTCCATCAGGCGGCGTCCTATGGAGACGGCTCCCCGGACTGTTACATCGTAATCGGGGAACTCTTCGCGGGCTACTTTGGAGGCAGAGTATACGGAGGCGCCGTTCTCGCTGACTACAAATACCTGTACTTTGCGGTCGAACTGGAGGTGGGTAATAAAGTTTTCGGTCTCCCGCCCGGCGGTACCGTTCCCGATGGCTATGGCTTCAATGGTATAGGCTTCTACCATTTTCCGTACTTTGGCGGCTGCTTCTGAGGTTTTGGAGAGGGGCGGATGGGGGTAGATGTTCTCGTTGTGGAGCAGGTTGCCCTGGTTGTCCAGGCATACTACTTTACAGCCTGTGCGGAATCCGGGGTCGATGCCCATGACTCTTTTTTGTCCTAAAGGGGGAGCTAGGAGTAACTGCCGGAGGTTTTCTGCGAATACACGGATGGCCTCCTGGTCGGCCCGCTCTTTGGAGAGGGCGGCAAACTCTGTTTCGATGGAGGGTTTGAGGAGTCTTTTATAGGAGTCTTTGATGGCTTCCCTCAGGTGAGGGGTGCAACTGTTGTTGCTCCGGATGAATCGTCTTTCCAGTTTTTCGACAGACTCCTGGTCGTCCGGAGAGATGGATACTTTCAGGAATCCTTCGGCTTCTGCCCGCCGGATGGCCAGGATACGGTGGGAGGAGGCTCTTTTCAGGGGTTCTGAGAAGTCAAAGTAGTCGCGGTATTTGGCGGCCTCTTCTTCTTTGCCTTTTACTACCCTGGCTGTGATGATTGCCTGGCGGTTGAACTGGTTCCGCACGTCGTTACGGGCTTTTTCGTCTTCGTTCACCTGTTCGGCAATAATGTCGCGGGCTCCTTTCAAGGCTTCCTGGGCATCAGCTACTTCTTTTCCGGTAAAGCGTTCTGCATAGTGCTCAATATCCTGCTCCCGTTGTAATAGCAGGGTAACGGCCAGGGGTTCGAGCCCTTTCTGGCGGGCCACCTCTGCCCGGGTTTTCTGTTTGGGTTTATAGGGCAGGTAGATGTCTTCCAACGGGGTACTCTCCCAGGTTTCTTCTATTCTTGCTTTCAGCTCCGGAGTTAGTTTTCCCTGTGCTTCTATGGTGGAGAGGATGGTCTCTTTGCGTTTGGCTATCTCTTTTAACTGGGTATAGAGGGATTCGATGGCGCCTACCTGTACCTCGTCCAGCCCTTCGGTCATCTCTTTGCGGTAACGACTGATAAAGGGGATGGTGGCTCCCTCGTCCAGTAGTTGCAGGGTATGGGTTACTTGCCGGGAAGAGAGTTGCAGGGCGGCGGCTATCTTGTTACAAAATAATTTCATCTTTCTTCTTTTTTGAGTAATAACGGTTGCAAAAATAGTCAAACCTTTGAGAGGTAAACAATTTAAAAACTCAAAAATATCGTTCTGATGGCAGAATCTTTTATCTTTGTAGTCCCATTTTTGAAAACACAAAGAAAATATAGAGTCATGAAACGAATTTTATTTTTAGGGGTATGGATGCTGCTTCTGGCAGGAGCCGTTGTTGCGCAAACACGGGAGGTAACTCTTAAGTTTGTGGAGACGAGTGATATCCACGGTAATTATTTTCCTTATAATTTTATCCAGAAGAGGGAGTGGGGCGGTAGCCTGGCCCGTGTTTACTCGTTGGTGGAGAAGGAACGTGAAAGGTATGGGGATAACCTGATCCTGATTGATAACGGGGATATTTTGCAGGGACAGCCTACGGCTTATTATTATAATTTTATTGATACGGTTTCTCCTCATTTGTGTGCGGAGATCCTTAATTATATGAGGTATGATGCGGCTGTATTGGGTAACCATGATATTGAGACGGGGCTTTCTGTGTATAAGCGCTGGATGGGTGATTGTAATTTTCCTGTACTGGGTGCCAATATTTCTTACAGGGATATCGGTGAAAATTTTGCTCTTCCTTATATAATCCTGGAACGGGAGGGAGTGAAGATCGCCATTCTGGGAATGATCACTCCGGCTATTCCGGTGTGGTTGTCTGAAAACCTGTGGCAGGGACTCTATTTTGAGGATATGGAGAAGGCGGCTGCTAAATGGATGGAGGTGATCCGCGAGAAGGAGCAGCCGGATGTGGTAGTGGGATCGTTCCATGCCGGGGTAGAACCGGTGGTATTAGGGGGACATTACCGGGATAATGCCTCGCTGGAGGTGGCAACCCGGGTGCCGGGGTTTGATATTGTAATGACGGGGCACGATCATCGTCGCCTTTGTGAAAAGATAGTGAATGTAAGGGGTGATTCGGTACTGGTTATTAACCCGGCTAATAACGGGGTTGTGGTAGGGGATATTGAGGTGAAGCTGACTCTTACGGACGGCAGGGTAACAGCTAAAAGTGTAGAGGGAAAACTGACTCCTGTAGCTGACTACGGGGTGAGTGAGGCTTTTATGGAGCGTTTCGGTAGGGAGTATGCTACGGTAAAAGAGTTCTTCTCCCGGAAGATAGGCAGCTTTACGGAAACGGTTACTACCCGTCCTGCCTATTTTGGTCCTTCTGCTTTTATTGATTTTATCCATACGATCCAGCTGGATCTTTCAGGTGCGGATATCTCGTTTGCGGCTCCTTTGTCTTTCAATGCTACTATTGAGAAGGGAGATATTACCGTGAGTGATATGTTTAATCTCTACCGGTATGAGAATATGCTGTATGTAATGAACCTGTCAGGCAGAGAGGTGAGGGGATTCCTGGAGGAGTCGTATGCGAACTGGACCAACCGGATGAGATCTGAAGGGGATCATATACTGCTGCTTAAAGAACGGCGGGAAGAGGGAGACGGAGAACGGGCTACGTTCCGGTATCCCAGTTATAATTTTGATTCGGCGGCCGGTATTATTTATACGGTGGATGTAACTAAACCGGCCGGAGAGAAGATAACGATCCTCAGTATGGCGGACGGGTCGCCTTTCAGTCCGGATAGGGTCTATAAAGTAGCTCTGAACTCTTACCGGGGTAACGGCGGGGGCGATCTGCTGACCAAAGGAGCGGGTATACCGCAGGAGGAGCTGACTTCGCGTATTGTTTACTCTTCTGATAAGGATCTTCGTTACTATATGATGAGCTATATCGAGGAGAAGGGTACGCTGGATCCGCAGCCGCTTAACCAGTGGAAATTTATTCCGGAAGAGTGGGTGGAAAAAGCTTCCCGCAGGGATTATATCTATTTGTTTGGGGAAGAGTAAGATATGGCCGAAGAGATTACTGTTTCAGGAGACAGCAGGGGGGGGAAGTATTGCTCTTTGCTGCCTCAGGTGTATGCATTGGTTGGCGGTGAAGAGAACCGGATTGCGAACCTGGCCAATGTGGTGGCTGCGCTGAAAAGCGCGTTTGATTTTTTCTGGGTGGGTTTTTACCTGGTAGAGGGGGAACAGCTGGTGCTGGGACCTTTTCAGGGGCCGGTGGCTTGTACCCGGATCGGTTACGGACGGGGGGGTATGCGGTGTTGCCTGGAAAGAGAGAAGGACCCTGCTGGTACCCGATGTGGATCTGTTTCCGGGGCATATTGCCTGCAGTTCGCTCTCACGCTCTGAAATGGTGGTTCCCCTGATCTGTGAGGGGGAGGTGTGGGGTGTATTGGATATAGATAGTGAACAGCTTGGTTTTTTTGACGAGACTGATAAACGATACCTGGAAGAATTGACGTCTTATTTGTCTGCTCATCTTTAAATATACTACCTGCTGTATGCTATTAACAAAATAAGCTGTATCTTTGCGGCTTAATAACAGAATGTAGTGAATAGAGGTGTTAAAATGATAGTGGCGGCTGGTTTATTTATGCTCTTTTCTGGCTATCAGATGAGCATAATGTTTTTTGTGCATGTCCATTATATAGATGGGGTCGCCTTTTCTCATTCACATCCTTTCCAGGATAAGGATCATACTCATAGCCAGGAGGAATTTCTATGGATCCATGCTGCCGGTGATTTCCGGAGTGCGGAACTTAAACCGGGATATACGGAACTTGTGGGGTATGGTGCCGGTTTTAGTAACCTGCCTGCGTATGTGGTTCCCTGTTTTACCGGGCAATCTCTGTTTTGTTTCTCTTTAAGGGCACCTCCTTCGGCTTTATAACTCCTTTTAATTTATTGTTTTACTTTTTATTACACAAAAACACCATTGTACTCTGATGGGTACAGCTTGAACTCTGTAAACATCAATGAGAATAAATTTATCTTTTATAC
>JAJQBG010000337.1 GCA_021203405.1 Bacteroides sp.
GTAGGGAATAGAAGTTACGGATTCTCCGTTATAGAGAATCGTTCCTGTAAAGAGGGAGCGGGGAATCGGAATATAAAGAGCGGCCTCTTCTTCGGTCAGTTCCAATGTAGATTCTATGGTGTACGTCAGAGTAGGCCATGCAATGGTAGTGCCGTCATAATAGTGACGCATCAGATAAGACATGGTTATCAGTTGTGCCCCGGTGCGTACAATGTAATCGCCGTTATCTTCTTCGGTAGGATGATAGAGTGGAATTCCGATACCGGCATCCAGGTCGTCGTTCCATCCTCCTATGCGAATGTATACTTCCAGATTATATCCGCGTGGGGTAAGGCTTACCAGGTATTTCATTCCTGCCTGTAAGTCGTAATCTACCTGAGGCATAATAATGGTGTATCGGCTGGAAGAGCTCCCTGCGTAAATGGTTCCGATCAAATAGCCGGCAGAGGAAGAGAAGCGGGTACCGGCGGGTACTATCAGTGAAGCTCTTCCGTTGTCATTGCCACAATAAGCCCAGCAGGCAATGGGTTCATCTCCTACCTCCAGTTCAATGAGAAGCTCTTCAATGTTAAGCCCCTGGCTGTTTTGCCCTACAAGTTCAAACTCTAACAGCGCATTGTTATGGTTAAAGGTAAGCGGAACAGGGATATTAGTGGGCATAATACCCGATGTACTGGCAGTAGCTACCAGCCAGTCTCCCCGGCGGTGATTGTCGAATTCTCTCTGGTCATCGATAAAGTGTCCGTCATTGGATGCGTCGGCGGGCCATACGGCCTGAAGGGTAGTAACCGGGGTATCGTCCGGAGAAAAGCGATAGGCCGGATTGCCCCGGAAAATTCCATCCTCTCCATAAAAGTACGGATAAGTCCCCTGACCACCGGTAGGGTTATCACTCTGGATCGTTACCCGGATCTCATCGTTTGTCCGGAAAAAGGTGTCGCCATATCCCCGTTCGGAGGCACTGTTCCTCTCATCTATATAGGAGGAAAGTGTAAGTTCTCCGTAAGTGGATTCTGTTCCTGCTGTTTCCTTCTCTGAACAACTAAAGAGCAGGAGAAGGGCCAGGGGCGTTATCGTCTGGAGTATATGTAATTTATATTTCATTGTCTTACGTTTTTGCGGTTTATCTTCTTTCCCATTGTAGGATCGGATAAGAAGTACCGGGACTTCCTACCGAATACCAGTAACTGTTAGAGGAGTAATCGGTCCATCCCAGGGTATTGATAGGCCATATTCCTGTATACTTGATCCACCCTCCGGAAGGAGGCCATGAGTCACTAAGCTGGTTTACTCCGCTATTGGTGTCGGGAGCGGCAGCGTAAGCGGAAGGGATACCGGCACCCTCACCTGCCGTGAAAAGAGTTCCCTGGTTAGCAAATCCCTGATAAGAATCTACATATACGGTAATCGGATTTCCGTTCTCATCGCTTCCTTGTTGAGGAATCTGCGCCGTGATATCATCGGCTGTGATAGTGGTATAACTGCGGCCAATAAAGAATTCATTGAGTCCACAGAATCCTCCTATTCGTCCATCCTGGTTGGCTGACTCATTTCCGGCATTCACAGAAAGCGTTCCTCCCAGGTTATAGGTATCCCATATCAGACCTTTGAAGCTATTGGTCCCATCCAGGTCACCGTTCGCTCCGCAGACGGTTCCTACCCGGGGCGTTTTTGAGCTAACTGTAATAGTTGGATTCTCTACCCGACAACCCATCATCTGTGCCTGGCTATTGAGGTAACTGGAGAGTAAGTCCTGTAATAAGGCTTCCTTTACTACCTCGGAAAGTTCTTCCGGGAAGGTAATAGAGTTGTATATCAGTTGAAGATCAGCATCGGTCAGGCGGTAGTTGAGTTGTCCGCAGAGTGCGCCTACATAACAGGTATCTGTACTGTTCACGTTAATAACCGGATCGATCAGGTTGACATCTTTCAGGACAGAATTACCTATTACTTTGCTAAAGAGTCCTACCTGTGTATCGCTACTGTTGATGGTGAGATTGGTGATCTTATGACCTCCTCCGTCGTATCTTGAGTCTAACAGACTTAGGGGGGTAAAGCCTCCCAGTACGGAGAGGTCTATGTCACAAACCTGGTAGGCGGTATTATCTACTCCCCGAAAGTTCTGTAAACTATTTGCGTCATTGATCAGGTAAGAGGAGGTTGGGATAAAGATCTCTCCGTTGCTCAGATTATATCCATACCGGTATACGCGCTGTTCGCGTATGTTTATATCTTCGGAAGCCAGCAGGGTGAAATCACCGTTTTCAAAGAGAACATCGTTTCGGTATATCATGTTGTTCCGGTCGTCTACCCGCCACAGGTAGGCTGTATAAC
This sequence comes from Bacteroides sp., assembly GCA_021203405.1. Classification (GTDB taxonomy): domain Bacteria; phylum Bacteroidota; class Bacteroidia; order Bacteroidales; family Bacteroidaceae; genus Bacteroides. Next base: position 2,335 of record JAJQBG010000337.1, read on the forward strand.
GTATCACATTGGATCCCCCTCCGGTATTGGGTTGGATAGCGATCAGATCGTACCACTTTTCTCTTTTTCCTCCGGTGGGATCGGTATTATCAACCGGATCCATATTGGGTAGTACTTTTATATCCGGATTATTTTCATTGAAGTCGGCCCGAACATCACTTACCAGAATGATCTCTATTTTAAATGTATGTTTGGGATAGAGTACCAGTTCAATGTAATAGGCATTGGTAGGGTTGGCTTCGGCATCTCCCCGGTAAGGTATATAGGTTTGCCGGCTATAATCGTTTCGGGTAATGGGATATTGTTCTTCGTCTATCTGTTTGCTGAAATCAGGTGCATCCGGATTATAGGGATAGAAGACAACAATTGTCATATTATCATAGATATAGATATCTTTGTTACTAGCACTTTCACCGTCTGCCAGTATCGGCACAACCTTTCCATCTTCTACCCGGCACTCCATGTTACGGATGTAGGGTTGACTCAGATCGTCTTCGTCATAATCAGACTTATAATAGATATAGAGTCCCAGGTTTTCCAAATCATTGGGAGCACCATAATTAATGGAGTCTGAATTGGGTAATTCGGTTACCCGCGAGGTGACCCCTATACCGGCATACAAGTTGAGAAGAGTTCCTTCTCCTGTTTCTGTGCCCGGGTTGCCTATTCCTTCATCCTGGCAGGCCAGGATAAGGAAAGAAAAGGCAAGTAAACCTATTAACGGATATATGGTTATCTTTTTCATTGGGTTATTTTTTTAAAATTGTGTAATGGGTCTTGGAATAGGCCATACGCTTCCGGTTGTTTCCTGATTGAGTACGTATTCGTAATCGGTGTTCCAACCTGTTTGTTGTAAGCCTAAGTTAAGGAGATCCAGGGTTTCCTGCGCATCGGGGTTAACACCTTGCTGCATGGTATCACGTAGCTTTTCCGGACTCAGGGCAGCTACCTCTACCGTGCCGATGTTGGCATTGTTTCCGGTTGGATATTCGGTTGCTCCGAAGGCGGGAGCGGCAGTACCTACCAGCCAGAATGAATAGTGGATCAGGTCGGTTCCGGGAGCGTCTGCACTTTGCCCTACAATACCCCCTATATAGGTGATGTCTGTTCGGTTAAGCATTCCGGTATTTACGCAGGAAATAAAAGTATTAGCGGAAGGATTTTCGTTATTACCGCATATTCCGCCCAGAATAGTTCCTTGTTCTATATTACCGGTATTCACACATCCGATGATCTGTCCGCCGGCTGTGTTGGTTCCACAGATTCCACCGGCCACTGCGGGTGCATAAATAATGCGGGCCTCATTTACACAAGCTACCAGAGTTCCATTATTAACAGCGCAAATGGAACCTGCTACGTTTTCTCCGGTGGCATTCAGGCATCCGGAGTCAATATGGAGGTTCCGGATAGTACCGTTGTTGGTATGGACCAGTCCGGTTCCGGTTACATAGAGGTTATTGAGCCGGTATCCGTTCCCGTCAAAAATCCCGTCAAAGCTATCGATCGGGCCCAGGGTATTGGACTCAGAGTAAATAAGTTGGTCCAGGTCAATATCATTCATTTGACGGTAGAACCGGCCGGTCTCTTTATCCAGGTTCATCAGCTGTACCGGGGTATAAACCAGGTAAGGATTGCTTTCAGAGTTGGCAGCACTTCCGTTTTGCAGTTGCATTCCGGCGGTGGAAAGTTGCATATAGAGGATAGAACCTACCGGATCGAATGTATAGCTATTGGGAGCTCCGGTAAGTAATAATCCTAATTTGGTATAAAGAGAAACGGAACTTACACCTCCTTTGGGAAGACTGACAAACTCCAGTTCTCCATTATTTAGTTGACCCACATACTGAAGACCGTCATCTCCCCAGAGTACTGCTTTGATGATCTCATCATCTCCTGTATTCAGGTAATCTCCCAAGTCGAGTGCCAGCGTATATGGGTCACTTCCAATCTCCCCGGGATTTACTCCGTGGGGATTCCATTCAATCTGTTCAATCGTGATGGATTGTACATTGAGCCTTCTTAGCAGGAGAGTGATTTTATAAGCATATCCGGGTAAAAGGTAGGCTTGTGTATTACCGGTCAGATGATCCATTTGCAGATTGGCCAGGTCACTTTGTGAAGCGGTATAATCGTCGATGACCAGGTGGGTAAAGTCATCCTGAATAAGGTCGCTCCTGTTGGGAACCAGGTAGTTTATTCCTTTGCGGAGTGTATAAGTTCCGGAAGTACCGGTTGCTACACTTACCGTTGTTTCAGTACCGGCTGTAGGGGCAACGTTGGTGATGTTATACACTCCCTGCGCTACTACGTTCCTGAGCTGGATCTCAATGTTCTCCGGCTCTTCGGTCACAACGCCGGGATTGCCGTCCGGGTCGATCTCCACGGCTACTTCCACCTGCGTCATCACATGCCGGAATTGCAGGATCTCTGCCGGGTTTTTGGCACTACCCGATGTTCCTTCTCCTTCGGTAGTAGGGGATAGATATCCGGAGCGGGTTCCATAATTACTCAGCAGATAATCATTGTCTAAGGATTGTCCGGCTCTCACCCGCATATTGGAAGTGCCTTCCAGCTGTCCGGTATAGGCATAGAGATAGATCTCGTTGTCTCCTAACGGATAGTAGGGAGTACCACCCGGAAAGGTGAGTGGGGTCGTTTGGGTTTCGTACAGTCCACCTTGCGGAGTAATAGGAGTCTCTCCAATATAAATATTAGTGAGATCGTTATCCACTATGGCGCGAAGGTGGAGATTGGTATAGGTGTCTCCGTTGGCCCGGGTTGTTATTCCCGAAAGAGTAACAGCTTCATCGCCGGGAGCAAGGTTGTCACCCGCTATCTGGTCTGAACAGGAGGTGTGCATAAGTATCCCTGCTGTCAGGATTCCTGTGATATATAATTTGATATTCATAGGCTTTGATTATTGGACGATTATCTGATATTCTCCCATCTCTTTCCAATCGGTAAGTTGTCCTTCCAGGTCAATGTTCTCGTTCGGGTTCTGTACCGAAGTTGATTTGACTGTAAAGGTGAGTGTTGTATTCACTCCCTGTTCCAGTGTTAATCCGGTTCCTCCTGTCGTGAGATTAGGAATGTCAGGCAGTGGATACCAACCCTCTACAGGAAAGGGGCCATCCATAAGTCTTATATAAACCCGGGTAGATGCTTCCGTTCCTGGATATAATAGGACTGTTTTTGAAAAGGGAGTTGGATTAAAGGCGGTAGCGATGTTTATTACCTGATAGGTAAAGAGTGTATTATCTGTCAATGTAGGGCCACTGTCACCGTCGAACAGGTCAAGGGTGGCATTCGTGTGGCCGCTTTCTACCAACAGGCTTGTGATCCGTATAGCGGGATTCGAGACTGTATCGGGAACTACTTCTACAGTGAGCTGGCTTAATGCGTGCCGGAATTCTCCTAAATCTACGATCGTATCTGTTTTTGACAGGGGAACCGGACTGGAGTTATTAGAAGCGCACATAACATCGGGCATCTCCTGTACCAGTTGTAAAGATAGCTCCGTCCGGTCACTACTCAGGGTCACTGAACTTCCGTTTGCAACGGGGCTATAGGCAATAAATACCAGTTGGCTTCCGTCGAATGGCCAGTATTTGGGACTGTCCCATGAGAAGAAGTAGGTATCACCCACTTCACTGGTAGCGGTTGCACCGGCATTGTCTATATCGGGATAACTGGTCCAGTCGATAGTACCCGTCTGGTATTCAGCAGCGATCACCCCGATCTTCCGGTTATTGGGAAAGTTGTCCAGTGCACGGGGAAGAGTAACGGCTTCTATGCCGTCCCCCCTGAGTGTGATAAGTTGTTGTTCACTACCATCTGCTCCTCCGGACTCTTCCTGGGGAAGAGTCTCGGAGTGGTTGCATCCGGCAGGGAGTAGCAGCAACAAACTTAGCAGGATATATATTGAATATTTCATAATGTATATGCTTTTGCGGATTATTCAATAATTATACCTCCTTTATCCCCTTCTCCCCACTCTGCCAGTTGAGCGGAAAGCTCAATAGCCGTTTTATTCACGGTGATGGTGATAATGGTCTCCTTTCCTGCTACGAATGATAAAGGATCACTGGTAATGGCCTGGAAAGGTATGCCAGGATACCCCGGTAAAGTGATTGTGGCAATTACACTGGTCGCTGTACGGGTTTGTGGTATGACAAGGGCACTGTACTGGACACCATCTGTTTCTGTTTTTGGAACAATATTATCTGTATTGGTAGGATTGATCAGGGTTCCGGTAATCAGGTCCATGGTCCCGCTGAGTGCAAAGTTATTCAGCACGATAGTAGAACCAACCAGCTCACTATTTTCAAATCCTGTTCCGGCTACCAGCTTGATAATAACCTTACTGGTAGCATGGGTAAAGTTAAAATTGATCATTTGCGGAGTAGGAAGATCCGCACGACTGACAAGCAGATCGTAATGGTCGTAATAACTATTGTTTGCCAGGCTTTGGTCGCTATCGATATTCCACGCAAAGGTTGTTCCGCTCAGGGCGGGTTGGCCGGTGGTGGAGTAGGTGGCGGTCAGGTTAAGCGATAAATTGGGTTGGTCGCCCCAATAGATCGGATCTCCGATCCATTGGTATCCGTCTGTGCCGTTGGTATAAGTATACGGATAAGTATCATCTACGGTATTAGTACCCAGTTTATTGATATAGATCGTTTTATCCTTAAAGAAGTCTTCGGTTCCCAAAAGCGTACCGGTTACGGTGAAGGCAATAGGGACCAGGGTAATATTTTCTCCCTCTTCCCAATCAACCACGTTGGCACTGATACTGACTGCTGTTTTGGACATATCTACCTCCAGAATGGTTGTTACACCGGCCGGATAGGTAATCTCACTATCGTAGGTAGCTGTATAAGGACGTCCGTTAAAAGTAACCTGAAGTACGGGGTCTCCCTTTTGGATAGTTTGCGGCTGAATAAGTGCCAGACCGCTGTTCGCATTGCTGCCTACTCCGGTCTCTACAGTTATATTACCGGTAGTAGTACCGGGTTGGAATATTCCGTTATCCATGGTTGCTCCCGTCAGGTATCCCGGTAGGGTAATTCCCATTCCTTGTCTTTCAGCTTCGGAGAAAGTTCCGTCTGTGGAAGTGAGGCGTACTGCAATTTGTGCTGCAGCATGGCTTAATTCAAAATGTACACCGTTGCTGGCGGCTACAGTTACGGGAGTTGCTACCAGCCAATCGGGGAGTTGGGTGTTGTCATAGGCGGCAGCCCTCTCAATATAGCCGTAAAAAGTAGTCGGGTCGTCCAGCGCTTCCCAGTAAACTACCGGATTAGCTATGAATGAATCGGTTGCTGCCTGGTAGGTGAAAGTAGTGAGTTCCTGACGGCTTGTTTCGTCTCCTGTGTATACGATCAGCTGTTCGCCATCCAGTACACCGGTTCCGCCTGATACGGCCGTACCGATGGTTATGGCTTGTAGTTCAATGGTTTGTTCACTCCAATCGATTACATTCACACTTACACTTACCTCCTCTTTATTTACCGTTACAATAAAGGCGTACGCTACCCCGGGAGCATAGGTAAATCCGTTTGCTTCTTTTACATAGTAAGGGCGTCCGTTAATCGTAACAGTCAGGAGCGGATCAGCCGGGGCTATGGTCTGGGGTTGGAAGATGGCTACACTATTCTGAGGATCGGTACGGTCTGCCAGAATATCCTGTCGGGTAGTACCTTCTACAAAAACTCCGTTCTCTTCATATCCACCGGTCAGGTAGTCGGGAAGTGTAAGAGTAACACTGTTCAGGTCGTTTTCTGAAAAAGTGTCAGACTGTAACCGGACCATTACTTTGGAAAGGGCATGGGACAGCATAAAGTTGGCCGGATTGTATCGGTTCACACTGATCTGGTCTGCCAGAAGAATATCCGGTAGCTGAGTGTTGTTAAGCGGTTCGGCAGCGATAATGGAAGCCCTTAATATAGCCGGATCCTGCTCAATATCTTCCCAATAAAGGGGAGGATCGGTAGTCCAGGTATCGCTGGCTGTATAGGTGTACGTTTTCAGGAAACTGAAATCAGTACCTCCCTCGTCCTGTATGTATATATTGAGTTCCTCCCCGACATTGACATTCACATTATTGTTTGCGGGTGGCTGGACGATCACTATATCATAATAGATCGGCTCGGTATCCATCCAGGGCTCAATAGTAGCACCGATTGTGATCGGGTTCTCAGAGAGGGTTACGTTAAAGGTATATTGATATCCGCTCTTAAGTTCCAGCGTATCGGCCATGTAAGCAATGTAAGTGTCTCCTTCGGAAGTTACAAATTCAAAGACTACTCCTGTACCGGCAGTACGGGGCAGCACAATGGCTTCTCTATAGCTGGTTACTTCACCGGTCCTGCGGGGAACTGTAATATCATTCTGGTTGCTACCGTTGTCTGTAAAGGTGGTATTGACCAGGTCGTATGTCCGGTTATTATACATTCCCTGAAGGGTGAGCTGACAATCTGCCAGGGATACATAATCTCCGTTCTCTTCCGTGCTAAGATTGAAAACCAGTTTACTGAGCCGGTGGTAGAAATAGATATCTACGTCGGGATCGGTCTTGGAGAAACCGGCCCGGTGTACTCCGGTCATCAGGTCAATGGCCGGCAGGTCAGTCTGGTCAGCTACATCGACCGGATAGAGCATATTGGTGGAGAGGTCTGATCTGTAAGGATAATAAGTAGCGAGCCTTATCTGGCTTCCATTCTGGGGAAAATAAGCAAGGTTATCATCAGAAACCGCTGTGAACATTCCCAGGGTTTCCTGGGTACGATAACATTTATTAAAGTCGTTATCCAGGATCTGTGTATAATCGGAATTATAGACTGTTACCCCGATCTCATCGCCTGCTTCCCATTCGGTGTTGACTGCCCGGCTGGTAATTCCTCCGTTTATAACGATGGAACCGTCTCCCTCGGGGATGACCACCCCTTTATCATCATCCGAATAGGAAGCGATAAAGAGTGTAAAAGCAATCATATATATCGGATAAAGAAGTTTTTTCATATAGCTATAATGTTTATTGAATGTGGTATGGAGTGGTA
>JAJQBG010000278.1 GCA_021203405.1 Bacteroides sp.
TAGTGGCTATAGAGTTCCTATACAAACCCACCGGCTATGAAGCCGGCGATAAAGCCCCGTACTTTTAACAGGGATTAATTATACATCTATAAAAAACAAGTTTATGAAAAATATATTCAAATTACTGATACTCTTTACGATGTTCCCCTCCTGCACCGGATGCGGGAACCAAGACCCGGAAATACCGGAAACTCCCGAAGCCCGGAAACCGGCAAAATACGAGCCTGAAGAGGGCCAATGCTTTGTTTTTATCAGCCAGGACCTGGAAGCCGTGGGCGGACTCCCCGACTATAACCAGGGTTACTGCGACCACTTTGCCACACCCGCCGGCATCACCGTTTACCTCGGAATGGGAGGAGATGGAGATCACGTCAGCGGCCTGTACGAGGTATCCAACTGGGGTTCAGGCGATTGTTGCGCCAATAAATACCCTCTTTCCAATCGTTTTGATAACTCAATGATCGCCATCGGACTGGCAATGGTAGGACAGGAAGAGGCCATCAGCAGCGGAAAACAGGATGCAGCCCTCGATAAGATCGGAGAGTGGATCAGGAACATGGCTCCCCACCCCGTCTTCCTGCGCATTGGTTACGAATTCGACGGATTTGACTGGAACCATTACATACCCGCCACCTACATTCCCGCCTATAAATATATCAAAGATCGTTTTGATGCAGCCGGTATTGACAACATTGCCTATGTATGGCAATCCAAAGGAGACGGTACCCCCATCAGCGAACTGGATAAATGGTATCCCGGTAATGACTATGTAGACTGGTGCGCCTACTCCTACTTTGGCAAGCCCGATAAAGTAATGATCGAGTATGCCTGCCGGAAAGGCAAGCCCGTCTTTATAGCCGAAGCCACCCCTGTCTTCCAGGAAGGAGATACCTATTTTGATGCCGACATCAATAAACCCGAAACAGCCCAAAGAATATGGGACGAGTGGTTTACCGGCTTCTTCAAAGTCATTGAAGAGAACGGCGATGTGATCAAAGCCTTCTCCTATATCAATATAGACTGGCTTTCGCAACCCATGTGGATAGAGAATGTAACCTTTTCAGCAATGCGACTCCCGCATTCAGCAGAGCGACTATGTAAGTAAAAAGTGGAGGGAAAAGATCGCTTCGCCCCGTTACATAGAGGCTTCCAACCTGGAGTGGAATACACTCCCCTGAAACACGACCCTATGGTACACCAGGAAAGATCAACCGTCTACTACTCTATAGTCTGCTTTATTATCTCCATCGGCGGACTTTTGTTAGGTATCTCTGCCAACGTATCCGGTGCCAGCCTCTACTTCGGCGACTATTTCGGACTACGTGAAGGCTCCTTTGCCCAGGGACTCTCCGTCAGTATGACCATACTGGCTACCTTTATCGGCAACTTCTTCGCCGGGAACATCAGCAACCGCATCGGCCGCCGTAAATCGTTAATGCTCGCTGCTATCCTCTTTAGTTTCTGCACGCTGGGAAGTGCCCTGAGCCAAACCTATACCTTTTTCCTGATAAGCCGCTTTATCGGCGGCCTGGGTATCGGTATCTCCCTGCTGGTAGTTCCCATGTATATTGCCGAGATAGCCCCCTCTGCCAAACGAGGGATCCTGGTCTCCTTTAACCAACTCAATATCGGTCTGGGCTATCTGGTAGCCTATGCTTCCAACAGCCTTATCAACGGGCTGTTCGAAGACCCGGAACAAAAGTGGCGCTGGATGCTCGGCATCGGCTTCCTCTTTCCGGTCATTTACCTGGTGGGACTCCTCTTTGTACCCGAAAGCCCCGTCTGGCTCAGCAACCGTTCCCATGTGCAATCCACCGGAAAAGGAGAATTATCCTATCGTACCCAGTGGCAGAAACTATTTAGCAAACGGATGCGCCTCATCCTCTTTATCGGGTTCAGTATCGCCTTTTACCAGATGGCCTGCGGGATCAATGCCGTACTCTTTTATGCCCCCAAAGTATTTGAAGCAGCCGGATTCAGTAGTGAAAACTCTTTCCTGCAAGCCAACCTGATCGGTATCTGCATGGTAGTAATGACACTCGTATCGATGGCACTGATTGACAGGCTGGGACGCAGACCCCTGCTCATTATCGGCTCCTGCCTGATGATGCTCTCCCTGCTTACCGTATCAGTAGCCTTCTACCTCTCAGCCTCTCCCCTGCTGATATTGGCAGGATTGCTGGGTACCGTGATCGGTTTCTCCATCTCCCTGGGGCCTATCACCTGGGCCCTCCTGTCAGAAGTCTTCCCTTACGAAGTAAAAGGGTTGGCTATCTCTCTGGCAGGAGTCTTTAACGGGATCATGAGTTTTATCGTAACCACTCTTTTCCCCGTAGAAGCAGAAAAATTAGGTATGGGTACCACCTTTCTTATTTACACCCTGGTTATGGTAGCCTGCCTTATCTCCGTAGTTACCTGGTACCCGGAGACCAAAGGCAGAACGCTTGAAAAACTTGAAAAAGAACTAATAAAAAATTGATATAACAAAGATTACAAACCCCATCCTGACCGGATTTAATCCCGATCCCTCCATTTGCCGGGTAGGCGACGATTACTACATTGCCACCTCCACCTTCGAGTGGTTCCCCGGAGTACAGATCCATCACTCACGCGACCTGGTACACTGGCAGCTCATCGCCCGTCCGCTTAACCGTCTCTCCCAACTCAATATGAAGGGGAACCCCGACTCCTGCGGCGTATGGGCACCCAGCCTTACCTGGAAAGAAGGAACCTTTTACTTAGTGTACACCGATGTCAAACGATTTGACGGCCGGTGGAAAGATACCCACAACTACCTGGTTACCGCTACACAGATAGACGGAGCGTGGTCGGAACCCATCTATCTCAACAGCAGCGGCTTCGACCCCTCCCTCTTTCACGACGACGATGGCAGGGCCTGGGTTCCCAACCTGCTGGTAGATCACCGGAAAGGAAAATTCTTCGGAGGAATTATCCTACAGGAATACTCCTATACCCAACGTAAACTGATCGGAGAAGTACATTACATCTTTTCCGGGACCTCGCTGGGAATAACCGAAGGCCCCGTTATAAGCAAACGCAACGGCTGGTATTACCTGATCACCGCCGAAGGAGGAACCGAATATGATCACGCCGTAACCGTAGCCCGCAGCCGCCACATAACAGGTCCCTACGAGGTACACCCCACCAACCCGGTACTTACCTCCGCCCACAATCCGGAACTCGCGCTTCAAAAAGCCGGACATGGCTCCCTGGTGGAGACTGCGGACGGCAAGTGGTATCTCACCCATCTCACAGGCCGCCCACTTACCAAACGCGGACGCTGTACATTAGGAAGAGAGACGGCCATTCAGGAAATAGAGTGGCGCCAGGACGATTGGTTCTACCTTAAACACGGCGGTAACGAACCCTGTATCGAAGTAGAGGCTCCTGACCTGCCCCTCTTTCCACAGCCGGAGATTCCTCTCAAAGATGATTTTGAAGAAGATACCCTGAATATTCATTTCCAATCCCTGCGGGTTCCGATGGATGAAAGCTGGGTATCCCTGAAAAAGCGGAAAGGATCCCTGGGTATCAAAGGGCAGGAATCGCTTTGCTCTACCCACACTCAAAGTATGATAGCCAGGCGTCTGCAACATTTCGAAACAGAGGCCATCACCAGACTGTTATTCGAACCCGATACCTTCCAGCAGATGGCCGGGCTTACCTGCTATTACAACACCTATCACTTCCATTACCTCTACCTGTCGTGGGAAGATACCCTGAATAGCTATGTACTCAATATAGTGACAAACGACGATAACAACTGGAGCGAACCCCTACCGGAGTATATTCCACTGGAGAAACCCGAAGTATGGCTACGGGCCACCATCCGGCGGGAGATACTGAACTTCAGTTACTCCACCGACGGAGAGAAGTGGCAGCAGATCGGCGGCACGCTGGATGCCTCCATCCTCTCCGACGACTATGTACAAAATAAAGTTCAGTATAACGCAGCCTTTACCGGAACCTTTACCGGTATGTGTTGCCAGGATCTCTCCGGAAAAGGTAAATGGGCCTGGTTCGATCATTTTGAATATAAACCCCTATAACAAATAGGTATGAAAAAATTAATCTATATCGGTTTACTGCTACTGCTCCTCTCCTGTACAGGCACCGGCAAACCCGAAACAAAAGCAAAGTACGAACCCGAAGACGGAAGATGCCTGGTATTTATCGGGCAGGATATGGAAGCCATCGGAGGCGTACCCGGAAAAACCGGATACATAGACTATTTCGGTACCCCTGCCGGTATAACCCTCTATACTAATATCCGGCCCGGAGACCACTCCTACGGCTACACCTACCAGGGATTGGACGGCCTTACCTCCAACGCCAACTGGGGAGCCGGCAACTGTTTTGCCGACCGGCAACTCGCCTCTCCCCTGTTAAGCCACTGCGATGTAGCCATAGGGCTGGAACTGGTCAATCACGAAAAAAGAGTAGCCCGGGGAGAACACGACGACTATATCCTTAGGCTCGCCCGCTGGACAGACTCCATCGCCCCCGCCGGGTATTCCTGCGCATCGGGTATGAGTTCGACGGACACGCCTGGAACCACTACGACCCGGTAGCCTATGTAGAAGCCTTCCGGCGCATCCACCGAATGTTCGACTCCCTGCAGGTATCCAATGTAGCCTACGTCTGGCAATCTGCCGGAGGGACCCCCAAGGTAGAAGAACTCTACAGTTACTATCCGGGCGATGAATATGTAGACTGGTTTGCCTACAGCCACTTTTCGGGAGGAGCCTGCCAGACAATGATCGATCTGGCCCGTAAACACCGTAAGCCACTATTTATTGCCGAAGCCACCCCCATGTTCCACGAAAAAGGAGTCGTAGCTTCCGAACTTCGCCTATCCAATCCCCAGCAGGCTACCCGTGCCTGAAACAGCTGGTTCAAAGGACTTTTTGAAACCATTGAGAACAATCCCGACGTGGTAAAAGCCCTCTCCTACATCAATGCCGACTGGCCCTCCGAACCCATGTGGCAGGGCGATACCGTGGTATTCAGCCAGATCGATGCCCGTTTACAAGTCAATCCGGATATCAGTGTTAAATGGAAAGAAAAGATGAAGAACGGAACTTACACCCATGCCCCGGTCCGTTAAATAGTTGTTAAGAGCAGTAGGTTGGTAGCCGGCAGGGAGGGTTAAACTCCCTGCCGGCTACCTTTACAGGAGGTAGGATGGAACACCCCGGAAAAACAGTGAAATCCCTCCGTAACTCCGGCACAGATCATATAGTTTAAACTCTCCCCACGACATACTCTGTTAAAAATTAGCAGTTTATCCCTCTTTTACTTATATTTGTACTAACTCAGTACAAGCCATCGGAGAATAACCTATGAAAAACTCTCTCTTTTTTCTATTCCTACCCCTAACCTTCCCTCTTTATTCCATAGAGAGCTGGTTCCCCTATATCCACAATATTTCCCGTACCGAATACGGAGGAGGTACCCAGAACTGGTCCATCGTACAGGATGCCAACGGCTGGATCTATGCAGCCAATAACGACGGTCTGCTGCAATACGACGGCAATAGCTGGCACCTCTACCAGGACAGGATGTTCCGTTCGGTCCTGCCCGATAACCAGGGAAGAATTTATGTAGGCGGATTCAACCGGTTCGGATACTACAGTCCGGACCAACAGGGCGCTCTTCAATACCACTCTCTCGAAGAGAGACTCCCGGCAGAATACCGCAATTTCAACGATATATGGAATATCTACTCTATCGATCATCTTATCTACTTTGTCTCCTACAACTACATCTTTAAACTCTCCGGAGAAGAGTTCACAGTGATCGAAAGCTCCGAACGAATGATGGCATCCGCCAATATACACGGCAACCTCTATGTTTACAAAGAAGGAGCCGGAGTCTTCCTGCAAACAGGTACCCTCTTTATTCCCCTGGCAAGTACCGAAAAGATTACCGGTTACCACATCAGTGCGATCCTTCCCTTTTCCGACGAGGGAATTCTGCTGGTCACCGAATACAACGGCATCTACCACTACACCCATTCCACCACCACACCAGTTCCCGTATCCGACGAAAAACTGATCCGGGACAGCCAGTTATACTGCGGAGAGATCCGGGAAAATAAGCTTTACCTGGGCACCATTAAGAACGGGCTCCTTACCCTCGATCTCTCTACCGGTTCCGTGACCCAATACGATACTCACTCCGGGCTTCAGAACAACTCCGTACTCTCCCTCCATGTTACTCCCGGGCACACCATCTGGCTCGGGCTCGATAACGGTATCAGTTACCTCAAACCCGATACCCCCCTCTCCAATCTCTATACAACAAGTCAGAATTACGGTGTCGGTTATACCTCTGTGATCCATCAGGGAACGATCTACCTGGGCACCAACCAGGGACTCTACCATACCCGCTGGCCCATAGACACTATACGCCACCTGCATCTGCTTCCGGTAGAGAACGGAGCCGGACAGATATGGTCGCTCATCCCCATCGGCAACACCCTTTTCTGCGGTCATAACAACGGGGCCTATACGATATCAGGCGGAAAGGCCAAACTGATCAGCAGCCAGAGCGGATTCTGGAATTTCCATCCCCTCCCGGACCATCCCGAAAAGATACTGGCAGGTACTTATAACGGACTGGCCGTACTCATTAACAAAGGAACATCCGGAGAACCCGACTGGCAATTCAGCCACACTGTACAAGGTTTCGAACTCTCCTGCCGCAAGATGGAGTACGACGAAACGACCGGTCTCTGGTGGATAGTACACGGACTGGGGTTCTGCGCCGTCCAACTCAATGAAAACAGCACCGCCATCACACAAGTCACCTTTTTCGACAATCCCGGCCAGCACGAAACCTATCTCTTTAAAAGCGACGGAAAAGTATTCTTTACTACTCCCTCAGGGATCTGTCACTACGAGGAAACCTCCCAGAGCTTTATACCCGCTATCTCCTGGAACGAACGCCTGCAAACCAACTATTACCTGAGGATCGTAAAACAGGATCCATACAACCGCATCTGGTATATCTACAACAATAAATTATGTATTAACTATCCGGAAAACAGTGTTTACCACACAGATAGCATCAGTACCGCTCCCCTGGCAAACAACCTGATGAGTACCTACGAACACATCCATGTGGTAGATTCCACTACAGCTATTATCGCTACCCTGGACGGGTTCAGCCTCCATCAACCGAAAGATCCCGCCTCCCTTCCCCTTACCGGTTACAGGTTCGGGGTAAGAAGCCTGACCCTCTCTTCCGGCAATAACGAGGCATCCACCTGGTATTTCAACCCTACCCACACCACCGATAGCCTGAAAACCATTACCCATCCCTATCAGGCAGGTGCCTCTTACCGGTTCCGCGCCAACCCCCATATAGCCACCCATACAGGGACTACCTATTATGTGCAATTACAAGGACTGGATGAGCACCCCATACCCTTAGGTACGAACGGCATCAAAGAATACACCGGGCTTCGCGAAGGCACCTATACCTTTACAGCCTCTGCCCATAGCTCCTATACCAACACCTGGGAAAAAGATGAAATACAACTCCGCATACTCCCTCCCTGGTACCGTAGCCGGATCGCCTGGCTTATTTACCTGCTCCTTATCGGGTGGTTTATCTATAGCATCTACCGCATACAAACCCACTACCTGAACCGGCAACACCTCCGGAACCTGGAAGCCCTCAAAGAAGAGAATCTCAGGCGGGAATTCACCCTCAAAGAAGAGGCCCTGGAAAAAGAGAAGAAAATTGTAGAACTCGAGAAAGAGAAACTACACCAGGACTTGCTGCTGAAAAGCCAGGAGCTCTCCAACTCTCTTTTCAATGTAATGCAGAAACAGGAGATCTTTACCTCCATCCGGAACGATCTTCAAAAGATCGCCATGCTGCTCCGTAAAGAGCAGACTCCCGAGGCCCGGCAAAAACCCAACCGCCTGCTCGAAAAGGTACACACCCATATAGCCGACGAGGATAACTGGCAAAAACTGGAGAATAATTTTAATATTGTGCACAACAACTTCTTCGCCCGGCTCAAAGAGAGATACCCCTCTCTTACCATGAATGATCTGAAACTCGCCGCTTATATCCGGATGGATCTGATCACCAAAGAGGTAGCTCCCCTTTTTAATCTCTCGGAAAGAGGATTGGAGTCGGCCCGCCTGCGGCTGCGCAGGAAGCTGGAACTGAAACGGGAAGAGAGTCTTTCCCGGTTTTTACAGGAGTTTTAGAAAAATATCCCACTTTTTTCCTGAGAGGATACAAAAAGAAAGACATTCTCCCGAACATCTTTCTTCTTATACAGGTAACGCTTACCTGTTCATTAATGTAATACGGCTGCCAACACAGCAACCAAAGCTAATATGAACAAAAAAATTATTCTCATGAATAGTTCACCTTCGCAGGCTACGCTTTCTTGTTTTATCAAAAACTACTATTTTGCATGAAAAATTTCACTGTAATCAGGCAGAAGATAGATAAACGGGAGGCTGGAAAGAAAAGTACGCTTGCAGGTTTCCTTCTCTTGTTTCCCCAGGCAATATAATCCCCATTTATTGGCAAGGGGCCAACCTCCCGCAATCTCAATATGTATAAAGAAGTAACTAACACTCCGTGCTTGTAAAGTAGCAACAGGTGATTTTGGTTTTCATAGTAATTTTTGTTTTTCGTTTCATATATTAGGTGTTTTCATAGAACAAAAAAAGGGATACAGGCGTTGCACTTCTCCCTGTAACCCAGCACAGTCCAACAGCAGAAGATTGACGCCTATAATTCTCCCTATATTTTTTGTTATTTGTTTCATATATAGCTGTTTGAGTCCTTCTCCTTACAGAGACAGGAGTATAAAAAAGGAAGCGCAGACGTCACACCATTCACCCAATGCCTAGGAAATAGAGAATGAACAGGTAACGCCCACGCCTCCAGACTCTATATATGATACCATATAAGCATGAAAGAGACGCAGGCGCCGACCGATTCTCCAACTCTCTAAGTATAGATTTCCTAGGCCTTACTCGGATTGAGATATGCAGTCGAAGCTTTTAAAAGATTCCTTTATGGAATAAATCCGCGTTGCAAATATAGAAATAGTTTCCGGATTTCAAACCATTGGGAAACTATTTTATGATTAAAAAGATAAATTCCTGTTCATCTGTTCACCGGGAGAACAAATCCCGATGAGCAAAATATCTTCCAGCGAATAAAGGAATTAAAAAACCAATCCATAAAAAAGGAGTTTTTAAGGGAAACAACCGGAAATTTTATAGCTCTACATAGGATTAAAAATTCAATTTTACTATCATCTATCATAAATAACACATAAATATTC
>JAJQBG010000052.1 GCA_021203405.1 Bacteroides sp.
CTATAATATGAAACACCCTTATAAGAATACTTTATTTCTTTTTCTGTTTCTTTCTTTCTTCCTGGCTCTATTCTCATCCTGCCAACCTAAAGTTACCCCCTCTTATATCGGAGATAGTGCTCCTGTTATCCGGTTAGAAGGTGTAGAACTCAGGAACCCTGATCTCTATATGGGGTATATTTTAGCTTCGGATGATTCCCTGCTTTACACTACATCCTTACTAAAAGATACCCTGATGCATCTCTATGAAGTAAAAGGAGATAGTTTAATCCTCAAACAGAAATTTGTTACCACGGGTAGTGGCCCTTTTGAAGTTGACTACAATGGATTTGTTTTTTCTTATGATAAACCAACCCAAAGAGTTACTGTTTTAGATAGACCGGGAACGCTTACTAAGGGATATATCATTGATGCTTCTTCAGAGAATAATCTGTGCAATACAGATACGTGGCAGGAAATAGATTTTTCTGATATTCTGAATTTTATGTTCTGGGGAGGTTTTCTGCAATTAAATGATTCCGTTCTGTTAACGTTAGGAGGCACCTATGAGACGCAGGAAATCCTCTCGCTTATCAATTTAAATAACCTTTCGGTAACCCCCCCTAAAGTTATGGCCCGATGATGGCTTTCAAAAAAATCTGATGGTAAAGCAGGGAGTATATATGAACAATTCTTTGCTATTTAAAAATGAACTTCTTGATCGATATCTCTATGTTTGCGGAGAGGGGGAATATATGGAGACTTTTACGATCTCAGATAATACCCTGACAGATCGTTCTGCTATCTGTACTATCTATCCGGAATATGAAATGGGGGAAGATAAAATGAATTATAAGTTAAAACCGGATGATATCAATCGTGGGTTTAGTGTAGCTGTAACCCATGATTTTATTTATGCGAAACCCAAAGAATTTGATATATTTATGCTTCGTGAGGGAGCGACCTATAAAGGTTATCCTTGTTATTTTAATGACAAAATAGATGTCTACGATTGGCAGGGTAATTTTATAAAAAGATATGAACTGGATATTCCGGTCCTTTCTTTTGTTGTGGATGAAAAGAACGAAACCCTGTATGCTTCTTCCTATGAACTGGAATCCGGTGGAATGATCGTAAGGAAATACACATTTTGAAATAACTTTTGTAGAAATGTTCCGGCTTACCGGCACTAATTTACATACTGCCGGAGGGTTGTATGAACGGGAAGATATGAAACCGATCTATGAAGCGGAGCAACAGGAGAAAGATCTGTTGTATGAAAAAGAGAAGTTATTAAAGGCGGAGCATCAGGCCAGAGCATCGGGAGATACCCTGGCGGCTCAATAATACAGAACCCGGGCCATACAAAAGTCAGAAAAGGCAAGGGACATAAGCGGAACCAATGAGGAGGCTAAAAAGAGGTTTATTGCTTTAAACCCGGATACAGCTCATTGATAAAGAAGAGGGAGAGGGAATTCCCTTTTCCCAATTGTATGCGATAGATGCTGTGCCCCGTTGCCTGTTGATAGCCCCGGACGGAACAGTTGTTTTAAGGGATCATCCGGTTTTATTTGTGCCAAAAGCAGAGGAACTTATAGGAGAAAAATAAACTTTTCCTGAAGAGATTATAAACATGTAGTGAATAAAAGTAGATAAGACCCGGATGTAACGGGTGCTGAGACCCGGGTCTCACGGGTGCTTACATCCGGGTCTCACAACCTGTGACACCCGGGTCGGAGAGTAAATTATTAAGGGAGTTTTTAGTTTTTATTCACGCTGTTTTCTCTATTCGTTGCTTATGGATCGAAAACAGTACGGGTACTTTTCTCAATAAAGTAGGTGAGAACAGCTGTTTAAAGGGATCTCCCTATTTTTTCTTTTTCGCCTGTATAGGCAATCTTTCCCAGATAAAACCAGGGATCATTCTCCAGAAAAAGACAAGAACTGCGTACCGGTTATCAATGATTTTTACCCGTTTTTTGTGGGAGAGTGCCTTTACAATACTTTGCGCTACTTTATCCGGCTGCATTAGCATGGGATAATTGCCCTCTTTTAGCAGGTCGGTCTTTACAAATCCCGGACGGATATCGGTAAAGGTAATATGGGCTTTTTCCATGTGGGAAAGTTGAGAGAGTGCCTGTGTGTAGGTGTTCTGGAAACGTTTGGTGGCTGAATAAGCAGGAGCTGCTCCGAGACCTTTGGTTCCGGCAATGGAACTGATCACGGCAATATGGCCTCCTCCTTTGGTGCGGAAATAACGGTAGGCTCCCGTTACCATCCGGGTAAATCCTTCACCGTTGATACGCAGGGTATCGATCTCGATCTTCTCTTCCAGCTCCGGGTTCTGTTTCCCAATCCCCGAACTGTGGAAATAGATATCGATGCCTCCTATCTTTTCGATCAGGTGGTTTAACATCTCCGGTGCGTTTTCATCGGTTACATCGATCACTTCTGTCTCTACCTGATCTGGTGCCAGCTCTTTCAGGGCTTTTAGTTCCTCACTCCGTCTTCCGGCTACTCCCAGCATCCAGCCTTTTTTCAGTAATATCCGGGCTACCTCTTTGCCGATGCCGGAGGTGGCTCCCATGATAACAGCTCTTTTCATACTCTTCATCCGTTATTGAGTTTGTAAATATACGATTGCTTTTCCGTAAAATACTTTTCCGGCAGGCAAATCTTAACTTTATCTTTGTACATTTGTTATAGGTATAGTATATAACAAACAAACTCCGAAAATGTGCTTTTATAATTCTCTTTCCAAAAAGAACGGGGAGCTGGCTACCCGCTACGGCCGCAAGACCGATGTGATCGAACTGGCAGAGGATATTCTGCTGGAAGAGCAGTATCGTATCAACGCTTTTCAGAATCCGCTTTATCCTATTGTGACCGGTAGTGACGAGATCGAGATGGCGCAGTGGGGGTTGATCCCTTTCTGGGTAAGGCCGAAAGATAATAGTGAAGTGGAGCGGCAGGAGGCAATAGAACGGGCCCATAACATCCGCAAAGGAACCTACAACGCCCGGGCGGAGACTCTTTTACATTACCCTCTTTTCGCCACGCTGCCCGCAGGCATCGTTGCCTGATCCCTTCTACCGGCTATTTTGAGTGGCGGCACGAGGGAAAGAACAAGGTCCCTTATTATATTTTTGTCAAAGACCTGCCTGTCTTCTCTATGGGAGGTGTCTATGACATCTGGCAACATCCGGAAACAGGGGAGGATATTAAAACCTTTGCGTTGATCACGACTCCTGCTAATGAACTGACGGGGTATATACATAATGGTGGGAAGAATCCCAACCGGATGCCACTGATCCTGAAAACAGAGGATGAGGAGCGGTGGCTGGATCCTGCTCTTTCGGACAACGAAGTAAAAGCATAGATGAAGCCCTTAGAGGTGGAATTGATGGATGCTTACCGGGTGAATAGTGATTTCCTGAAGAAGTCTCCGGCAGATTGTTCTGTATTAGAGCCGTATAGAGAAGGGGGATTGTTGTTTTAGATTCTGTGCAGAATTGTTATTAGTCTATGGAGTGGTTTTATAGCCCCTGCACGGTACAGGAGCGGCTATGAAGCCGCCAGGTAAAGAATCACCGGCTGTGAAGCCGGCGACAACAAGGGAGTGGTGTAACAGCCATCAGAAATTGGCGGCAACAGTAGTTATAAACCAACGATTAATGTAGTTAAATTGGTGGTAATACAGTCAGCTTTAGGGTGTCTCACTAAAAAACCGTCAGTTTCCCGGAAACTGATGGTTTAACCTTATAATCCATTTATTCAAAAAGTGATGTCGTTGCATTTTAGAAACTGAGTTCCCATACGCCGGAAACCCTCTGTAATTCTACCAGTGAAGAGGCGTACTCTTTCAGGGTCTGCAAATACTCTTCCTGTATTTCGTTATAGGTACGCTGGGCGATCAGCACATCCAGGATGCTGGTCTCTCCACGCTGATACATATAAACCACACCGGCTATCAGTTTATCCGAATCTTCCAGCATACCGGCCCGGTATTGTTCCAGCTGGCGGCGGGTAGCTTCGTACTGGTAATAGGCCTGGGTCACTTCGGTGCGGATCTGTAGTTCGGCTTCCCGGAGTTGTACTTCACTTTGTTGAATGCCGTAGCGGGCGGCTTGCAGGGTACCTTTGTTGTGGTTGGAGAATTTCAGTGGAATGGCGACTCCTCCTTTAAGGATGTGGTTGTCTTTGGGTAGTACTCCTTTCCACTCCTTTTCATATCCTACAAAAAGGCCCATATCTATCCTGCGCTCTGCCCGTGCCAGCTTCAACCGGTTACCTGCCACTTCTACACCTTTGATCGCGGCGGTCAGGTCGGCCCGGTTGAGCAGGGCAGTTTCGATAAGATCGGAGAGCCGGTACTCTATCCGGGGTAATTCGCTATTGAGTGCGGGAACAACAGCCTGGTTGATTTCTTTTCCCATAAATTCCCGGAGGGTAGCCAGGGCGGAATAGTATTCTGCTTCCTGACCATATACTTCGTTCAGCAGGGTAACGGCTTCCGGGCGGGATTGCCGGGCTTCGTTCTCATCAATCTCTCCCAGGCTGAGGCGGATGCTGTCCGACTGGCTCAGGCGGTACATCTGCTGGTAAGAGTTTCTTTTTACTTCCAGCAGTTGTCTTTGCAATAGGGCTTCCAGAAAGGCGTCGGTTGCTTCGGCGCGTAGTTCCAGGCAAAAATAGTCGAAGGCAAGGCGTTCCAGCTCGGCTTCGCTGCGGGCTACCCGTACCCGGGCACGTCGTTTGCCCATCTCCAGAGTAAAACCCAGTTCTACGGATAGATCCTCTTCGGTTCCTTCGAAGGCGAGTTCCGGATCGACAAATACCTTTTCGCTGCGTGCTTCGGCATCGGCGATCTGCACGTTGTATTTTTCGGCCATCCAGGTGAGGTTCTCCTTGCCGACGATCTCCATATAGGTTTTATAACTAATGGTCATTGTGTCGGTGGGAGCCATCTGTGCCCGGGCTGTGGTGATAGCGGCCAGACAGGTATAAATAATACTATCTTTTTCATTGTTTATTCGTTTACAAGGTTCTTTTTTTCCATGTAAGCTTCTACTATATAGTAGAATGCGGGGAGGATAAAGAGTGTAATAATGGTGGAGAACATCAGTCCGTACACGATCACGGTTGCCAGCGGACGTTGTACGTCGGAACCGATCCCGGTAGCCAGTGAAGCGGGCAGAAGTCCCAGGATACTGGTGGTGGCTGTCATCAGTACCGGGCGGAAACGGTGTTTAGCTCCGTGGGATACGGATTCGTAGAGTGTTTTTCCACCTGCGCGCAGGGAGTTAATGTGAGAGATCATGATCACTCCGTTCTGGATAGCCAGCCCGAAGAGGGCAATGAACCCTACGGCGGAAGATACATTTAATGTCATGCCGCGTACATTCAAGGCTAACATACCTCCGAAGATGGCCAGCGGTACAATGGTTAATACCAGGGCGGCCTGGCGGAATTTACCGAAAGCGCCGTAGAGCAGGATCAGCATAATACCGAGTGCCAGGGGGATGATCACGGCCAGCCGGGAGTAGGCACGGTTCTGGTTCTCGAATTGTCCGCCCCATTTAACCTGGTAAAGGGAGTGGTCGTATGTTACTTCTCTTTCGATAGTGGCCTGTGCTTCTTTGAGGAAAGAGGCAAGGTCACGACCCCGCAGGTTGAGTTTGACGGTAAGGTGCCGTTTGTTCATTTCGCGGGTAATGGTACTCTCTCCGGTACTCAGGCGAATGTCAGCAACCTGTGAAAGGGGGATCCTGGCTCCGGTCTCGGAGGTGAGCATCAGGGCGGCTATCTTCTCGGGGGTATCCCTGGCATCTTCTTTGTATTTACGGGTGATATCGTATACCCGGCTTCCCTGGTAGATTTGGGAGATGGCTTTTCCTCCGATGGCGATCTCGATTAGGTCGCTCACATCGGATACATTGAGCCCGTAGCGGGCAATGGCGTCGCGGTCCATGTGGATCTGAAGCTGGGGCAGGGGTGGTTCCTGATCAATACCCAGGTCTACGGCTCCGGGAACCGTTTCGAGTACGCTTAGTATCTCTTCGGCGATACGGCGTGTCTCCCGGAAGTCTTCTCCGTATACTTTAACTACCAACTCACTGTGGGCACCGGATATTTTATCCATTACCCCGTCGATCATGGGCTGGCTGAAACCTACTGAATATCCGGGCATAGAGGCGTATTCGGCCGCCAACTCTTCAATCAGGTCCTGTTTCCGTTTGCCACGTGGCCACTCGCTATAGGGCCGGATACCTACCGATACTTCGTAGTGTGAGGGGGTAAAGGGGTCGGTACCGTCGTCGTTCCGTCCGGCCTGTACGGCTACGTAGGTTACTTCCGGGTATTTCATGGTGCGCATACGGAGCGTATCCGACATCTCCCTGGATTTTTCGATGGAGATACCCGGTGGCAGGGTTACCTGTAGCCAGATAGAACCTTCGTCAAGTTCGGGAAGAAAGTCTTTTCCTACCAGCCAGGTGAGTCCTGCGGCTCCCAGGAAGATAAAGAGTACCGGCATGATCATCTTTTTAGGCTGTTGCATAATGCGGGTTATCAGGTTCCCGTAGCCTGCAGTTAGTTTTTCCAGCCAGCGGTTGTGGTATATTTTCCGTGGTTTGCGGTACAGGGCATATCCCAGTCCCGGTATCAGTAACAGGGCGATCAAAAGGGCTCCCAGCATGGCGTAACTCAGGGTAAAGGCCATCGGTGTAAAGAGTTTCCGTTCTACGCGTTCGAATGCGAAAAGCGGCAGGTAGGCGGTAATAATGATAATGGTGCCGAAAAGGATCGGCCTGCCTACTTCGGCTACTCTTTTTACAATGCTGCTCTCCTGAAAAGTTTCGTCCGGATGGTCTTCCCGTTTTTTCAGGATGGTCTCCATCATCACAATGGCGCCGTCTACAATAATACCGAAGTCGATGGCTCCCAAGGAAAGGAGGTTGGCAGGTATATCGGTGAAGTGCATCAGGATAAAGGCGATCAGCATAGATACCGGAATGGTGAGGGCTACCAGTACGGCACCGCGCCAGTTACCGATAAAGATAATGAGAACAACAATTACCAGGGCCATCCCTTCCAGCAGGGTGCGGGATACGGTGTGCAGGGTGGTGTCTACCAGTTCGGTACGATCCAGGAAGGCGTGAATGTGGACACCTTCGGGCAGGATCTCGTTGTTGAGTTCTTCTACGGTTTTATGGATGCCGTTGAGTACTTTGGAGGGGTTTTCGTGTTTAAGCAGGAGCACAATTCCCTGGATGCTTTCCGAGTACTCCCGGGTGCGGTCTGAATAACCGAATACGCCTTTCCGCTCCAGGTTGCCATATTTGAGTTTTCCTATATCGTTCAGGAAGATGGGGACTCCTTTTTCGGAGGTGATCACGATTTTACCCAGATCTTCCAGGGAAGCGATCTGGCCTATACCGCGTACTACGTATCCCAGGTCGCCCCGGTTCATGATGCTTCCTCCCATATTGGAGTTATTGTTCTCAATGGCTTCGATCACCTCGTCCAAAGAGATGTTATACTGTTCCAGTTTCTGCGGGTCTACCTCTACCTGGTACTGGGTAGTGATACCGCCGAAGTTACTGACATCCACTACGCCCGGTACCTCTTTCAGTTTGGGCATGATCACCCACTCCTGCAGGTCGGTTAGTTCGCGCAGGGAGTGGTTATCGCTCTCTATCAGGTAACGGTAGATCTCGCCGATGGGAGAGGTGAGGGGATCGAGCTCGGCCATGGCATCGTAGGGAAGGTCTACCTCGTTGAGACGTTCCTGTACCCGCTGGCGGCTCCAGTAATCTTCTATACCGTCTTCGAATACAATGGTGATCATGGAGAGTCTGAAGGTACTCTGGCTGCGCATAATGTGCATACCCGGCATGCCGTTGAGGGCACGCTCCAGGGGAATGGTGATCTGTTGTTCTACCTCTTCGGCAGCCAGTCCGGGTACCTGGGTCACTACCTGCGAGGTGACGTCGGCTATATCGGGATAGGCTTCCAGGGAGAGTTGTTTCCAGGAGTAGTATCCGAAGAAGCAGAGCAGGAGGAAAAGGGCGGCCATTACCCACCTTTTCTGTATGGTCAGTAGCATTAATTTTTCATACCTATGTCGTTTGTTGTCCGGTTTTAAAATAGGGTTATTTTCCGGGATTATTTGAAATAGTATCCTCCTTCACTGATAATTACATCGCCGGATCGGAGGCCGTTTGTGATGATGGCTTTACCACCGCGGGTCACCTCTACTTCTACCGGCTTTTGATAAATTTATTCTCTTCCAGCTGTACAAATACGTAGCTGTCGTATTCGTCCTGTAGCAGGGCTTTATCGGGAATGACAAGGATATTCTCTTCTTCGTCGATAAAATGAACGGTTGCATACATGCCCAGTTTAAGGAGTTGATCCCGGTTGTCGCAGATAGAGAGCACCCGGATGGAGCGGGTCTCTTCGTCTACCATATCTTCTATGTGGAATACTTTTCCTTTGATGGATTTTCCCGGAAGGGCCGAGATGTGGATATCCATTTCATCCTCTTCGTGAATGAAGCGGATATCTTTTTCTTTGACCTGTGCGGTGATCCATACTTTGGAGAGGTCGGCTACAACGGCTACCGGATCGCCCTCGCTGGTTATGTACTGGCCGGTGATAACGTCGTTCTCTATGATCTCGCCGGCAATGGGAGAACGGATGACCAGGGGTTGCCCCAGCTTCATATCATCCGGGTCGGTCTGGAACACCCGGATGGCTTCGCGGGCATTCTCATACTCATGCTCTGCAATACTGAGCGCATTGGCTGCCTCTTCGAGCTCCCGCTGGGAACCTACGCCGTGGTGTAGCAGGTCTTCTTTCCTTTTCATCTCTTTCCGGGCAAGTTCCCATTCGGAACGGGCCTGGTAGAACTCTTTCTGTACGGTGGTAAAGTCGGGCGAAGTGATCTCAAAAAGAGGGGTGTTAACAGATACCTTCTGTCCCAGTCGTACAAAGGATTTCATAATTCTTCCGGGAAAGGGGGAGGCTATATAGGCGAACTGGGTGGGGATAGCCTGTACGGTTCCGGCCGTTATGACTTCTTTGCGGTAAGGTGCTTCTTCCACAGGGGAGAGCCGTATCTTTTCGGATATAACCACAGGGGAGTGAATGATTAGGGTATCTCCGTTCACAGCGTACATCTTTTCTTCGTTCCTTTCTTCTCCGCTTTTACATCCGGTGAGGATAAGCAGGGGAAGTAATAAAGCGGCTGCTCTTTTTTTTATAACTGTACTATTTTTGTTGATTAGTATTGTTTTCCGGCCGCAAAAGTAGTAAGAGTGGGTCGTAAGGGGTGTTAGAGACCTATTAAAG
>JAJQBG010000053.1 GCA_021203405.1 Bacteroides sp.
AGTAATTTACCCCCTGCCTTTTTAATTAAACTCTAATTAATTATTATCGGATTAAAGACAACAATTATTCTTCAATAGCAGCCTGTGCAGCAGCCAGACGAGCAATCGGCACACGGTAGGGAGAACAACTTACATAGTTGAGCCCCACTTTGTGATAGAACTTCACTGAAGAAGGCTCACCACCGTGTTCACCACAGATACCACATTTCAGATCCGGACGGATAGCACGTCCTTTCTCGGTAGCCATGCGTACCAGCTGTCCCACTCCATTTTGATCGAGTACCTGGAATGGGTCTACTTTCAGAATTTTTTTCTCCAGATAGATCGGCAGGAAGGAGGCAATATCGTCGCGTGAATACCCGAATGTCATCTGGGTAAGGTCATTGGTACCGAATGAGAAGAACTCAGCAGAGGAAGCGATACGATCGGCTGTAAGAGCTGCACGAGGTATTTCAATCATCGTACCTACTTTATAATCAATCCTGTCACCTTTTTCGGCAAATAGTTTTTCAGCTTCGTCACGGATTACTTTTTCCTGTTCTTTGAACTCATACAAAATACCGGTAAGGGGAACCATTATTTCCGGAAGAACCGTTACTCCCTCTTTTTTCAGTTCAAGGGCCGCACCCAGAATAGCCAGTGTTTGCATTTGTGTAATTTCCGGATAGGTATTTCCCAGACGGCAACCACGGTGTCCGAGCATCGGGTTATGTTCGCAAAGCGATTCAACCCGCTGACGGATATAATCTACACTTACTCCCATAGTATCGGCCATCTCCTGTTGCCCTTTTTCATCGTGAGGAACAAATTCGTGCAAAGGAGGATCCAGCAGACGTACAGTAACCGGACATCCGTCCATCGCTTTGAAAATACCTTTGAAGTCTTCCTGTTGATAAGGAAGGATCTTTTCAAGTGCTTTTTTACGGCCTTCGGCATCTTCCGAAAGGATCATTTCGCGCATTGCCTTGATCTTATCGCCTTCAAAGAACATGTGCTCCGTTCGGCAGAGCCCAATACCTACCGCACCGAAGTTACGGGCCACGGTGGCATCGTGCGGAGTATCTGCATTGGTACGTACCTGCAGTTTTGTATACTTATCGGCCAGTTCCATCAATTTGGAGAAATCGCCTGATACTTCCGCTTCCTGAGTCTCTACTTTTCCTTCGTATATTTCACCGGTGGTACCGTTCAGAGAGATATAATCTCCTTCTTTAAATACCTGGCCATCTACCTCTACCGTTTTATTCTTATAGTTTATATTGAGTGCTCCGGCTCCTGAAACACAACATTTACCCATACCACGGGCTACTACCGCAGCATGCGATGTCATACCGCCACGGGCAGTAAGGATACCTTCGGCAACCTGCATACCGGCAAGATCTTCCGGAGATGTCTCAATACGGACCATGATCACCTTTTTACCATCCTTGTGCCACTAAGCAGCATCATCGGCAAAGAAAACGATCTGTCCGGTAGCAGCTCCCGGAGAAGCCGGTAATCCACGGGCCACAACTTTAGCACGGGACAGGGCTTTTTTATCAAATACAGGGTGAAGCAGTTCATCCAGTTTATTGGGTTCAATACGGAGCAACGCCTCTTTTTCAGTGATCATACCCTGTTCCAGCAGATCCATAGCTATCTTCACCATCGCAGCACCGGTACGTTTACCGCTACGGGTCTGCAGGAACCATAATTTTCCTTCCTGCACAGTGAATTCCATGTCCTGCATATCGCGGTAGTGATTCTCCAGTTTGGTTTGTAAGGTATCCAATTCCTTGTAGATCTCCGGCATAGCCTCTTCCATAGAAAGATAGTTGGCAGCACGGTCTTCTTCGCTTACTCCGGCTAATGCTGCCCAGCGCTGCGAACCGATCTTGGTAATTTGTTGCGGTGTGCGGATACCGGCAACTACATCTTCACCCTGAGCATTGATAAGATACTCTCCGTTAAAGAGATCTTCGCCTGAACCGGCATCCCGGGAGAAACAGACACCGGTAGCAGAGGTTTCACCCATATTACCGAATACCATAGCCTGTACATTTACTGCTGTACCCCACTCGGCAGGAATACCTTCCATCTTCCGGTAAAGAATAGCGCGCTCGTTCATCCAGGAATTAAATACGGCACAGATAGCTCCCCACAACTGTTCATAAGCAGAGGTCGGGAAATCTTTTCCGGTCTGTTCTTTCACGGCCGCTTTAAACTTCTTAACCAGCTCCTTGAGATCTTCCACATCGAGTTCATTGTCAAGCTCTACTCCTTTTTGCTCTTTAGCCTCTTCAAGGATCACTTCGAACGGGTCCATGTCTTCTTTATTGACGGGCTTCATACCCAGTACAACATCTTCGTACATCTGTACAAAACGACGGTAAGAATCCCAGGCAAAACGGGCATTTCCGGTTTTACGGGTCATTCCTTCTACTACTTCATCGTTGAGTCCCAGGTTAAGAATAGTATCCATCATTCCCGGCATAGAGGCACGGGCACCGGAACGTACGGAAACAAGAAGCGGATTTTCTACATCCCCGAATTTGGAGTTCATCAGTTTTTCTACATGAGCTATCGCTTTTTCAACTTCGTCTTTAAGAAGGGCAACGACATTATCCTGACCGATTTCATAATATTTGTTACAAACTTCTGTAGTAATTGTAAATCCCGGAGGCACGGGAACGCCGATCAGGTTCATCTCTGCAAGGTTAGCACCCTTTCCTCCCAGGAGGTTTTTCATGTCTGCTTTACCTTCAGCTTGTCCGTTGCCGAAGATATAGACTCTTTTCTTTTCCATAATAAGTTATTTAAAGTTTCAAGATCATGTTATAACCGCAAAACTAATTATATTTTGCAATATTCAAAATTTTTTCACGGACAAAAAACGGTAAAATTGCAATTTCGACATTGCAATTCAGAATATTCCCGATTCATAGAAGAAATTCTGTTTATTTGCTTATTTTTACACAGAAATTAACTACATTAAGAGAAGTGGCGCGAAAAAGAAAAGAACTCCCTTTGCTGGAAAAAATTACGATCACCGATGTTGCGGCCGAAGGAAAAGCCCTGGCTAAAGTAAATGACCTGGTAGTCTTTGTTCCCTATGTGGTACCGGGCGATGTGGTGGATCTGCAGATAAAAAAGAAAAAACATAGTTATGCGGAGGCTGTAGCTATCCGTTTCCATAAATACTCTTCCCTGAGGACCGAACCTTTTTGTGAGCACTTTGGTGTATGTGGAGGTTGTAAATGGCAATGCCTCTCTTACGAAGAACAGATCAGATACAAACAGCAACAGGTGACAGATAACCTGAGGCGGATCGGAAAAATAGAAATGCCGGAGATATCTCCTATATTGGGATCAGAGAAGACCTCTTTTTACCGCAATAAACTGGAGTTTACTTTTTCCAACAAACGATGGCTTACGGAAGAAGAGATCAAAAAAGGGATTAAATATGATCAGATGAATGCCGTAGGATTTCATATTCCGGGTGCATTCGATAAGATACTTGCCATTGAAAAATGCTGGTTGCAGAGTGAACTGACCAACCGGTTACGAAATTCTATCCGGGATTTTGCTTATGAAAAGGAGTATCCGTTCTTTGATCTTCGTTCTCAGGAGGGTATGTTACGGAATATGATCCTTCGTACTTCTACTACCGGAGAGGTAATGCTCATTATGAGTTGTAAGATCGTAAAAGAGGAAGAGATGGAACTTTTCAAAGAGTTATTATCCTTTATTGCCGGTGAGTTCCCGGAGATCACTTCCCTGATGTATGTGGTTAACAACAAATGCAACGACACCATTACGGACCAGGAGATACTGGTATTTAAAGGAAAAGATCATATTTACGAAGAGATGGAAGGATTGCGGTTCAAGATCGGTCCGAAATCCTTTTACCAGACCAATTCGGAGCAGGCTTATAACCTCTATAAAATAGCCCGTGATTTTGCAGGACTTACCGGTAAAGAACTGGTGTATGATCTTTATACGGGGACGGGAACAATTGCCAATTTTGTGGCCCGGCAGTCTGCGCGGGTCATAGGGATCGAATATGTACCGGAAGCTATCCAGGATGCAAAAATTAACTCAGAGATCAATAAAATTACCAATACGCTGTTCTATGCAGGGGATATGAAGGATATCCTCACCCAGGAGTTCATTAGTGAGCATGGCCGGCCGGATGTAATTATAACCAACCCTCCCCGGGCAGGAATGCATCAGGATGTGATCAATGCGATCCTTTTTGCCGCTCCGGAGAGGATCGTCTATGTAAGTTGTAATCCGGCAACCCAGGCACGGGATATTGCCCTGCTGGATGAAAATTATAAGTTAACCCGTGTTCAGCCGGTAGATATGTTCCCGCATACCCACCATGTTGAAAATGTAGTTCTGTTAGAAAAGAGATAAAAAATGGCTCCAAAGAATAAAAAAAATGCTCCGAAAACAGCAGGTAAACCGAAATATAATGAATATGTTGTAAAGGAGCCGGCTGAACTAATGGATTTTCTGATGAATACCCTGGCAGGGATAAGCCGTACCACCGCTAAATCGTTGCTTTCGCACAGGCAGGTTATGGTAGATAAACTCATAACCACACTCTATAATTATCCGCTCAAACCGGGAATGGTGGTTCGTATAAGCAAAGAGAAGGGACGGAAAGAGTTTACTAATCCCCATGTCAGGATAATCTATGAGGATGGTTATCTGCTAGTGGTGGAAAAGAAAGCAGGTATACTCTCTACGACTCCGGCCGGAAAGAAAGAGGCATCGGTTTTTACCATTCTTACTGATTACATCAAACGTTCCGGAAAACAACGCCGTATATTTCATATTAACCAGCTGGAGAAAGAAGCATCAGGCCTGATGATCTTTGCTAAAGATGAAAAAAACCCGGTTTACTTTCCTGGATCACTGGCAGGAATTGGTTAAAGAGTACCGTTTCCAGGCAGTAGTCAGTGGCGAACCGGAAAAGAATGCAGGTGTGATAAGCAGTTGGATGAACGAAGGTCAGCTGAATATATCTCATACCAACATACCCAAAAACAATTTCGAGCACACCACGACTCATTATAAAAAGATAAGAAGTGGGAACGGTTACTCACTTCTGGAACTACATCCGGAAGGTTCGTTCCGGAATCAGATACGGTTCCACATGCACGAATTAAAAATCCCTGTTGTGGGGATTTCAAATACAATCCGGATATAGATCCGATCGGAAGAATGGCACTTCATGCCTTTAAATTAATTTTCATCCAACCGGTAACAGGCGAAAAACTGGAATTTGAGATTCCTCATGCTTCAGAGTTTAAAAAACTGGTCGCACCGGTAAAACAGGAAAACAGAGATGAAGCCTGACTTTAAATTTCCCGAACATCTTTCTCCGGAGGTAAAGGAAAAATTTGCCCGCTACCGGAAACAGGGTATAAAGACTCCCCCTTTAAAAAATCTCCGTACCCCGGAGCAACTTGAAGATATCCGGGCCAGTGCAAGGATCAATACAGGGATTCTGGATTATATAACGCCTTATATACAAGAAGGAATCTCTACCGGTGAGATCGATCGTTTAGTGCATAAATATACCACTTCCCGCGGGGCTGTTCCGGCTCCTCTTAACTACGAAGGTTTTCCTAATAGCTGTTGTGTCTCTATCAATGAGGTGGTATGCCACGGAATCCCTTCCTCCACGGAAATCCTGAAAAACGGAGATATTCTCAATGTAGATGTGTCCACTATCTATAACGGCTATTTTCAGATGCTTCCCGTATGTTTATGGTAGGCGAAGTATCTGAGGAAAAAAAGAGACTGGTGGAAGTGGCAAAAGAGTGTCTGGAAACAGGTATTGAAGCTGCCCGACCCTGGGCACGATTGGGAGATATTGGAACCGCTATACAGAAACATGCCGAAAAGAACGGTTATTCGGTAGTACGCGACCTGTGCGGGCACGGGATAGGTTTGAAGTTCCATGAAGTACCCGATGTAGAACACTTTGGCAGTCCCGGAACAGGCATGCTTATTGTACCGGGTATGACTTTTACCATCGAACCTATGATCAACATGGGAACTTATAAAGTATATATTGACCAGAGTGACGGCTGGACGGTTCTTACAGATGACGACCTGCCTTCTGCTCAGTGGGAAAAGATGATCCTTATTACCGAAACCGGGAACGAAGTTTTAAGCTGGTAAGACACATACAAAACAACCTATACGATGGAGATCATGATCGTATCCGCGCTTGCAGCCGTGATAATCCTATTCTTGTTCCTTACCCGGAGCAACAACCGCAAAGAGCTTGAGCACATTGAAGAGCGGCTTACCCGCGAATTGCAGGCCAACCGTGAGGAGATAAACCGCAGCATTAATGAATTCCGTAAAGAGATGACCCAGACTATGAACCTCTCCATGCGGCAGATGCAGGAAACCTTGCACACAAACATGATGACCGGTAATGAATTCCAGAAAAGTCGTTTCGATACGATGGCACGCAACCAGGAGGTTCTTATACAATCTACTGAGAAGAGATTGGATGAGATGCGCACTATGGTAGAAGAGAAACTCCAGAAAACCCTGAATGAACGTATCAGTCAGTCTTTCGAACTGGTACGTGCGCAGCTTGAGAGCGTTCAACAAGGCCTGGGAGAAATGAAGAACCTGGCCCAGGATGTAGGCGGGCTCAAAAGAGTTCTTACCAATGTAAAACTACGGGGAACTTTCGGTGAAGTACAGTTAGCTGCCTTACTGGAACAACTTCTGAGTCCCGAACAATACGATGCCAATGTAAAAACCAAACGGGGAAGCACGGAAATAGTAGAGTTCGCCATTAAACTACCCGGAAAAGACGAAATAAACCGTACTATTTATCTACCCGTAGATGCGAAATTTCCTAAAGATGTATACGAACACTATCAGGATGCTTATCAAAGTGGAGATCCGGCTCAAATAGAGGTATGCGGCAAACAACTTGAATTAGCCATCAGGAAGATGGCTAAAGATATATCAGATAAATATATAGACCCTCCTAATACTACAGACTTTGCGATCATGTTCCTTCCCTTCGAGGGTATCTATGCGGAGGTTATACGCCGTACTACCCTGATAGAGACTTTACAGAAAACTTATAAGGTAGTAGTGACAGGTCCTACCACCTTGGGGGCTATTCTCAACAGCCTGCAAATGGGATTCCGTACCCTGGCTATCCAGAAACGTATCAGTGAAGTATGGAATGTACTGGGAGCAGTTAAGACTGAGTTCGGTAAGTTCGGTGGTATGCTTGAAAAGGTACAGAAAAATCTGATGAGTGCCGGAAATCAGCTTGAAGAGGTAATGGGTAAACGTACCCGGGCTATTGAGCGACATCTGCGGCAGGTGGAAGAATTACCGCAGGAAGAGAGTAGTAAAATATTGCCGTTGGATGAATAGTCTCATCATACTTAAAATCTCAATGATAAATTTTTCCTGCAATTACAGGAGATTTTTTTTACCGGGGGCAGTGGCAAAACAGAGATTCCCACCGTGCTGTTTCATGATCTGAAAGAGATGGAATTTCATTTTTTCGTCACTGCCCACAGTGGCACAAGCATCTTTTGTATGCGTCATAGGGGATGCTCACGCTTTATCTAACCGATTCTTTTAGTATCCGATAGTGAAACGTTCCTGATGATGCTGTGGGTTTTCCAGCTCATCCACCATCGCTTTTGCATAATCTTCAACAGAAATATGACTATTTCCGTCGGCATCTACGATCAGGTCATCTTTACCCAGACGATAGTTGCCCGTACGCTCACCCGGAGCAATATTTCCTGCTGGAGAGAAAAATACCCAGTCAATTTCTTTTTCATTTGTCAGGGTATTGAGGTAAAATTCACCCAATGATTTTACACCGCCCATGATTTCGGCAGGGATACTACCGGTATCCACTACCCGTAAACCCGGTGCTACAAATAGTGTCCCTGCACCGCCCACAATCTGTAAACGCTTTATACCTGCCTGTTTTACACCTTTCAGAATAGCCGGGTAAACAGCCAGCGTTTCATCGTATATATCAGGATTTTTCCAACCCGGATTGTAAGCACTGATAACCGCATCCGCACCTTTTACCACACCAGCTACCGTATCAGCAGAAGAGACATCTGCTTTCACGACTGTAAGATCCGGACTTTGTTCCGTTACTTTCTCCGGATTACGTACCACTGCCTTTACTTTATAGCCTCTGGAAAGGGCTTCTTTCAGGATAGCGGAACTCACAAAACCGCTTGCTCCGATCAATACAATTTCTTTCATATTTATATCGTTTTAAATGACAGGACAAAGTAACAGGAATATAATTACCTACCCGTGATACATAACCGGATAATTAGGGTAAATCACCGTCACCCCTTTTAATTTATAGAAATGATACACCGGTTTATAGAAAACCGTAAATTTAGGAAAAAGTTCTTTGGCTAAAAAGAGCTCATTTCTCTTCCTCTTTCCTGCGGAACGTAACAGGAGTTATCCCTACATTTTTGCGGAAAAATTTATTAAAGTTGGTCGGCTCGTCAAAACCCAGTTCCAGGCTGATCTCTTTAACACTCATACTACTATAAGTAAGCAGTCGTTTGGCCTCCAGAATAATACGGTTATCAATGTAGTTTTTGGGAGTCTGTCCGGTCATCTTCTTGACCTCTTGTGACAACAGTTTCTCACCAATAGCCATTTTATCCTGGTAAAACAAAACCAGATGTTCTGTTTTGAAATATTTTTCCACCTCATCGCTGAAGATACGCCCTATCGTCAGGTCTTTCCGGTGAAAAAGAGGCGATGTATCCTGTGTCAATACCCGCTCACACATCAACAGAAGGGCACTCAAGAGATTTTGTGCAATGTAAGGCTGGAAAAAGTCTGTGGGTTGCTTTACTTCACTTTTCAATATCCTTGCAATAGATTCGGGGAATGTTTCATTCAAGCGAACAATCCGGTTCAGGTTTACCGGATTGAGGAGTTCCGAGGTATGGAGAATACGGGCATCCAACTCCGTTTGAGTAAAGAAGGAACTGGTAAAAAGAATCATTTTTCCTTCATACGAAGAGATCACATTGAAGCCATATACCTGATTGGCGGAAATGATAAAGATCTCCCCGGCTTTGATCTCTATTTCCCGAAAGTCTACTGTAAAGGTAGCCGTCCCTTGGGTAAGCCAGATGATCTGATAAAAATCAGCCCGTGCCGGCCCCCTGAAAAGGTATGGAGTTTTTTCACATCTGTAAGCTCCTTCACTTCTACCTCTATGGGCAGACTTTTTTTTAAAACCGTATGCTTTTATATTCACATCCACGCCGCTAAGATAAATCTTATTTTACAGT
>JAJQBG010000303.1 GCA_021203405.1 Bacteroides sp.
AATATAATATATTTTTTCATAATCTGGGTTTATTATAAAGTTAAACTTGCTCCGATAGTAAAGGTACGGGGTGAAGGACCGTTATCAATTTCCGGATCCCAATACTTCCACTCTTTGCTCCATACCGCTACATTACGGATGCTTCCATACACTCTCAGAGAGGGGGATCTGTAACGGTGACAGGAACTTTTGCGGAACATTCCAGGCCAGTGAAATATTATCCAGGCGGATAAACGATTTATCGATCACCCTTTTCGGAGTGACATTCTGCGGATTGGTAGAGTTCAGGCGGCAATACTTATCAGAAGGGTTTTCCGGTGTCCAGTAGTCACGGACAAAAGTGTTCATCTTGTCGTAAGACCAGCCATAGTCTTTTCCGTTATTCATAAATTCGGTAGAAGTAGCCTTGTGTCCCCAGTGAGAGTAGATATTCACCGAGAGAGTCAGATCTCTGTACGGCGTAAAATCATTCCTGAATGTCCATCTGAATCTCGGTGCTGTTTGTCCCTGGAACTCTTTATCTTCGTTGGTATAGGTATGGGATTCTATATCGTAGTTATCTTTAATTTTGGCATCTCCCGGTTTTACCCCATATTTGGCAGCTTCCTCTTCTTCACCCAACTGCCATACACCAATAACCTTGTAATCCCAGATGGCACTGATCGGTTTTCCGATAAACCAGTTGTTGGTAATATCGTCCCTCTCTTTACTACCCATTACATGCCCGTTAGCATCTATTACATCTTCAAATTCATAATACAGGTGTTTGATCTTATTCCGGTTCAACGAGAAACTGAAAGACGAACCCCACTCAAAATTCCTGTTCGTTATATTGATCGTATTGAGTGATAACTCAAAACCTTTGTTTACTACTTCTCCCAGGTTCGTGGTTACATTAGTAAATCCGGTTACATCCGTCAGGCTTTGGTTTATGATAAGATCTGTAGTGGGCATATAATAGTATTCAATACTACCATTGATCCGGTTATCCAGGAAGCCGTAATCCAATCCAACATTCCAGGAAGCCGTTGTTTCCCATCTTAAACCATGATTGGCCATCCGTTCTACATAGAGCTGGCTTAGCTCCGTAGTACTACCTGCAGAGTTGAGATAGGGATATTTTCCTGCCCCTGTAGTCATGTTGGAGAGTGCTTCGTACTTACCGATATCACGGTTCCCGTTCTTACCCCAGGACAACCGGATCTTACCGTAATTCATGGGTTCCCAGTTCAGGAATTTTTCATCCATAAAGTTCCATGCCAGCGCAATGGAAGGAAAGGTGGCACGTGGGTTCGATTTACCAAACGCTGAATATCCGTCCCGGCGGATAGAAGCTGTTACCATATAACGGTTATCACACGAGTAGAAGAGACGTCCCATGAGTGCATCTGCAGTCATGTGTTCATCATACGTTTCCATTCTGGATTTAGTCATATCCGCACCATTGATATAGTGGTATCCCAATGCATCGGTTGGCTGTAAACCCAGTCCTGTCATTCCATCCCTCCAGGATTTTTGTTCTTCTGCATTTTGCAATAAAGTCACATTGACTGCATGTTTGCCGGCAAATGTATAATCCCACTTCACCATATTATCCAGCTGCCAGGAGAAGTATTGGGGTCTGTTCCCGGATTACCTGGCCACCGTGTGTATAGGCCGGATTTTGTGACGATTCATGATACCGGTCGCGATACCACCTGGAACGGGGGGGGAGTAGTTGATCTGATAACTAATATTGAAAGGCAGTTTAATTTTTGCGTACATGGTTCCGTTGAATACGGTTGAACCTTTATCCCACGATTGATATTGACGGGTAAATGCATCGTTCCATCCCGGGTTATCGCCACTTTCGCCCATCGGACGGCGTAACGGATTTCCCTCCTCGTCATAAGCCAGTGCAAACGGAGAGTTCCGGGTGACCTGCAGGTACCAGTCTACCGCACGGTCATTTACATTATTACTACCATCGTCAGCATTGGTACGATTCTGGAAGTTCAGGTTAATTCCCATGTCTAAGAAGCTGGTGACATTTGCATCCAGTTTCAGGTTAGAACGGATGGCCTGATATTCATCCTTTTTCACTACACCGGTGCTGTTGAGGTAACCCAGTGACCAGTAGTAGGTCACATTTTTTCCGGCCCCCGAAAGGCTTGCATTATAATCCTGGTGAATACCGGTCTGGAAGGAGTTTTTATACCAGTCGTACGTGTTCCCTGCAAAGTAATTTTCCCGTTCCGTATTTACCAGGCCGATGCGTTGCAACCATATATCTTCTAAATTATCATTCCCACTACTCAGGTTGTCATAGGCTTTCCATTCATCTAAGGTGACCCCATACTTTGCCAGGTTCTCCTGGGTCGGTTTAACAAACTTTGCCGGTGTCTCAAAATTACTGGAACTGTTGTAATAATCCGAACGGAACTGTAAGTATCCGTCTGCATCGTATACTTTCCGGTTAGCTCCCATGGTTACAAATCCCACACTGGTATCAAAGCGGACAACCGGTTTTCCCTCTTTACCCTTCTTGGTGGTCACAATAACCACTCCATTGGCTGATTTAGCTCCATAAATAGCAGCCGAGGAGGCATCTTTCAAAACATCGACCCGGTCAATATCCAGCGGGTTGATCTCGGAGAGTTCTCCGGTAAAAATGATACCATCCAGTACAATGAGGGGAGTATTACCGGCTTTCAGCGAACGTTGCCCACGGATCTGAATACTTCCTC
Source organism: Bacteroides sp. (assembly GCA_021203405.1). Classification (GTDB taxonomy): domain Bacteria; phylum Bacteroidota; class Bacteroidia; order Bacteroidales; family Bacteroidaceae; genus Bacteroides. Next base: position 2,727 of record JAJQBG010000303.1, read on the forward strand.
CACCTTTAGCCGAGTTATCCATGCCTACGTTCAAACCCGGTACACCCGTTCTGAGTATATCCTGGAGATTTCTCGGAGCCTCTTTCTCCAGCTTTTTACTATCAATAGAACTGACTGCTCCTGTCAGGTCTTTCTTTTTCATCGAACCGTATCCCACTACTACTACTTCGTCCAGCAGTTTATTATCCTCTTTCATAATAACCGTCAGTGAAGATTGGTTACGGATCACAATATCCTGGGTAATATACCCAATGTAAGATACTGTTAATGTCTGTCCCGCGGAAGCCTCGATAGAGAATGTACCTTCAAAATCTGTAATGGTACCCTGTGAAGTCTCTTTCAACATCACAGATACCCCGATCAGCGGTTCATTGTTCCCGTCCAGCACCTTGCCTGTAACAGAATGTTGCTGGGCGTATATGTTTACCACACCTGTTAACAGAAGGGTAAACCAAGTCAGAAGTCTGTGTTTTTTCATATTATATGAATTAGTTATAAAAAATGAATACTTATTGTTAAGTCCCGAAAACAAATCTTTTCACCTTCCTGATACCTGATAGAAATCAGTGCAAAGATCACTCTTTACAGGTAAAACAACGCCTAAAATAGGGTTACAGAGGGTATAAAATTGAAGCTGATTAAATTTTGTACCCTGAATGAATCAAAAAGATACCTTACCCACAGTCGTAGATCCGGTGGTAATTTCTATCTTTGTTTTATTCTTTACTGCCGTATTGAATAGTAATCTATATACCATGAAAACAGATTTTTTTAAGTTACTATTATATAGTCTGCTAAGCCTGTTCTATGTTTCTTCAGTCTCTGCACAGCAGCTCATATCCCGTCCCATGCCTTTTTTGGATAAACTATCCACGAACGAAATTACCGTTCTTCACCAGGATAAAGAGGGTTTTATCTGGATAGGAACCTCTAATGGTCTGCAACGTTATGACGGATATAACATACAGGAGTTCAGAAGCAACTACAAAGCCCCCCGGCAACTTACCCACAACGGTATTACCTGTTTTACAGAAGATGAAACTCATTTATGGGTAGGAACCAGCAAAGGAATTAATCTGATAGATAAAACCACTTACCAGATCACTCCCTTTCCCGATCCGGATATTCAGGACAAATCCATCAGATACCTCTTTACCGACCGGAAAGGCAATACCTGGATCAATATTAACCACCTCTTGTACAAATGCACAGAAGATTACGCTATTGAAAAAGTTTATACCTTCCAGGCCCTTTCCAATACCATTTACGAAGATCATGCCGGTATCCTCTGGCTGTTAACCTGGGGAGAAGGCCTGTTCAGGTATGATGAAGACAGCGACTCTTTTGTAGCATATCCCCGGTTTGGCAGGAACAGACCTTACCGGATGTTTCAGGATCAGGAGGAGCTTTATTGGATTGTCAGCTGGGGAGACGGACTGTGGCGTTTTGATCCGCAGGCAGACAACGGAGATATGTTTTATAAACAATCCGTACTTAATCCGACCCGTAGTTTCCCGGAAGAGGTATTTTACGATATAATTCAGGATGATGTATACGGTTACCTTTGGGCACTCTCTCATTTCGGGTTCTATACCTTCCGGGTCAATGACCGGAATGAGCTGGAACAGATAGACATCAATCAGCTGGCAGGTCCCGGTAATCAGATCGATAAAAATAAAACCTATAGCCATATCATCAAAGATGCAGCCGGTAATCTATGGATCGGAGCTTTTGACAAAGGATATACCGTTGTATTTGAAAAAGGACGGATCGAGAACTATCTGATGGACGATATTAAAAATAAAATAGGTCTGGATGCCAACATTCTTTATCTGAATAAAGACAACAAAGGAGTGATCTGGTTCAACCAGGCACGGTACGGGCTCTGCCTCTTCCATGAAGAGACCGGAAAAGTAACGTACGGTATTGATCAGAGTAATTTATACTCCATTGACCTGGCGGCCATTGTGCCCGCTTCAACCGGTGGTATGTGGCTGGGTGGAAGAGGTGATTACCAGCACAAAGTCTGGAAAATGAAGCAGGATGGTATGCAGATATCCATCCTCGAAGAGATAGATCTGCACCATATCCTTCCTTCATCGGGCTTTGTTACCCAACTGGCAGAAGACCGCTACGGTAATCTCTGGATCGGTACATCCACCCATCTTTTTATCAGGCCGGCACATTCAGGGAAGACCTCTGTAGTAGCCGCAGGTCTCCATGTTACAGACCTGGCAGAAGATCAACAGGGGTATCTATGGGTAGCAACTCCGCATACTATTTATCAGTTCAGGTATGAAGAGGAGCCTTTGCTTGTTAAGCAATACCCGGAGGAGGTTTCTTTCCTGCAGGAAGATAATATAAAAAGGATCTGCGCAGATAGTCAGGGTAACATCTGGTTCTCAACCTTTCTGGGCCGCCTGTTCTTACTGGATCGGAAAGAGGAGAAAATAACAGACCAGACAGATAACTGCGGGCTCAAAGGAGATGCCGTCCTGAAAATTCTTTCGCAGGGAGAAGAGGTGTGGATCGTTCACAGCAAATACATGATCCGGCACAATTTTGTGCGTAAGGATAATATATCCTATTCTGTCAATGACGACAATATCTTTATCTCATCGGTTCGTTACGGGGCTGCCTTTCTCGACCCGGAAGGTAACCTGTACGCAGGCGGACACGAGGGGGTTTTTAAAATATATCCCGCTGTTTATGATAATAATCCTGTTACAGGACAAAAGGTCCTTATCACCGATATCAAAGCCGACAACCACTCCTTGCTCTTCTCGCCTGCTAACCGGAATTCCGGTAATTCTGTAAATAAAATAACCTTACCTTCAGATGCGAAAAACATCGGGATAGAGTTTTCATCACTCACCTATGTCTCTACCCGGAGAATAAAATATGCTTATAAACTGGACGGCGTAGATAAGAACTGGATCTATATAGATGACGGCCGGCATTCAGCCTTCTATAACCGCCTGGAGAAAGGTACCTATACCTTCCGGGTAAAAGCCACAGACAGGTATGGTAACTGGACAGGGGCCGAACAATTACTCACCATCCATCGTCTTCCTGCTTTGTATGAGACCTGGTATGCTTACCTGATCTTTGTCCTTGTAGCAGTTGTACTCATCTATTACAGTTTCTGGCAATACATCCGACGCATGAAAAAAAGAACAGGCTCAAACTCCGGGAAGAACTTACCCAGCTCAAACTGAACTATTTCACCAACATTTCCCACGAACTGCTTACACCGCTTACCATTATATCCTGTGTAGCCGATGATCTGGAACAAAACAAAGAGAGTTCCACCGGTCAGGTCCATATCCTGCGTGCCAATGTCAGCCGGCTTAAACGTCTGTTGCAGCAGATCCTGGACTTCCGTAAGGTGGAGAACGGTAAGATGACCCTGAGTGTTCACAAGGGAAATATCTCTTCTTTTGTTTCGGGTATTGTGGCATCCAATTTCCAGGCCCTGGCCCGGAAAAAGAACATCCGGCTCTCTACTACCATTGAAGCAGGCATCTGGGGGTATGTAGATTTTGATAAACTGGATAAAATACTATTTAACCTGCTCTCCAATGCTATCAAATATACACCCCACTACAAGCAGGTCAATCTCTCTATGGAGATCAACCACAGGGAAGGATACCGGTATCTTATTATAAAGGTAGAAGACGAAGGAGTAGGCATCGCTTCCAAAGAGCTTAAGCAGATCTTTACCCGGTTCTATACCCATAAGAACCGCCTGGGCAGCGAGTCCAACGGTATCGGCCTCTCGCTTACCAAAGAGCTGGTCACCTTGCATCATGGTACCATCGAAGTGAGCAGTGAACTCCATAAAGGATCCCTGTTCACTGTCGAAATACCGGTTGATAAAGAGGTCTTTAAAGAAGATGAGATCACCAGCGCTCCTGTCATTCTTCCTGAAAACACCACAATCTACCCGGATGAACAAAACGATAAACCTTGTATCCTCTTTATAGACGACAACAATGAGCTGCGGGAGTTGATGCGCAATATTTTCCGGAAAAGATACCAGGTACTTACAGCTGAAAATGGGATAAAAGCCCTGGAATTACTCAATCACAAGACGGTGGATATTATAATCTGTGATGTAATGATGCCCGGTATGGATGGACTGGAATGCTGCCGGCAGGTAAAAAGCAACCTTCAGACCAACCATGTCCCTGTTATTATGCTGACGGCTAAAAATGCGATAGAAGATCAGGTAGCCTGTTACCAGGCAGGAGCGGAAAGCTATATAGCCAAACCCTTTGATATGAAAATATTGCAGGCCCGTATCGATAATTTGCTGAAAGCACGGGAGTTGAGACAGGAGAGTTTCCGCTCAAAGATGGAGATCAATATTTCGAACCTGGATTATCAAACGGCCGACGAACAGTTCCTCAGTGCAGCGATCCGGTGTGTGGAAAAGCACCTGGAAGAGACGGAATTCGATATTCCACACATGGCCACAGAACTAAATGTTTCACGTTCCACATTAAACCGGAAAATAAAAGTAATAACCGGACTCACCGCACTGGATTTTATCCGGAATGTAAAACTGAAGCATGCCTGTACTTTATTAAAGGATAAATCTATCAATATATCCGAAGTTGCCTACGCTACAGGATTTTCCTCTCCCAAGTATTTTACAAAATGTTTTAAAGAGGAGTTTGGAATGACGCCGACAGAGTATCAGAGTAAGGAAAATAATTTGTAAAGAAACGGGAAGTTCCTAAAAAGGAGAGACCGCTGACTGTACAATGTCAGCGGTCGTATCATCCAATTATCTTCCGGTACGAAAGGGAACCACCGGTAATCCCTCTTTGTTACACAGGTTAGGCATAGCCACTTCATCCCAGGCAAACCGTACTTCTACCGGCTCTTTTACCCGCTGGCTGGTTACAATGATTTTATCTCCTTGGATTACTGCATCAGCTTTCTGGAAATGTCCATCCTTTCCGGCTATCTGGAACCAATTGGGTGCTTTCCCGTCCGATGTGATCAGGCCCGATCCTATGTGGTCAAATTCCAGGATCGCTTTTTCTCCTTCAACCACCATTGTACGAAAGAGAGGCCCACTGTATACCAGCTCCTCTTTGCCGTATTGGTGAGCCAGTGCCAGTCGGGCAAAGCGTTCTCCCACCATCCATTTATAGGGAGGATGAATATCCGAAACCTTATCTACCAGATCGGTGGTAACGATCATACCCGTATAGGGGATCTCTTCCAGGCAACGGGTTTGTGCTTCCCAAAACTCCGGTAGGGCCTGCCAGGTATGGGCTATTTTATCTTTTCTTCGTTGTGAGTAGGTGTGAGGAGCGATCTGTACATAATAGAAAGGCAAGGTTTCGTCCTGCCACAACTCCCGCCAGCTATGGACCAGCAATTTCTGTTTCTCCGTATAGATATCGCGATCCCCCAGGGTCAGGTTTGTTTCACCCTGATACCACAAGAAGCCTTTTAAGGTATAAGGCACCATAGGCAGGATCATTTTTTCAAACCGATGTCCCAGCCGGGTACCGTATAAGGAGTGGTTCTCTATTTCCTTCCTAAAAACAGAGGAAGATAGGTAAGCCTCTTCCGGTGTCCAGTTCTCGATCGGTGTTCCACCCCAGGAGGAGGCAATAACCCCTATGGGAATATCCAGTTCCTCCAGTAGGGTACGTGCAAAAAAGTAGGCAGCTGCCGACATGGCGGTCAGTGAAGTGGTATCCGGCATTTGCCACCCCTCCGTAGGTAGGTCCTCCTGTTTCAAATCCTTTTTCACATGCAGGATCCGTATCCGGGAGTCGTGTTCTCCGTAAAAAACCTGTGAGAGATACTCCTTTTCTCCTCTTTCCGGGCATACATAGTGGAGGTAATTATTCATAGAGTATTCCATATTTGACTGACCCGAGGCCAGCCATACTTCGCCCACCAGAATATTTTTTAAGGTAATGCTGGTTTTACTCCCGGAAATAATCATTTCTGCCGGTCTGGCAGAGGCTTTCAGTTCGTCTAACCGTATCAGCCATTTCCCATCCGCTTCTGCCTGAGTACGTTTGGTCTGTTTTCCAAATTTTACCGTAACAGGTTCTCCCGGGTCGGCTTTCCCCCAGATAGTTATCTTTTTACCTTGCTGAAGTACCATGTTGTCTCCGATAATAGCAGGTAGGGTGATGGAAGCTTGTAGGGTGTTAGTTGGATAATACGCCAGCATAAGTGATAACAAGAGTAAACTTTTAAGTTTCATCGCTTGAAATGTTTTATTTGAATAGAAAATTGTGTTGTGTGTGGCAAAAATACTTTTTTCTACCCGAATGAAAAAAATATTTCTTTTTTTTCTTGGTTTACGTAAAATGGAGAGACCCTAATTCTTATTTAATTGGTTAGTACAAAATTGTACCGGGATTTACTCTCTTATTAGGGTCTGTATTCTTCTTTTTATATTATATTCGTAGAATGAAGAATATCAATCTATGTCTGCTTCTTAAGTAGTTTCCGGCCTGTACCGGCAACAAAAAGGAGTTACCTCTTTAAAACAAAAATGAAAGGAAAATAATAAACTCTATATAAAGAATATGGTATGCCGTCGGTGTATAC
>JAJQBG010000032.1 GCA_021203405.1 Bacteroides sp.
GTCTGTTACAACTGATCCTTTACAAAATAAGTCATAATTTATAAAGAACCGATAATATATGAAAATTGTCTATTACATTTTTCAGACTCATACTTCCGGAGGAATGGAGCGGATACTAACAGATAAAGTAAATTATCTGGCAGAAAAGTTCGGATATGAAATAACTATTATTACCACCGATCAGAAAGATAAAAAACCTTTCTATAGGTTCTCTTCTAAAATCCAACAAAAAGACCTGGAAATCAATTATACGGATGACCTGAGAAAAGGACCTATCTCCCGGCTCCGGACTTATATAAAAAACTCGTCTTCACAAAAAAGGCTAAGGATGCAACTCCAGGAGATACGGCCGGATGTAGTGGTCTCCATGCAGGGAAATGAAATGTATTTCCTGAACAAATTAAAAGATGGCAGCAAGAAAATACTCGAAAGACATTTTACACGCGATGCCCGTCTGATAGAGAACCAGCAGGGAATATGGAAAATTTTAGAATACATACGGTTATGGTATGACGGCAGAATAGCTGCCCAATTCGACAAATTTGTTATCCTTACCCAGGAAGACAAAAGTGCATGGCCCTACCAGGATAACATTCTTATTATTCCCAACTTTGTAAACCTTAACAAAGAAAATGTATTATCCGATCTCAGCGGAAAACGGGTGATCGCTGTCGGAAGAATCGTATATCAGAAAGGATTCGATAGGTTGGTAAGAGCCTGGGAAAAAGTACAGGCTGTTCTACCCGATTGGGAACTGACCATTTTTGGTGGAGTAGCTAACCAGGAGATCGAACAAGAGTTAGAAAAACTGATCCTTTCCCTGAACCTGAAAGAGAGTGTACATATTTTTCCTCCCACCGGCCACATTGACCGGGAATATCTGGATAGTTCACTTTTTGTACTGAGTTCCCGATATGAAGGTCTTCCTCTGGTACTTGTTGAAGCGATGTCCTTCGGCCTCCCTGCTGTAGCTTTTACCTGCAAATGTGGACCTAAAGATGTAATCACCGACCATTGGGATGGAATACTGGTACCTGAAGGGAATGTAGACCAACTGGCAAAAGCCATTATCGAACTATTACAAGACCCCGATAAACTCTCTGTATATGGCCGTAATGCCTTTGAAAAATCAAAGCAGTTCAACGAAGAGAATATCATGAAAAGATGGAAACATCTTTTTGAAAGCCTGAAAGCAGAAAAGGATCAATCCCATAAATCTGTACAGCGATGAAAGAGACAGACCTGGCAGCTGTAATAGTGGTGTATCATCCTCCTGTCGGAGAGTTGAAAAAGAATATTTTATCCTACATAGATAAGGTAGAGATCCTTGTGCTGACCGACAACTCCGAAACAACGAACCCGGAGATAGCAAAGCTGGCCGAAAAATGGAAAAAATTGTTTATATATCCATGAAGGGTAACCAGGGTATTGCCAAAGCATTGAACCGGGGAATAAATTATTGCCTGGAAAAAGGATTTTCCTGGATATTGACCATGGACCAAGACAGCCGGTTTATCACCTCCCTCAAGGGGTATAAAGAGTACATCTCCAACCAGGATAGCCAGCGTGTTGCTATTTTATGTCCCACTTATTCGATAGAGGGAGAAAACAGACCGGCTCCTGCTACAGAACCTTATCCGTTAAGAAAAGTTATTCAATCCGGTAACCTTATTCAGGGAGAAGTATTCCGGAAGTCAGGCGGATACCAGGAGAAGTATTTTATAGATTATGTAGATTACGAATATTGCATGCGTAGCAGAAAAAACTGGGTTACTATATACTATGCATTCCGGAAGTAATACTCAGCCACCAGCCGGGAACTTACAGTACCCGTAAGATACTGGGTATGAACTTTCATTACTCCGGACAATCTACTGTAAGATATTATTATGGGTTCCGGAACGGTCTTGACTATATCTGGTCTTATAAAGACTGAAAACAACTACCCGTACTGGCCAAAGCATTGGCCAAAGCATTGTTGCTGGAAGAGAATAAAAAAGAAAAGCTATCCGAAATAGCCTGTGGTGCCCGGGACTATCTGCTTAAACGTTGGGGTATCCGTAAAAGAAATTATAAACCATGAAAAAGAGAACGATCATTATATCCGCTGTCAACCTTACCTTAGGAGGCCCTTTTACCATCCTGAAAGATTGCCTGCGAAGTTTGTCAGACAGTCATCTATCGCAGGAGTATCAGATAATAGTCCTGGTACACTCCCGCAAGAAGTTGCCTGACTATAAAAACTTAATATTTATAGAATATCCGGCCTCCAAAAAACGCTGGATATACCGTCTCTATTACGAGTACAGGCATTTTAAAAAAGTATCCCGCACTGTAAAACCGTGGCTATGGCTCTCCCTGCACGATATTACTCCCAATGTAATGGCAAAGAGGCAAGCTGTTTATATGCATAACCCTACCCCGTTTAACCGGCTGCACATAAAAGACCTGCTTCATAACCCGATCTACTTTCTTTTTACTCTTTTCTATAAATATCTTTATAAGATCAACATCCGGCGTAACAACTACCTGATCGTACAGCAGGACTGGCTCAGAAAGTCGTTCTCCTGTATCTTCAGGATCGATCCGGAAAAGATCATAGTGGCTTACCCCTATATTTCTGATAATTTATTACCGGGAACAGAAAGGACCGGTAAAACTCCCGGTGCAAACTATCAATTTATCTATCCGGCCTTTCCGCGCCCTTTTAAAAACTTCGAGGTTATTTGCCAGGCAGCTGCCCTACTGGAAAAAAGGAGTATCCGGTTTTGAAGTGATCCTTACTATTGATGGAAGCGAGAACAGTTATTCAAATAATCTCCGGAAAGAGTATGAAAACTACAAAAGCCTTACATTTGCCGGACTACTTCCTCCGGATAAGATGCGGGAACTCTATGCTTCATCCGATTGTTTACTATTTCCTTCCCGGTTAGAGACCTGGGGATTACCGATCACCGAATATGCTCCTTACCGGAAACCTATTCTGGCAGCAGATCGACCCTATGCGCACGAAACCACCGCAGGTACATCCCTTACCGGATACTTTAATCCCGATAATGCCCGGGAGCTGGCGGATAAAATGGAAAAACTGATAAAGGGAGATAAGTCCGGATTAAAGGCTATTCCCTTTGTCAGACCCGAGGCACCTTTTACCCAGAGTTGGGAAGAGTTATTCCATTTACTATTGAAATAGACCGGAATTATGAACAGAGAACATCATACCATAAAAAACCGTTACAGGCTTTCCCAGAAATTACAATTAGCCTGGTGGCTCTTAAGAACCAAACTGATAGCTCCCAAAGCACGGCTGATCCGTTTTCCCTGCGATCTGCGGGGATTGGAGTATATGGATCTGGAGAACGCCTTACTACCGGTGTGAATTGCCGTTTTGAAGCATTCCCACCGGACCGACGTAAAACTCTTTTTTCGGCAGGGACGTACAGGTGAACGACAATGTACACATAAGTGCCATGGAGTCTGTCCGGATAGGAGACAATGTACTGATGGCCGGAAAGATCTATATCTCCGACAATAGCCACGGCTATTATAAATCTCCGGATGAAGGAACCAGCCCCTTGATACCTCCTGCCCGGCGGCCTTACTTTATCAAGCCGGTAAGTATTGAACAAAATGTATGGATCGGAGAGGGAGTGGTTATTATGCCGGGAGTATCTATTGGGGCAGGTTCAGTGATCGGTGCTAACTCAGTAGTAACCCGTAGTATACCCGCTGCCTGCATAGCGGTAGGCAATCCTGCACGGGTTATAAAAACCTATGATCCTCTCACCCAAAAGTGGGAAGCCTGTTCTGCCAATGTTCCAAAAGTCGAATTAATTACTCCTGATCTATGATCTCCATTGTTATTGTAGAATACCATTCACTGGAAGATATTAAAAGTTGTATTGCCTCCATTCGTCACAGTGGAATTTCCGAAAAGGAGGCAGAGATCATTCTCTCTTCCAACTCCTGTTATCCACCGAAAAAAAAGAGAAGCTCTCCTCCGGGAACACACCGGAGTAACCTGGCAGTTCAATAGTTGCAACGGCGGATTCGCCTATGCTATGAATGAAGGCTTAAAAATAGCCGGGGAGAGTTCCTGATCATTATGAATCCTGATGCCAGGATCCTGGCCGGATTCCGGGAAATGAAACATTTCCTGGCTGTACATCCCGAAATAGGGGCTACAGGCCCTCAACTGATAGATAAAGAGGGGAATATTCAAGATTCCTGCCGGAACTATATTACTTTGCCCCGTTTCCTGGTCCGGAACCTGAAAAGGATCCTTTCCCGGCAGGAGCTTATCCACGAGAAAGGAACAGACTACAGGCAGGTACAGACAGCTGACTGGATCATCGGGGCTTTTATTATGGTAAAAAAAGAAGTATACCTACAGACAAAGGGATTAGACACAGGTTATTTTCTTTACTGTGAAGATATGGACTGGTGCACCCGTATACGGGCCCAGGGTTATGAAGTGGTCTACTTCCCACCCATGAAAGTGGAGTACGCAGGAAGTAGGGCAGCCCGTTCCTCCCTGAAATATACCCGTATCTTTCTGAAAAGCCTGATACGGTACTGGAACCGTTTCGGATATTTTACTATCCGCCCTAAACGTCGTAAATTAATCTATAAATATACCCCATGAATATTCTGATAACCGGTATTCACGGCTTTATAGGCAGCCATTTGCTTACAGCACTCCGGAAAGATCATCACTTATACGGACTGGATATTGTATACCCGGAAAAGGAAGGATTGCAATGTACCTACGGATGGGATATCTGTTCCTGCTCCCGCACAGATAACGATCTGCCGGAGTTTGATGCTATCATTCACCTGGCAGGTAAAGCACACGATACCCGGAATCTCTCTTCTGCAGCATCTTATTTTGATATCAATACCGGACTTACCCGGGAGATCTTTGACTTCTTTCTACGCTCCACCGCTAAAAAGTTCATCTTTTTCAGTTCGGTAAAAGCAGCTGCCGACAGTGTACCGGGAGAAATATTAACCGAAGATATTATACCCTGTCCCAAAGGGCCTTACGGAGAGAGTAAAATAAAAACAGAAGAGTATATTCAGCAAAGTGCCCGGCAATGTACCTTCTGCTCTTCCGGAGAAAAACAGATCTATATCCTACGTCCTTCCATGATCCACGGCCCGGGAAATAAGGGTAACCTGAATCTACTTTATCAGATCGTTAAAAAAGGAGTACCCTGGCCTCTGGGAGCTTTTCAGAACCGCCGCTCTTTTACATCTATCGATAACGTTACCTGGATCATTAAGGAGCTATTGGAAAAAGAGATCGCTTCGGGTATATACCACCTGGCAGATGACGAACCTCTCTCTACCAACGAATTGATAGAGACTATGTGTGAGGGGATGGGAAAGAGAAGCCTGATCTGGAAGTTACCCAGACCGTTAATGAAAGGAGCAGCTACCGCAGGATCCCTGTTGCATCTCCCGCTAAACCGGGAACGGCTTACCAAGCTGACTGAAAATTATGTAGTATCCAACGAAAAGATCAAAAAAGCATTGGGAGCCGGGCGCTTACCGGTTAATTCCCGGGAGGGTATCTTAAAAGCCATCCAGAGTTTTGAACAAAAGAGAAGCTGAAACCTTATCTATAAAGAACCGGTTATAAAACTCTTTTGTATGAACTCTTTTATATCCTATATACTTCTTCTGAGTTTGTTTTTCGCAGTAGAACTACTCTACTTCCGGATAGCGACCTGTTTTAATATCATCGACAAGCCCAATAGCCGGAGTTCACACAACTATATTACTCTCCGGGGAGGAGGAGTGATCTTCTATTTCGGAGCATTGACCTGGTTCCTGTTGAATCATTTTGAATATACCTGGTTTATTATCGGATTAAGCCTGATAAGCCTGGTAAGTTTTGTGGATGATATAAAGAGCATCTCAGCGCGGGCAAGACTTCTGATACATTTTATCAGTATGCTGTTTCTTTTTTACCAGTGGGACCTCTTCTCTCTTTCCTGGTGGCTCCTGCCCGTAGCTCTGATCCTCTGTATAGCGATTCTGAATGCCTACAATTTTATGGACGGTATCAATGGAATGACAGGAGGCTATTCGCTGGTCGTACTTTTATCACTGATCTACATCAATCATTCTGTAGTTTACTTTATAGAACCGTCCTTTCTCTATACAGTTACTCTGTCGGTAGTAGTCTTTAATTTTTTCAATTTCCGGAAAAGAGCCCGCTGTTTTGCCGGAGATGTGGGTTCGATCAGCGTGGCTTTTATTATTATATTCCTGATCGGCAAACTGATCCTTTTAACAGGAGATATCAGCTGGATCATTCTATTAGTTGTTTACGGGATAGATGCCTCGCTGACTATCATTCACCGGCTTTTATTACGGGAGAACATCAGCCAGCCACACCGTAAACATATGTACCAGTTAATGGCCAATGAATTAAAGATACCCCATTACCAGGTAGCGCTTATCTATATGGGCACCCAGGCTCTCTTTACATTGGCCTATCTGGTTTTCCGCAATTATCCTTATATCTTTCTGATCTTTACTATCCTTACTCTTACCCGGATATATATCGCATTTATGAACAAATATTTTCATCTGCACAACCGGAAACACCTTCCTTTGGAGAAAAAGGATTGGTATAGTAATCCCTGTAATTCGTAAAAGATAAAAAGAAAAAGCTGCTTTTTCTTCCCATAAATTGAAAAGTTAACACACTCAGCCTGTTAACGCACTTCCATTTCAGGAGCAAACCTATTTTCATCCCTTTGCTCATAGATAGATTTATAGAAAACCAGACTCACAACAAGTAATTATTTCATTCATTACTAATTATTTATAACTGCTGGTTAATCGTTTTTCTTTAGACCCGGATGTAAGGGGCGCTCCGACCCGGATCAAAGCACCCGTTTCATCCGGGTCTAACCACTACTCAGACCCGGATGAAACAGATAATAGATAAGTGAAACTTAATTTATTATCAGTAACTAATTACTTTATTTTTACCGATAGATCTTTACCTGTTCTTCAATGGGTTGAAACTCCTTAGCACCGGGCTCTTCTACAGGAGTACCAAAGGGCATTTCCGCCAGTAATTCCCAGCTTTCCGGAATATTCCAGCTTTTGCGGACTTCTTCGTCAATCAGCGGATTGTAATGTTGCAAAGAAGCTCCGAAACCTACGTTTTCCAGCATAGTCCAGATAGTGAACTGGAGCATTCCCGAACTCTGGTGTGACCACTCCCTGAATCGATCTGCATACGTGGGATAGTCCTGCTGGTATTTCTTTACTACAGCCTGGTCCTCAAAAAAGAGTACGGTACCATAACCCGGAGCAAAAGAGGTATCAATTTTTTGTTCAGTTCTACGGAATACCTCTTCCGGCGTTATTTTACGAAGAGTTTCCCGGACAATACTCCATAATTTATCGTGATGCTCTCCCACTAAAAGTACTACCCGGGCAGATTGAGAATTAAAAGCAGAGGGAACATGTTTTACTGCATAGGCAATTATCTCTTCCGCCGTAGATTCACTGACGGGCGTCTCCTTAATAATGGAATAATAGCTACAACGATGTTTAATCGCCTCTTTGAAGTTTCGTGACATAGGTTTAACTGGTTTAGGTTAGTATTATGATCTCATCGCTTTTGTAAATATAGTATTTTTTTGTTTTATCTTTGTTAAACATACTATTTAGAAAGTATCTATTGAAGGATAAACCGACAAAGAGGATAAAAGAAGTAAGGGTTATAGATCACTTTCCTATTTAACAAAAAACATATTTTCCGACGGGGTGTTTCGTATTATTCGATACTTTTGCACTATTAAAAGTGAAAGTATGGCGAAAAAAAAGTTTTATGTGGTTTGGGGTGGAGTGACTCCCGGTATATATACTTCCTGGGAACAGTGCAAACTGAATACACAGGGATATATAGGGGCCAAATATAAATCTTTTGATACCCGGGAAGAGGCAGAAAAGGCGTATGCTTCTCCCTATTTTTCTTATATAAACAAGAAAAAAGAGAGTTCTCCCAAACTACAGCCCGGCTCCTTTCCGGCTGAAGTAATTAGAGATAGTATTGCTGTAGATGCCGCCTGCAGCGGTAATCCAGGGCCAATGGAATATAGGGGAGTTTACCTTAGAACCAACGAAGAGATCTTTCATTTCGGGCCTTATTACGGAACCAACAATATAGGAGAATTTCTTGCCATTGTTCATTGTCTGGCACTTCTTAAAAATAAAGGAGCAACTCTTCCTGTCTATTCAGACAGTATACAGGCGATCCGCTGGGTGAAGAAAAAAAAGTGCAATACTAAACTGGAACGTACTGTCGAAACCCAGTATCTGTTCACCATTATTGAACGGGCAGAAAAATGGCTGCGGGAAAACAGTTATTCCATCCCTGTTTTAAAATGGGACACGGCCCGGTGGGGAGAGATCCCGGCTGACTTTGGCCGGAAATAAAGAGGCTGAAAAATCCACCTTAAATCTTTCCTTTAATATCTACTAATTCATTAAATAAATCCATCCAACGTAGCATAATAGGTTCTATTTGATAGTTCATACTTTCTTCATAGGTAGCTTTTCCTATTTTCCTACGCAGATTTTCATTATCCATTAACAAACGAAGATTCCGGATAAAGTCTTTTTCGTCCCCTCTTTCAGATAAAAAACCATTTACTCCATGAGTAATGATATCCCGGGGACCACATCTGAATGCGAATGCAACAGGAGGTACACCACATGCAATACCTTCTAATAAAACAACAGGCAGGCCTTCATTACGGGAAGTCATTACAAGAATAGAACTATCCATAATTTCTTTCTTAATTTTGGGGGTTGGAGGCAACAACTCTATTCGTTTACTTAAACGTAAAACATGAATCAATTTTTCCAGCTTTTTCTGTAATGAACCTTTTCCATAAATGGTAAGCATCCAATCCGGATACTGTTTTTCAATTTTACTCCAGATATGTATTAGCTGATGGAATCCTTTCTGTTTTTCAAGCCTTCCAACGGCAATAATCCTTTTATGGAAAAGAGAAGAAGGTTTTTCTACCTGAAAAGAGAGCGGATTAGGAATTACTTCTATTTTATCAGGAAGATGAATTAAGCGACTCTTTCTATCTTCCTCAGTAAGTACCACAATTTTATCGTAGGATTGAATAGGCTGATAGGCCTTCTTATATAAAAATTTAAGCAGTTTTACTCCCAGGGAGTACTTCTCTAATTGCGCTAATCTATATCTCCTTTTGTAATGATCAAAATGGTATTC
>JAJQBG010000115.1 GCA_021203405.1 Bacteroides sp.
GTTAATGAACTGGCTACTATCCTGAAAGAAGAATATGGTATTGAACCTGCTGCTGCAGCTGTTGCTGTTGCTGCTGGTCCTGCAGCCGGTGGTGCTGTTGCTGAAGAAAAAACATCTTTTGATGTGGTTTTGAAAAGTGCAGGTTCCGCTAAACTTCAGGTTGTAAAAGCAGTGAAAGAAAGCTGTGGTCTGGGTCTGAAAGAAGCTAAAGACCTGGTTGACGGTGCACCAAGCGTAGTAAAAGAAGGTTTGGCTAAAGACGAAGCAGAATCATTGAAAAAATCATTGGAAGAAGCTGGAGCTGAAGTTGAACTTAAATAAGATTGCCTGATTATCAGGAGATTCGGTTAAGAACCCTATACGAGTAGGGTTCTTAACCTTTTTGTGCATATATTTAAAAAAAAGTTCTACTAATTCACTAACAGATGTCTTCAAATACTGTAAATCAAAGAGTTAATTTTGCTTCTATCAAAAATCCGATGGAGTACCCGGATTTTCTGGAAGTGCAATTGAAGTCATTCCAAGACTTTCTCCAATTAGACACTCCTCCTGAAAAACGCAAGAACGAAGGATTGTATAAGGTGTTTGCGGAAAACTTCCCGATCGCTGATACAAGAAATAACTTTGTTCTGGAGTTTTTAGATTATTACATTGATCCTCCCCGCTATACGATAGATGATTGTATTGAAAGGGGGCTGACTTACAGTGTGCCTTTAAAAGCGAAACTGAAGTTGTATTGTACGGACCCGGATCATGAAGATTTTGATACAGTAATACAGGATGTATTTTTAGGGCCTATCCCTTACATGACGGATAAGGCTACTTTTGTGATCAATGGAGCAGAGCGTGTGGTGGTATCTCAGTTACACCGGTCTCCCGGTGTATTCTTTGGACAGAGCGTCCATGTCAACGGTACTAAACTTTATTCTGCACGTATTATTCCTTTTAAAGGATCCTGGATCGAATTTGCTACCGACACCAATAATGTGATGTATGCATATATCGACCGTAAAAAGAAATTACCTGTTACTACTCTTCTGAGAGCGATCGGTTTTGAGAATGATAAGGATATTCTTGAGATTTTCAACCTGGCGGAAGAGATAAAGGTTAACAAAACCAACCTGAAGAAGGTTGTCGGACGCAAATTAGCTGCGCGTGTATTGAAGATGTGGGTAGAGGATTTTGTTGATGAGGATACCGGTGAAGTAGTTTCTATTGAACGTAATGAAGTAATTATTGATCGTGAAACGGTACTGGAAGCTGATCACATTGAGGATATTATTGACTCAGGTGTTCAGAATATCCTGATCCATAAGGAGGAACCCAACCAGTCCGATTTTTCTATTATATACAATACGCTGCAAAAAGATCCGAGTAACTCGGAGAAGGAGGCAGTGCTCTATATTTATCGTCAGTTGCGTAATGCGGACCCGGCGGATGACGCGAGTGCGAGAGAGGTTATCAATAATCTCTTCTTCTCGGGAAAACGGTATGACCTGGGAGATGTAGGACGCTATCGTATCAACAAAAAGCTGGGGCTTTCTACAGATATTGATGTGAAGGTACTGACCAAAGAGGATATGATCGAGATCATCAAGTATCTGATCGAACTGATCAACTCGAAAGCGGATGTGGATGATATTGACCACCTGAGTAACCGTCGTGTACGTACGGTAGGTGAGCAGTTGTCTAATCAGTTTGCCGTAGGGCTGGCCCGTATATCCCGTACGATCCGTGAGCGCATGAACGTAAGGGATAACGAGGTATTTACGCCGATCGACCTGATCAATGCCAAGACTATATCTTCGGTAATTAACACCTTTTTCGGAACGAATGCGTTGTCGCAGTTCATGGATCAGACCAACCCGCTGGCGGAAATTACCCATAAAAGACGTATGTCTGCCCTGGGGCCTGGTGGTCTTTCGCGTGAGCGTGCCGGATTTGAGGTACGTGACGTACACTATACTCACTACGGACGTCTTTGTCCGATCGAGACTCCGGAAGGACCGAACATTGGTTTGATCTCTTCGCTGTGTGTGTATGCGAAGATCAATGATCTTGGATTTATTGAGACTCCGTATCGTACGGTAACGGACGGAAAGGTAGATATTTCTGATACCGGAGTGATCTATCTGACTGCTGAGGAGGAGGAAGAGAAGATCATTGCACAGGGAAATGCTCCGCTGAACGAGGAGGGTAAGTTTATCCGTAGCCGGGTGAAGGCGCGTCAGGGTGCTGACTATCCGCTGGTGGATCCTTCGGAGGTGCAACTGATGGATGTGGCTCCGCAGCAGATCGCTTCTATCGCGGCTTCTTTGATCCCGTTCCTGGAACATGATGATGCGAACCGTGCGTTAATGGGATCGAATATGATGCGTCAGGCTGTGCCGTTGCTCAGATGTGATTCTCCTATTGTAGGAACAGGGATTGAGCGTCAGCTGGTAAAGGACTCGCGTACGCAGATCACCGCAGAAGGGGATGGAGTGGTAGAGTATGTAGATGCTACTACGATCCATATTTTGTATGATCGTACGGAAGATGAAGATTTTGTAAGTTTTGAGAGTGCACTGAAGGAGTATACTATTCCGAAGTTCCGCAAAACCAACCAGAATATGACAATTGACCTGCGTCCGATCTGTACGATCGGCCAGCGGGTAAAGAAAGGAGATATCCTGACAGAGGGTTACTCTACTGAACAGGGTGAGCTTGCATTAGGTAAGAACCTGCTGGTTGCTTATATGCCCTGGAAAGGATATAATTATGAGGATGCGATCGTACTGAACGAACGTGTGGTACATGAAGATGTCCTGACTTCTATCCATGTGGAGGAGTATTCTCTGGAGGTAAGAGAGACGAAGCGGGGTATGGAAGAGTTTACGGCGGATATTCCGAATGTAAGTGAAGAGGCGACCCGTGACCTGGATGAGAATGGTATTGTAAGGATCGGTGCCAGAATTCAGCCGGGGGATATCCTGATCGGAAAGATCACTCCGAAAGGGGAGTCGGATCCTTCTCCGGAAGAGAAACTGCTCCGTGCTATCTTTGGGGATAAAGCGGGGGATGTAAAGGATGCTTCCCTGAAGGCTTCTCCGTCACTTAGCGGGGTGGTTATTGATAAGAAGCTTTTCTCATGTGTTATTAAGAACAGAAGTGCGAAGCTGGCTGATAAGGCGTTATTGCCTAAGATCGACGATGAATTTGAATCGAAGGTGGCTGACCTGAAATCTATCCTGGTAAAGAAGCTGATCCAGCTGACTGAAGGAAAGGTGTCTCAGGGTGTGAAGGATTATCCGGGTGCTGAGATTATTGCCAAGGGGGTGAATTTCCGTTATTCTGATTTTGAGAATCTTGATTTCACCTCTATCCAGCTGAGCAAATGGACGAATGATGATCGCACCAATAGTATGATCCGTGACCTGATCCTGAATTACCTGAAGAAGTATAAGGAGCTGGATGCGGAGCTGAAACGTAAGAAGTTTGCTATTACTATAGGAGATGAACTTCCTGCCGGTATTATTCAGATGGCCAAAGTATATATTGCCAAGAAACGTAAGATCGGTGTGGGAGATAAGATGGCCGGTCGTCACGGTAACAAGGGTATTGTATCCCGTGTGGTACGCCAGGAGGATATGCCGTTCCTGGAAGATGGAACACCGGTGGATATTATACTGAACCCGCTGGGGGTACCTTCGCGTATGAACCTGGGGCAGATCTTTGAAGCGGTGCTGGGTTCGGCCGGAAAGAAACTGGGTATCAAGTTTGCTACTCCTATTTTTGACGGTGCTTCTCTGGAGGATATTACCGAGTGGACAGACAAAGCGGGACTTCCGCGTTTTGGTAAGACTTATCTGTATGATGGGGGTACCGGTGAACGTTTTGACCAGCCGGCTACGGTAGGTGTGACTTATATGCTGAAACTGGGACACATGGTTGAAGATAAGATGCATGCCCGTTCGATCGGTCCTTACTCGCTTATTACGCAGCAGCCGTTGGGTGGTAAGGCACAGTTCGGTGGCCAGCGTTTCGGGGAGATGGAGGTATGGGCACTTGAAGCGTTTGGCGCGGCCCATATTCTGCAGGAGATCCTGACTATTAAGTCGGATGATGTAGTGGGACGTTCGAAAGCGTATGAAGCAATTGTAAAAGGGGAGCCGATGCCTCAACCGGGTATTCCTGAATCTCTGAATGTATTGCTCCACGAACTCTGGGGTCTGGGATTGAGTGTCAATCTTGAATAATAATATTACTGAAGGGTGTATCTTTTTATAAGGTATATCCTTCATCCCAATTTCTAAAATATATAAACTCTTTACATAATAAACAGTATGGCTTTTAGAAAAGAAAATAAGATAAAGAGTAACTTCTCGAAAATCTCTATCGGACTGGCTTCCCCGGAAGAAATCCTGGAGAAATCGAGTGGGGAAGTACTGAAGCCTGAAACAATTAACTACCGTACTTACAAGCCGGAACGGGATGGATTGTTCTGTGAACGTATTTTCGGACCGATCAAGGATTACGAATGTCATTGTGGAAAGTACAAGCGTATTCGTTACAAAGGGATCGTCTGCGACCGTTGCGGGGTGGAAGTTACTGAAAAGAAAGTGAGAAGGGAAAGAATGGGGCACATCCAGCTGGTAGTGCCGGTAGCCCATATCTGGTATTTCCGTTCTCTTCCGAATAAGATCGGTTATTTATTAGGGCTTCCTACCAAGAAGCTTGATTCTATCATATATTACGAACGGTATGTAGTGATACAGCCGGGGGTAAAAGAGGCAGATGGGGTGGCTGCTTTCGATCTTCTGTCTGAAGAGGAGTATCTGGATATCCTGGATACGCTTCCGAAAGATAACCAGTATCTGGAAGATACGGATCCCAATAAGTTCATTGCCCGGATGGGAGCGGAAGCGGTATATGACCTCCTTTCACGCATTGACCTGGACGCGCTTTCTTACGACTTGAGACACCGCGCCAGCAATGACTCTTCTCAGCAGAGAAAGAATGAGGCATTGAAGCGTCTGCAGGTAGTGGAATCGTTCCGTGCTTCACGCGGTCGCAATAAACCGGAGTGGATGATCGTACGGATCGTACCGGTTATACCGCCTGAACTCAGGCCGTTGGTTCCAGTGGGCGGAGGACGTTTTGCTACTTCTGACCTGAATGACCTCTACCGTCGTGTGATCATTCGTAACAATCGTCTGAAAAGATTGATCGAGATCAAGGCGCCTGAGGTGATCCTTCGTAACGAGAAGCGTATGTTGCAGGAGTCGGTAGACTCGTTGTTTGACAACTCGCGTAAATCGAGTGCGGTTAAAACCGATGCGAACCGTCCGTTGAAATCTCTTTCGGATAGTTTGAAGGGTAAACAGGGACGTTTCCGTCAGAACCTGCTCGGTAAACGTGTGGACTACTCGGCCCGTTCGGTAATTGTGGTAGGTCCTGAACTCAAGATGCACGAATGTGGTATTCCGAAGTTAATAGCTGCGGAATTGTATAAACCGTTCATCATCCGTAAGCTGATCGAGCGTGGGATCGTAAAGACTGTGAAATCTGCCAAGAAGATCGTGGACCGCAAGGAAGCGGTGATCTGGGATATCCTGGAGCATGTGATGAAAGGGCATCCGGTACTGTTGAACCGTGCTCCGACTCTTCACCGTCTGGGTATTCAGGCATTCCAGCCTAAAATGATCGAGGGTAAAGCTATTCAGTTACACCCGCTGGCCTGTACGGCCTTTAATGCGGACTTTGACGGTGACCAGATGGCTGTTCACCTTCCGCTTAGTAATGATGCAATTCTGGAAGCCCAGATGTTAATGCTGGCTTCTCACAATATATTGAACCCTGCGAATGGGGCTCCGATCACGGTACCTTCTCAGGATATGGTATTGGGTCTTTATTATATTACTAAACTCAGAACGGGAGCTAAAGGGGAAGGTCTTACTTTCTACGGACCGGAAGAGGCTATGATCGCTTATAATGAGGGACGTGTGGATATTCACGCGCCGGTTAAAGTGATTGTGAAGGACCTGGACGAAGAGGGTAATATTGTAGATGTACTGCGTGAAACTTCGGTGGGACGTGTGATCGTGAATGAGATCGTTCCGTATGAGGTGGGTTACATCAACGAGATCATCTCCAAGAAGTCGCTTCGTGATATTATCGGTAATGTAATTAAGACTTGTGGGGTGAGCCGCACGGCTGACTTCCTGGATGGTATCAAGGACCTGGGGTATAAAATGGCTTTCCAGGGAGGTTTGTCTTTTAACCTGGATGATATCATTATCCCGAAAGAGAAAGAGATCCTTGTACAGAAGGGATATGATGAGGTAGAGCAGGTGATCAGTAACTATAACATGGGATTCATTACGAATAATGAACGTTACAACCAGGTTATCGATATCTGGACACATGTTAACTCGGAACTTTCAAACATTCTGATGAAGACCATCTCTACGGATGATCAGGGATTCAACTCAGTATATATGATGCTTGACTCGGGTGCGCGTGGTTCGAAAGAACAGATCCGTCAGCTCTCCGGTATGCGTGGTTTGATGGCCAAGCCCCAGAAGGCAGGCGCGGAAGGTGGACAGATCATTGAGAACCCGATCTTGGCAAACTTTAAAGAGGGACTTTCCGTATTGGAGTACTTTATCTCTACGCACGGTGCCCGTAAAGGTTTGGCGGATACGGCTCTTAAGACTGCGGATGCAGGATACCTGACCCGTCGTCTGGTGGATGTTTCGCACGATGTGATCATTAACGAAGAGGACTGTGGTACTTTGCGTGGTTTGGTTTGTACGGACCTTAAGAATAATGACGATGTCATTGCTACGCTTTACGAGCGTATCCTGGGTCGTGTATCGGTACATGATATTATACATCCTACTACCGGGGAACTATTGGTTGCCGGTGGAGAGGAGATCAGGGAGGATATAGCTTCTAAGATCGAGAAATCTCCGATCGAAAGTGTAGAGATCCGTTCGGTGCTTACCTGCGAATCGAAGAAGGGGGTTTGTGCGAAGTGTTACGGACGTAACCTGGCAACCAGCCGGATGGTTCAGAGAGGGGAGGCTGTCGGAGTGATCGCTGCCCAGTCTATCGGTGAGCCGGGAACACAGCTGACACTGCGTACATTCCACGCCGGGGGTACTGCTGCCAACATTGCTGCCAATGCGACCATTGTGGCCAGAAATAAATCCCGCCTGGAATTTGATGAGCTTCGTACGGTAGATACAGTGGATGAGACAGGAGAATCTGTAAAAGTAGTGGTTGGTCGTCTGGTTGAAGTTCGCTTCATTGATGTAAATACAGGCATTATCCTTTCTACGCAGAATGTACCGTATGGTTCTAAATTGTATGCTGTAGATGGAGAGGTGGTTGAAAAGGGCAAGACCATTGCCCGCTGGGACCCCTTCAACGCTGTAATTATTACAGAAGCGACCGGTAAGATCGAGTTTGAGAACGTGATCGAGAACGTTACTTATAAGATCGAATCGGACGAGACAACCGGTCTGCGTGAAATTATTATTATAGAATCCAAAGATAAGACCAAGGCACCTTCTGTACACATTTTTGATGAGAGCGGTGAACTAATCCATACCTATAACCTTCCGGTGGGTGGCCACGTAGTAGTGGATAACAACCAGAAGGTGAAAGCAGGGGATGTGATCGTGAAGATCCCCAGAGCGGTTGGTAAAGCCGGGGATATCACCGGAGGTCTTCCGCGTGTTACAGAGCTTTTCGAAGCCCGTAATCCTTCGAACCCTGCTGTGGTATCGGAAATTGACGGTGAGGTGACGATGGGTAAGATCAAACGTGGTAACCGTGAGATCATTGTAACTTCCAAGACCGGAGAGGTGAAGAAATACCTGGTTGCTGTTTCCAAACAGATCCTGGTACAGGAGAACGACTATGTGCGTGCCGGTACACCACTGTCGGATGGTGCTACCACCCCTGCGGATATTCTGGCTATTAAAGGGCCTACGGCCGTACAGGAATATATTGTGAACAAGGTACAGGATGTATATCGTTTGCAGGGGGTAAAGATCAACGATAAGCACTTTGAGATCATCGTTCGTCAGATGATGAGAAAGGTGGAAATTGATGAACCGGGTGATACACGCTTCCTGGAACAACAGATCGTGGATAAGCTGGAGTTCATGGAAGAGAATGATCGTATCTGGGGCAAGAAAGTAGTATTGGATTCAGGTGATTCACAAACGATGCGTCCGGGACAGATCGTAACGGCCCGTAAGTTGCGTGATGAAAATAGTATGCTGAAGCGTCGCGACCTTAAACCGGTTGTAGTAAGAGATGCGGTAGCGGCTACTTCCCGTCAGATATTGCAGGGTATTACCCGTGCGGCTCTTCAGACTTCCAGCTTTATGTCGGCTGCTTCCTTCCAGGAAACAACCAAGGTATTGAACGAAGCTGCTATCAATGGCAAGGTGGATCGTCTGGAAGGTATGAAGGAGAATGTGATCTGTGGTCACCTGATCCCTGCCGGTACCGGACAGAGAGAGTCCGATAAGATCATTGTGGGCTCGAAAGAGGAGTATGATCGCATCCTAGCTAATAAGGAGACAGTGCTTGATTATAACGAAGTGGAATAACAGGTTATCTGTTTAACATATTTGGAAAAGAGCATATCACAGGGTGGTATGCTCTTTTTGTTCAGGAACTTACCGGCGTGATAAAATTTTGAGTATATTTGTCTTTCATACTACCTATTAATAAAAACACATCATTATGGAAGAAAATAACGGTCAGTTACAGATCGAACTTAACGATGAAACAGGGCAGGGTATCTACTCCAATCTTGCCATTATCACTCATTCCAGTTCTGAATTTATTGTAGATTTTATCCGGGCCATGCCGGGACTGCCGAAAGCGGGAGTAAAGTCGCGCATTATCATAGCCCCGGAACATGCAAAGCGTTTGTTGTGGGCACTCGAAGAGAACATTCGTAAATATGAGTTAAATTACGGTGCTATCCGGGTACCGGAAGAGGCTGTTTTACCTATGTTGAAAAAGCCGGCAGCCGAGGCCTGATCTTCTTCATCACCGGAATAATTTTTGTTAAAAGAGAAAGTCCTGCGGAAGTTACTTTAGTATTACCGGCAGGGCTTTTTGCCTGAGGTTCTGCTATTATTCAAAAAAAGAATAGTTCACTAACTTGCTTATTAAAATATTATTGTGTATTTTTGCAGCCCGAAATATAGTGTCGAAAATTCAACATAATAATAATATAATAAAAAAGTTAAGATGCCTAC
>JAJQBG010000117.1 GCA_021203405.1 Bacteroides sp.
AATTTTATTTATAAAAATTGGCAAAATATTAAATTCCTTTAACACTTCATTCATTATCAGGATGTTGAAATAGCCTGAAAAGCGGTATAAAAGCCGTTTTATTCCGTTTTTTTGTTCAAAAACTACCGGGATTTTACGGTTTATTAAACCTCAATTACCCACTTTATTACGGTATTTTATATTCCGGGGATGGTGTTCTATAATTTCACTTCTGAGTAAGTTCCTGTCAATATGTGTATAAATTTCTGTAGTAGCAATAGATTCATGACCCAGCATAGCTTGTATGGCCCTCAGGTTAGCTCCTCCTTCCAACAAATGTGTAGCGAACGAGTGGCGGAAAGTATGAGGACTGATATTCTTCCGGATCCCGGCCTCCCGGGCAGCCTCTTTGATCATATGAAAGATCATAATACGGGAAAGCCCGGTACCCCGCCGGCTTAAAAAGAGAATATCTTCAAATCCCTTCTTAGCTTCTATCTGATTACGGTCCGGAATATAATAACGGATCTCCTTTATTCCCTTTTCAGAGACAGGTATCAACCGCTGTTTACTCCCTTTTCCCTCCACTCTTATAAAACCCTCTTCCAAAAACAGATCATTGAGCTTCAGACTAATTAATTCGGAGACACGCAACCCGCAACTATATAGTATCTCAAAGATAGCTTTATTCCGCTGTCCCTCTTTCTTACTCAGATCAATGGCCGCGATCATCTGATCAATCTCCTGCACAGTCAGTACTTCCGGAAGCTTAAAACCCTGCTTCGGAGACTCCAGAAGTTCCGTAGGATCGGTTTCCAGATAATCATACAGAGAAAGGAACCGATAAAAGGAGCGCACACCTGACAAAATACGTGCCTGCGAACGCGGACACACTCCCAGATCATGTAACCCTGCCGAAAAGCTTTGTAATTCCTCCAAGGTTACATCCAGAACATGGATATCAGCTATCGAAAGATAACTAAGGAGTTTTTCCAGGTCAGCCATATAAGCCTCCAGGGTATTTTCCGAAAGCGACTTTTCCAGCATCAGATACTGCCGGTACTCCCTTATGAGAAGGGAAATCTCCTGCTTATTACCCGTTTTTACCTTATTATCCATTTCTTTTTTTACCTTTGCACGGTCGACAATATACCACAAAGGTATTAATTTCATCAGAAAAACGTTTTATGAAACTACAAATAATAAACGGACCTAATATCAACCTGCTGGGAAAACGTGAACCTTCCATATACGGAAGTGTTTCTTTTGAAGAGTATCTTACTGATCTTCAGACAAGATATCCGGATATTGAATTCAGCTACTTTCAGTCAAACGTAGAAGGAGAAATGATCAATAAGATACATGAAGCAGGTTTTGATATGGACGGTATTATACTGAATGCAGGAGCTTATACTCATACCTCCATCGCCATTCAGGATGCCATCCGGGCTGTAACTGCCCCTGTTATCGAAGTACATATTTCGAATGTACATTCCCGGGAAGCGTTCCGGCACAAATCCATGATCGCAGCAGCCTGCAAAGGAGTGATCTGTGGTTTTGGAATGAACTCATACCGGTTGGCAATAGAATCATTTTTAGATTAATTTTTAAGGTAATTAGGTTAATAGGATTTATATGAAGAAGCAAACAAAAATTGTAGCCAGTGTTTCTGACAGACGTTGTGATATAGATTTTCTTACACAACTACACGAAGCCGGAATGAATGTAGTACGTATGAATACTGCCCATGCCAGCAGAGAAGGATTAGAAGAGATCATTAACAATACCCGGGCTGTATCCAATACAATTGCCATTTTGATGGACACCAAAGGACCAGAGGTAAGAACCACTATTCTGGATGAGCCTATCGATTATAAAATAGGCGATCAGGTAAAAATAGTAGGTAACCCGGAACAGAAAACAACCCGTGAATGCATCGCTGTTACCTATCCGGAATTTGTTAAAGACCTCTCTGTAGGAGGATCTATTCTTATTGACGATGGTGAATTAAGTCTTCTGGTAACAGAAAAACACGATGATCACTTAATAGCTGTAGTTCAGAATGAAGCAAGCCTGGGAAGCCGCAAAAGCGTAAATGTACCGGGCGTACGCATCAACCTCCCTTCTCTGACGGAAAAAGATAAAAAGAACATAGCATTTGCCATTGAAAAAGATATCGATTTCATAGCACACTCTTTTGTACGCAACAAACAGGATGTACTGGATATACAGGAGATACTGGATGCCAGCAACAGCGATATAAAGATCATTGCCAAAATTGAAAATCAGGAGGGGGTTGATAATATTGATGAGATCCTGGAAGTAACCTACGGGATCATGATCGCCCGCGGAGATCTGGGTATTGAAGTACCGCAAGAACAGATCCCTGGTATCCAGCGCAGGCTGATCCGTAAATGCGTCCTGGCCAAAAAGCCTGTGATCGTAGCGACACAGATGTTGCACACCATGATCAATAATCCCCGTCCTACCCGTGCAGAAGTGACCGACATCGCCAATGCAATTTATTACCGCACGGATGCATTAATGCTCAGTGGTGAAACAGCCTATGGAAAGTATCCCGTAGAAGCCGTAAAAACAATGGCCGCTATCGCAGCACAGGCAGAGGTAGATAAACTGGAAGAGAATGATATCCGCATTCCACTGGATCCGGAAAGCACAGATGTAACAGCCTTCCTGGCTAAACAGGCAGCAAAAGCTGCTTCGAAACTGAAGATACGGGCTATTATTACCGATAGTTATACCGGACGTACGGCACGTTATGTGGCAGCCTTCCGTGGACGCTATCCGGTACTGGCTATTTGTTACAAAGAAAAAGCCATGCGTCTTTTGGCACTCTCCTACGGAGTAACCCCTATCTTCCTGGAAGAAAAAGCCAACGCCCAGGCCTACTTCTTCGCAGCGCTTGATCTTCTTATGAAGAACGGACAAATAGCGGAAGAAGATATGGTAGCTTACCTGAGCGGTAGCTTTGGAGAAGGCGGCGGAACTACTTTCCTTGAAATTAACAAGGTAAAAACAGTCCTTTCTCAAGCGAAAGATTACCTGCTACCTACTTTTATTGAAAGATAAAAGTGGTATGCAGCAGGCACTGGAAGAGTACATACTGCAACACATAGACGAAGAGGGCGATTACCTGAAAGCCCTCTATCGTGAAACCCATGTAAAGTTACTCCGGCCCCGTATGGCTTCCGGCCACTTGCAGGGTCGGATACTTAAAATGCTCACCGGTATGATCCGGCCTGCCCAGGTTTTGGAAATTGGTACTTATAGTGGCTACTCTGCACTCTGTATCGCCGAAGGCCTGGAGGAGGGAGCCATGCTACATACCTTTGAGATCAATGACGAACAGGAAGAATTCACCCGTCCCTGGCTAGAGAACTCCCCGGTAGCCGACAGGATCCGGTTCTATATCGGAGATGTACTGGAACTCTTTCCTGCTATGAACCTGACTATTGACATGGCATTCATGGATGGAGACAAAAGAAAATATACAGAGTATTACCAGATGATCATGGAACATCTCTCACCCGGAGGCTATATACTGGCAGATAATACACTCTGGGATGGTCACGTACTGGACGAGCCCAGATCAAACGACCGGCAGACACAAGGTATAAAAAGCTTTAATGACCTGATTGCTGCCGACTCACGGGTTGAAAAAGTCATTTTACCCCTGAGAGACGGACTAACGATCATCCGAAAAAAGAAAAATTAATTATGGAAACAACCCGACAGAGTAAAATAGCACGTCTTTTGCAGAAAGAACTCAGCGATATCTTCCTGCTACAGACCAAAGCGATGAGTGGAACACTCGTTTCAGTAAGTGTAGTACGGATCAGCCCGGATCTGAGTATTGCACGTGTATACCTGAGTGTATTCCCTTCTGAAAAGAGTGAAGAGATAGTAAAGAACATCAATATGAATACCAAAACCATACGGTATGAATTAGGAACCCGGGTACGCCATCAATTGCGTATTATTCCGGAATTGAAGTTCTTTGTAGACGACTCACTGGATTATATTGAGAAGATAGATTCTCTGCTGAAAGAATAGTTCTTCTCTTCTGACGACCGGAAATTACATGAACTTCCCGTTCTACATAGCCAGGCGCTACCTTTTCTCCAAGAAATCGCATAATGCGATCAATATTATATCCGGCATATCCGTATGCGGGGTGGCTTTAGCTACCCTGGCTATGGTATGTACGCTCTCTGTATTCAACGGATTCCAGGAAATGGTTGCGACTCTTTTTACCGCCTTCGACCCCCAGCTTAAAATCACCTCTACCACCGGAAAAGTATTTGACACCAAAGATCCGCTGATCTTATCCATACGGCAACTTCCGGAGATAGAAGTCTGTACCGAGACACTGGAAGAGTATGCTATGGTCCAATACAAAGACCGGCAAACCATGGCGGTCATTAAAGGAGTAGAAGATAACTTTAAAGAACTCACTTCCATTGAGCAGATACTGATCGGTTCCGGAGAATTTATTCTGCACGATATGTTGGTTAATTACGGGATTATGGGAGGAGAAATGACTTCGATCCTGGGTACCGGCATACAATTTATTGATCCGTTACAAATATATGCTCCCAAACGGGGAGGACGGGTAAATGTAGCCAACCCTGCAAACGCTTTCAATACCGATTATATATTCTCACCAGGAGTTATTTTCGCTGTCAATCAGCAACCCTATGACAGCAATTACATTCTTACCTCCCTGTCCTTTGCCCGTGAGATTTTCGATTACGATACAGAAGCCTCTGCTATCGAATTAAAATTAAAAAAAGGCACATCCCTTAAAAGCACCAAACAAAAAATACGGAATATACTGGGAGAAGGCTACCTGGTACAGGACAGGTATGAACAACAGGCAGATGTATTCCGCATCATGGAGATAGAAAAGCTTATCTCCTATCTATTTCTCACCTTTATACTGGCTATTGCCTGTTTTAATGTAATAGGTTCCCTCTCCATGCTTATTTTAGATAAGAAAAAAGATGTAGTTACCCTGCGTAATATGGGAGCGGATCAAAAACTTATCGCCCGTATTTTTCTATTTGAAGGACGGATGATCTCTTTCTTTGGTGCCTTCGCCGGAATTCTTCTCGGAGTACTCCTTTGTTTTCTGCAACAACAATTCGGGCTTATTACCCTGGGTGGAAGCGGAGCATTTCTGTTAGATGCATACCCGGTACAAATGCACCTTAACGATATCCTTCTTATTTTTATCACGGTTATCGTAGTCGGCTTCTTAGCAGTATGGTATCCGGTACGATATTTCAGCAAACGTTTACTGAAATAGAAACTCCTTCACCACCCTCTTTATTCATTCGAGGGAGTAACAAAAATGTAACACTCCCTCTTTCCTGTATTACAAAGAGTTGATATATACCTCAATATTATCATATTCCTCACTCAGTTCCCGTCCGTTAGCCCGGAAAGAGTCCGGATCAACCCCTTGCCGGATCTCCCATTCATCCGGAATACCATTCTGGTTCATATCTACCCAGGAAGCCACTACCGGATAAACCGGAAAACCTCCTTCCGGCCACGATGCCGGATTATCAGGAATTCGTCCTGTCCCGGTCTCTACCGAATATGAAACAAAAGTAGTGATCAGATCCTTTACCGGCTTCGTTACTCCTCCTTCCCGGACCACTAACCGGAAAGACTCTTCGGCCGTATGAGTGGTGACCGGAGCCCACGGATGAGGTGTTTTTACCACAACCCGTTCATCCACTTCAAAAAGTGTATAACCAGGAGGCAGATCATTTCCCTCTCCATACCACTGACCATACAGGGTCTCTTCACCAAATGCAGCCTGGGAACGATTGGGAGTATCCGGCCCGGGTTTCAATGTACTACCTATATAGTTCAACCGAAGATAGTCATTCGGACTACCATATCCCGTAGACTGATAATTATACAATACAACATTATTCCGGTAATCGAAGGTAAGCATATCAATACGGGGATTCCGCCTCTCACCGTGTGCTATAAGATTGTGATGGAACGAAACAAATCCCCATCCGTTAGCCGCCATCGACATAGAGTGGTTTCCCTTTTCATGAGTGGAGACTTTAGGAGCACCGTATATATAACACCATTGTACCGTAGAAGCCTGACGGTTATGGTTCCCGTAAAAATTGAAAACCTAATCATTAGCATACGTGATATCGCAATGATCTACCATAACGTTCATCGCATTTACATCCAATGCATGGGTCTGTTCACCCAGTGTACGCGGAAGATCGCCGGGACCTTTTATCTCTCCCGTACGGATACGAAGATAACGAAGGATCACATCGTGAGTATTTATCCGTATTCCCCAGTTCTTGATCTGTATTCCCTCGCCCGGGGCAGTCTGGCCGGCAATCGTTACATACGGGTTGTTAATTACAAGTTCACTTTTCAGATTAATACCCCCCCCGATACAGCAAAAACGGTATAGCGCGGGCCTTCCGCCTCAATAGCCTCCCGGAGGGACCCTGGAATAACCGGTTCACGCGGAAGACGCGGGAAAGGAGGCAAAAGCGGTACTCCGGCCTCAGGATGTTCATTTCCCAGGGCATCAACATAGGGTTTCCAGTTTCCTTCTCCTAACGTTTTAGCATGCGGACTGGGTTGCCCGTAACGTCCCTCCGGCCCGCCGGGACGACCATTTGGTAAATAATCCTCCAAAGAGGTCACTACATATACTTTACCGCCTCTTCCTCCCAGAGCATACCGTCCGAAACCTTCCGCCCCCGGAAAAGCAACAGTTTGCGTTCCTTCGAATTTCTTTACCGGAGCAGCAGGAGTAAACATGATCTCCACATAGGAAGAACCGTTGGTAGAACCACTTAAATTAGTTATAGTCATATTTACTCCTCCCGGCAGTGCATACCGGGAGACCAGGTAGTGATCACTTTCCAATTCATAAGCTCCGGAGTGGGACAGTCCGGCAACCATAGCATGAAGCTGGTCGAGGAAGGGTTCAATCTCCTCTGCCGGAATAAAAGGAAAGCGGGGAGTGGTCAACCTTGATCGGGCAACCTCCTCTACCCTGCCGTGTTGCTGGCTATGAAGTAACGGACGACCAATATGCAGTTTTATAACAGGATTAGCTTTATCAAAACAGTAATACTCCGTTTCGTACGAGAACTGCCCGAAAACCTTTTCACCCGGCCAATCTTCCCTTCGTACATCCACAAAAAGCAACGGATAAGCTTCATTGCCCTGCATCAGTCGGGGAGTCTTTTCAAATAAAAGTTCTGTAAGTTCGGCAGGTTCCTTTTCCCACGGTTTATCTATAGATAATAATTTACCCAGAAAAGGGAAATCCTCCATTAAAGCGTTACCTATATCCGGTGACGAGTGAACAGGAAAAGCAGCATACCACAAGGCAACTATTCCCATCAAAAAACGAAAATAAAAATGTCTGTTCCGTACATGTACCATATCTGATCTCTGTTTAATTTAACATGTTCTTTTATTAGTTTTAGATAGATGCAATATCCACATTTAATACGAAACAAAAGTGCAAAAACTGGTGTAAAAAGAGTATAATCTAAACATCCGTATCCGGATAGTTACAAATAAATGAGATAAAAAAAGAGGTGCCCATTCGGATACCTCTTCTATAATGGATTTAATCAATCTCTGAATCAAAGCTGGGGACCAGCAGCGATCAAAGCTTTAGCATCTTCATTATCACAGTACTGTTCGAAGTTCTTGATATATTTAGCAGCCAAAGATTTAGCTTTAGTCTCCCACTCAGCAACATCAGCATAAGTAGTACGCGGATCAAGAATATCAGAAACATTGTCCAATGTTTTCGGAACAGTCAGGTTCAGAATTGGAATTTGAACTTTTTCTGCATTTTCAATAGAACCATCAATGATAGCATCAATGATAGCACGGGTATCTTTCAGGGAAATACGTTTTCCGGTACCATTCCATCCAGTGTTAACCAGATAAGCTTTCGCTCCGTGTTCTTTCATTTTTCCACCCAATGTTTTTGCATACATAGTGGGGTGCAATGTAAGGAATGCCTCACCAAAAGCAGGAGAGAATGAAGGAACCGGTTCAGTAATACCACGTTCCGTACCAGCCAGTTTTGAAGTATAACCGCAAAGGAAGTGATACTGAGCCTGAGCATCATCCAGGATAGAAACCGGAGGTAATGCACCAAATGCATCCGCAGACAGATAAACGATCTTGCTTGCATGACCGGCTTTTGAAGGAAGAACGATCTTGTTAATGTGATAGATCGGATAAGAAACACGAGTGTTCTCAGTTACAGATCCATCTGCATAATCAGGAGTACCATCTTCTTTAATCACTACGTTCTCCAACAAAGCATCGCGTCTGATAGCTCTCCAGATATCCGGCTCGTTCTCCTGGCTCAGGTTGATAACCTTTGCATAGCAACCACCTTCGTAATTGAACACACCGTTATTATCCCAGCCGTGCTCGTCATCACCGATCAGGTAACGTTTCGGGTTAGCCGAAAGAGTGGTTTTACCAGTTCCTGAAAGTCCGAAGAATACAGCTACATCACCCTTTTCACCTACATTGGCAGAACAGTGCATAGAAGCTATACCTTTCAGCGGCAGGTAGTAGTTCATCATAGCGAACATACCTTTCTTCATTTCACCACCATACCAGGTACCACCGATGATCTGCTCTTTTTCAGTAAGGTTGAATACAACAAATACTTCAGAGTTCAAACCTTGTTCTTTCCAGTTCGGGTTTGTAGTTTTAGAAGAGTTGAATACAGTGAAATCAGGTTCTCCGTAGTTTTCCAGCTCATACAAAGAGGGACGGATAAACATATTGGTTACGAAGTGAGCCTGCCATGCAACTTCCACAATGAAACGTACTTTCATACGAGTATCCTTGTTAGTTCCACAGAAAGTATCCACTACATATAATTTTTTAGCACTGTTCAACTGTTTCAGCGAAAGAGCTTTCAGATCATTCCAGATCTCAGTAGAAACCGGTTTGTTAATTGTGCCGTCCCACCAGATCGTATCTTCAGTAGTAGCGTCCTTAACAATGTAACGGTCTTTAGGAGAACGACCGGTAAAGATACCTGTATTAACAGATACAGCACCTGTAGTTGTTAAAGTTCCTTTTTCATACCCTTGGTTTGCAGGATCTACTTCAGCCTGAAACAGCTGTTCATACGTAGGATTGTATACAACTT
>JAJQBG010000107.1 GCA_021203405.1 Bacteroides sp.
TTTATGTAGAGATTATATTCCTTCTATTCCTTCGCACTGGCCGTTTTTCTTACATTTCCTGAGCTGGAAAGATAACATGATACGGAAAATACCGAATATCAATACCATATAAGATATAAAATATACCAGGGAGATCGCTCCGATCAGGGGCTGAAAGATGAACCAGATCCCCAATAGGATAGCAAGGATACCAAAGGCAATGTACCAACCCCAGTAACGGTCACCAAAGCGTTTCAGGTCAATGGTATAGGCAATTCCCGAAACACCCCGGAAGATAAGCCAGAATGCTGCTATATAGGGAAGTACTGCCATGCTGAGCCCCGGGTGGAACATCAGGTAGAATCCCAGGATAAGGTCGATGATACCGATGCCCAGATTCCAGCCCCAGTTGGGTATCACATTCTTATTATTGATGCTGAACACTATTTCAAAGATACCGGCTACGAAAACAGCTATACTGAACAGGATACTGAGTGTAATATAGCTGGAAATGGGTGTGAACATCAAAAGGATTGCCAGCAGTACGAATACGATCCCTATGACCAGGGATAGCCACCAGTTCTTTACTGAATAATTCAGGTTTTCTTGGATTGTAGCCATATTCTGTTTTTATATTTGTTTGATCTTTTCTTTTTGTTACAGGAAAGAAAGATCAGGATTGTTACGAGAAATTAAACGAAGAAGGTGTATATTTGTTTAGTTTATCAAAATATTTTATGAAAGCAATACAAATTTTATGGGTAACAGGGCTCTTTCTTGTTTCTTTCTGTATAAAAGCGCAGAATCTCTATGATTTTTCTGTAAAGGATATAGAGGGGGAAGAGACCTGTTTGTGTGGTTTGAAGGGAAAAAGGTGATGATCGTCAATGTGGCGTCTAAATGTGGTCTGACTCCTCAGTATAAAGAGTTGCAGGATCTGTATGAGCGGTATCAGGATCGGGATTTTATGATCGTGGCTTTTCCTTCGAATGATTTCGGCGGTCAGGAGCCGGGTAGTAATGAAGAGATCCTGGAGTTTTGTTCGCTCACTTATGGGGTCACCTTTCCTGTGATGGATAAGGTTACGGTAAAGGGAGAGGACGCTATTCCTTTGTATCAATGGCTTACCCGGAAGGAAGAGAATGGGGTGGAGGATGCGCCTGTTACCTGGAACTTCCAGAAATTCCTTATTGACCGGGACGGGAACCTGGTGAGATCGGTCTCTCCAAAGACTTCGCCGCTGGATAAGGATATCCTGGAGTGGATCGAAGCTGACTAATTTCTCTACTTCTCCAGGATATTGTGCCGTTTATTACTGCGGATATAACCCAGGATGTGTTTGTCAAAATTCTCCTGTTGTTGCTGCAGGAAGGTTATTTCAATGGGTAATTTATAAATATTCTTTTTAATCTCAGGGTCTATATCCTG
The DNA here is from genome assembly GCA_021203405.1 of Bacteroides sp. Taxonomy (GTDB): domain Bacteria; phylum Bacteroidota; class Bacteroidia; order Bacteroidales; family Bacteroidaceae; genus Bacteroides. Next base: position 1,408 of record JAJQBG010000107.1, read on the forward strand.
CATTTGCAACAGCCGGGCTGCATCTTTTTCGGTGGTAATGATCAATTTCTTTTCGGGAAGTTTGTCGAATGTTTCCCGGATGTGACGCAGGTCTTTGGAGGTGAACCGGTGGTGATCAGGATAACTTACCGGGTGAATGTGCTGACTGTATGTTTGTAAATCGTTTATCATTTGTGCGGGAGAGGCGATTCCGGTTAGAAGAAGGATCTCTGTATCTTTATCTATATCAGTTAGTAAGACGGGGGATTCGCACTCTTCCGGAAAGAGGGGTTCTATTTCTCCGTACTGCAACGAAGTGAAATAGAGTTGCTGAAAGGGATAGAGCTCCAGTCGTTTGGAAATAACCCGTATATCCATGGGTTTGATATCGGCCGGACATTTGGTGACAATTACTATATGGGCCCGGTTCTTTCCGTTAATGGGTTCCCGGAGTCTTCCGGCGGGAAGTAGTTCATCGTCGCAGATCAGCCGGTTATAGTCGGTCAGCAGGATATTGATACCTGCCTGTACATAGCGATGCTGGTAGGCGTCATCCAGTAGAATGACTTCTGCTTCCGGTTTGGTTTGGGAAAGGAGTTTTTTGATCCCGCGCCGGCGGTCTGCATCTACAGCGACGAAGATGTCCGGGAATTTTTGTTTCATCTGCCAGGGTTCGTCCCCGATCATTTTTTCCGGAGTCTGCTCGTCTGCCAGGTGGAAGCCTTTGGATCTACGTTTATATCCTCTGCTCAGTACGGCTACTTTGTACTTTTCAGAGAGCAGCCGGACGAGGTATTCGGTATGGGGAGTTTTTCCGGTTCCTCCTACGGTAATGTTACCAATGCATATAACGGGAGCCGGGAAACTTTGCGAGGGTAGAATACCCCAGTCGAAAAAACTATTTCGCATCCATATACCTGTTCCATAGAGCCAGGAAAGGGGACGTAAACTTTCGTGAATGTTAATAAGACTACTTTCCATAAATGGTTTTAATGAAGAGTGATCTCAAAAGGTAAACGGGTCTGCAGCGGGTCGGTGATGGTGAAACTCTCTACTGTTTGTAAAGCCTGGTAAATCCGATCCAGTGAGGTGCTTTTTAGCGGAGTATAGAGGTAATCGGTGGTACTGCTTTCCAACAGGGAACTGATAAAGTCTTTTTTGTCGGGATAGGATTGCAGGGTATAATGCTCTACTCCGGCCCTGGAGGCGGCTACGGCAATGGCTTTCCGGATGCCACCCAGTTCATCGACCAGTCCGAGTTCTTTGGCCATGCTGCCTGTCCATACTCTTCCCTGAGCAACCTGTTCCATCTCGTCTTTGGTCATCCCTCTTCCTTCGGCACAGCGAGTGAGGAAAAGATCGTATCCGTCGTTGACACTTTGCTGGAAACGCTCTTTTTCAAAGGTGGTTAACGGACGGGTAAAGTTACCTACATCGGCTCCGGGATTCGTCTTTACACTTTCTGTTTGAATCCCTATTTTATCGAGTAATTTTTCTGCGTTGGGGAATAGTCCGTAGATCCCGATCGAGCCTGTCAGTGTAGCGGGTTGGGCTACAATGTGATCGGCATTGCAGGCAATGTAGTAGCCTCCGGAAGCTGCATAATCCCCCATGGATACGACGACGGGTTTGCTCTTTTTCAACTCTTCCACGGCTTTCCATATCTGTTCGGAACCAAAGGCGCTTCCACCCGGCGAATTGATCCGGAGTACCACAGCTTTCACGTTCTTGTCTTCGCGGAGTTTACGCAGGTCGCGTACTACTTTATCGGAGTTGATCCCCTCTTCCCGGGGAGAGGTGGTGATCCCGTCAATCTCTCCGTAAGCGTAGTAGAGGGCTATCTTGTCGGGACTCTTTCCGGTGGGAACAACCGGTTTGGCTGATGCAAGATCGCCGGCTGCTACCAGGTTTAGTTTACTGCCTGCGGGTATACCCATTTTTTCTTTCAGGTAATTTCTTACATCGTCTTTGTAGATAAGTTGATCTGTCAGGCCGGCCTGTATATTCTCTTCGGCTTTACCAAAGAGGATAAGCCGGTTTGCCAGGTGGTTAAGCGTATCTGCCGGTATGTGGCGGGCCAGGGCGACCTCCTGTAAGACCTGGTTCCAGATAGAGGTGGTATAAGCGGTTAACTGCTCCCGGTTCTCCGGACTCATCCGGGTAGAGGTAAAGGGTTCTACAGCTGATTTGTAGTCGCCTACTTTGAATATTTGCATCTCTATACCGATCTTTTCCAGCAACTCTTTGTAGAAGGTAGTGTTGGCAGAGAGTCCTCTCCATTCTACGGAACCCCGTGGGTTGAGTAAAATGTCGTCTGCTACCGTACATAGGTAATAGAGGCTTTGTGGATAGGCATCCGAATAGGATACAATAAATTTGCCTGTTTCCTTAAATTCCAGCAAGGCACTACGGATCTCCTGGATGGAAGCAAAGGGGGCTCCTGCATTTTCTGCCTGTATATAGATCCCTTGGATCTTATCGTTGGCTGCGGCCCTGCGGATAGCGGTAAGAATATCTTCCAGTCCGATGGAAGGGGTTTCGTCGTAGAGGAATTCCCGGATCGGGTTCTCTTCGGTACGCTCTTTCAGGCTTCCGTCGAGTTTGAGTACCATCACGGAGTTCTCTTTGACCGATACTTCTGAGCCGGAAGAGGAGAGGATCGCTGCGAGAAAAATGGTAAGGAGAAAGAGGAAAATAATTCCGGAGATGAGGATCCCGGTGATAGTGGCAAATGTATATTTTATGAATTCTTTCATCTGTCTGGTTGATATGATTAGACGGTTTGTAAAGGCAAAGATAAAAATTCCTTTTCTAAAAAAGGCTTTTTCAGGGTATTCCGATGGTGTGTCGACAGATTTATTCTCTTACAAAAGGTTTTTACCTCTTAAAAGATGTTATAAAACATCTTTATTCGGCTTGTTTATTTGGATAAAATCAATAACAGCTTTATATTTGCAATGTGTTTTTCATAGTATTAGATTTTAAGGTTAACAAAGGTTGGAGTCAAGCGTGACTCCTTTTTTTGCTCTATTCTTTCGGAGTGGCTACCACATTTCTGCCTTCCAGGGCTGACATAGCCTCTTTCCAGCTTTCGGGGATCTCCTGCGATTTTCCTGTCTTTATATCAAATCCTACCATAATGGTACGGCATATACATTTAACTTCTTCTGTTTCTGCGTTGATAAGTTGTTGGATAATTTTGAAGCTTTTATTCCCTATTTCGGTGACGGCCGTTTGTACGGCTACCGGTTCATTGGCAAATACCGGACATAAAAAGTCTACATTGATATTGGCTATAACAGCTCCGATCTCTTCTATTCCGGGATTCTGTTTTTTGATCGTATCAAAATAGGTGGTTTTACCAAGATCGTAAAAAGAGAAATATACGGAGTTATTGAGGTGTCCAAATACATCTATATCGTTGAAACGGATCTGTACCGGCAACGTTTGTTTAAATTCGATCTCTTTCATTTTCTATCCATTAAAATTTCTGCAAAATCAAACTTTTTTCCTGTATGGGGAAATGTTTCCCGCAAAAGGTCTGCGGAAACCTCTCCGGAGGCAGATAAATGAAAAAATTAACATAAATCCTCTTTAAGAAAGAGAATATCTTCCCCGGAGGGTAGTGATTTTATGCTATATTTGCAGGCGACTTTTACCGCAGGACATTAAAAATCTATATATGGCAAAACAACTCAAACCCGAAACGATCTGCGTACAGGCAGGCTGGACTCCTACGAAAGGAGAACCGCGCGTACTTCCTATTTATCAGAGTACTACTTTTAAGTATGATACCAGTGAGCAGATGGCAAAGCTGTTCGACCTGGAAGAGGCCGGATATTTTTATACCCGGCTCCAGAATCCTACCAACGATGCGGTGGCTGCCAAGATCGCTGCCCTGGAAGGCGGAGTGGCCGCCATGCTTACCTCCAGCGGACAGGCTGCTAATTTCTATGCCATTTTCAATATCTGCCAGGCAGGTGACCATTTTGTCTGCTCTTCGGCTATATACGGTGGTACTTTCAACTTGTTTGGAGTGACGATGAAAAAGCTGGGTATTGAGGTGACTTTTATTAGTTCGGATGCTCCGGAAGAGGAGATCGTGGCGGCTTTCCGTCCCAATACCAAGGCTCTGTTCGGGGAGACGATCTCGAATCCTTCCATGGAGATCCTGGATATTAAGAAGTTTGCTCGGATCGCCCATAGCCAGGGAGTGCCCCTGATCGTGGATAATACTTTTCCGACTCCTATTAATTGTCGGCCTTTTGAGTGGGGAGCGGATATAGTGGTTCACTCTACTACCAAATATATGGATGGACATGCTACTGCCGTAGGGGGAGCGATCGTAGATAGCGGGAACTTTGACTGGGATGCGTATGCCGATAAGTTCCCGGGACTTACCACGCCAGATGAATCTTACCACGGGCTCACTTATACCCATGCTTTTGGAAAAGGGGCCTATATTACCAAAGCTACGGCCCAGCTGATGCGTGACCTGGGAAGTATTCCTTCTCCTCAGAACTCTTTCCTGCTCAACCTGGGGCTGGAAACGCTGCATTTGCGTATGGCACAACACTGTAAAAATGCACAGCAGGTTGCGGAGTACCTGGAGCAACATGAAAAGGTGGCGTGGGTTAACTTCAGCGGTCTTCCGGGTAATAAATATTACGGACTGGCTCAGAAGTATATGCCGAAAGGAACCTGCGGGGTGATCTCTTTCGGGCTGAAAGGGGGACGGGATGTTTCCATCCGTTTTATGGATAGCCTGCAGCTGGTAGCGATCGTTACGCATGTGGCGGATGCCCGTACCTGTGTGCTTCACCCTGCCAGTCATACCCATCGCCAGCTTTCGGACGAACAGCTGATGGAGGCAGGGGTACGTCCGGACCTGATCCGTTTATCCGTGGGTATAGAGAATGCGGAGGATATTATTGCAGATATTGAACAGGCGCTGAATGCCTGATACTATATTTATCTAATCTACTTACCAAATACAAACCAAGTTTATGGCTAAAATAACAAAAGAGGCGGCTTTGCTTTATCATTCGCAGGGAAAGCCGGGAAAAATAGAGGTGGTACCTACCAAACCTTACAGTACCCAGACGGATCTTTCGCTGGCTTACTCTCCGGGGGTAGCGGAGCCTTGCCTGGAGATTGAAAAAGACGCGAATACAGCTTATGATTATACTGCCAAGGGAAACCTGGTAGCGGTAATTTCCAACGGTACGGCTGTGTTGGGACTGGGAGATATCGGCGCACTGGCCGGTAAACCGGTGATGGAAGGAAAAGGGCTGCTTTTCAAAATTTATGCCGGTATTGATGTATTCGATATTGAGGTCAACGAGAAAGATCCGGAGAAATTTATTGAAGCGGTAAAAGCGATCGCCCCTACTTTCGGAGGTATCAACCTGGAAGATATCAAAGCGCCTGAGTGTTTTGAAATAGAGCGTCGTTTGAAAGAGGAACTGGATATACCAGTAATGCACGATGACCAGCACGGAACAGCGATTATTTCGAGTGCCGGCTTGTTAAATGCACTGGAGATAACCGGAAAGAAGATCGAAGAGGTAAAGATCGTGGTGAATGGTGCGGGAGCTTCGGCCAGTTCGTGTACCCGTCTTTATATCTCGCTGGGAGCCCGCCTGGAAAATATCGTGATGCTGGATAGTAAAGGGGTGATCTCCAAAGCGCGTACGGACCTGAATGGAGAAAAGAGCTACTTTGCCACGGAACGTACGGATATTAAAACCCTGGAAGAGGCTATCCGGGGAGCAGATGTGTTCCTGGGACTTTCCAAAGGAAATATGCTCTCTAAAGATATGGTAAAGAGCATGGCAAAGGATCCGATCGTATTTGCATTGGCTAATCCTGTTCCGGAGATCTCTTATGAGGATGCAATGGCTTCCCGCCCGGATGTGTTGATGGCGACCGGACGTTCTGATTATCCGAACCAGATCAACAATGTGATCGGTTTCCCCTATATTTTCCGCGGGGCGTTGGATACCCGGGCTACTGCTATTAATGAGGAGATGAAAATTGCTGCGGTGTATGCGATTGCCAACCTGGCTAAACAACCGGTCCCTGAGGTAGTGAATGAGGCCTATAAGGTGAATAATTTCACATTTGGTCCGGAATACTTTATTCCGAAACCGGTGGATCCGCGTTTGATCACTGAAGTTTCTATGGCAGTTGCCAAGGCAGCGATGGACTCTGGTGTGGCCCGTAAAAAGATTGAAGACTGGGAGGCTTATTGTGTGCGTCTGCGCGAATTGATGGGTTATGAATCGAAACTGACCCGTCAACTCTATGAAACTGCCCGCCGGGATCCGCAACGGGTGGTGTTTGCGGAGGGTATTCACCCCAATATGCTCAGGGCTGCGGTAGAGGCTAAAGCCGAGGGAATCTGTCATCCGATCCTGCTGGGGAATGATGAACGTATTCAAAAGCTGGCCGATGAACTGGATCTGAGCCTGGAAGGCATAGAAATTGTAAATTTGCATCATGATTCAGAATTTGAGAGACGCGAACGGTATGCTCGCATTTTATCGGAAAAGCGTGCCCGCCAGGGAGCTACTTACGAGGAGTGTAACGATAAGATGTTTGAGCGCAACTATTTTGGTATGATGATGGTGGAGACGGGAGATGCGGATGCATTTATCACCGGACTTTATACGAAGTATTCCAATACCATTAAAGTGGCCAAGGAGGTGATCGGTATCCGTTCTGAATATAAACATTTCGGTACCATGCATATCCTGAATTCTAAAAAGGGAACTTACTTCCTGGCGGATACACTTATCAATCGTCACCCCAGTACGGAGACGCTGATCGATGTGGCCAAACTGGCTGAACAGACAGTACGTTTCTTTAACCATACGCCGGTGATGGCTATGCTTTCTTACTCTAACTTCGGGTCTGACCAGGAGGGATCGCCGGTTAAGGTACACCAGGCGGTAGCCTATATGCAGGAGAACTACCCGGAACTAGCTATTGACGGAGAGATGCAGGTGAACTTTGCAATGAACCGTGAACTCAGGGATAAGAAGTATCCTTTTACCCGGTTAGTGGGAAAAGATGTCAATACACTGGTCTTTCCTAATCTGAGTTCGGCTAACTCGGGATATAAACTGATCCAGGCGATGTGCGATACGGAGCTGATCGGGCCGATACAGATGGGACTGAACAAGCCTATTCACTTTACTGATATTGAAAGCTCGGTACGGGATATTGTAAATATCACTGCTGTGGCTGTCATTGAGCTATTGTAGACAAAAAGAAATCGGGAAAATAGTCTTTCCCGGTTGACAGGCAGGAACAGGATGATCCGGGGCCGGGAAGACTCCGGATTATCTTTCTGATCTTACATTTTGCTTTTCCATATCATTTTGCCACTTATGAGACGACCGTTATCTACTTCACAAACAGTTTGCATAATTCTTCTTTGGCCTTCAATTTGTTTCTATATTCTGGTACATGTTGAACGAATTGACGGCCCTTTGATCATTACCCTACTAATTTCGGGATTACTTGTATTAATTCCGGCTTATAAATCTTTTAAAAAACGTAAATAATGACTTTTTACTCATTTTGATCGGGTTAATTCGTCAAATTGATATTTTTCTATCATTTTCTTTATAAATTGTTTACATCTATCATTTTAATACGTACATTTGCAACCGAAATTTGCAAACTTAATATTATTACATATAACC
>JAJQBG010000024.1 GCA_021203405.1 Bacteroides sp.
TTGAAATTCTTATCTTTGCTCTATTATTAACCCTGTAAAAATAAATAGAGCTGTGGCAAATGAAATAGTTCTTACGCCCATGATGAAGCAGTTTGTGGACCTGAAAGCTCAACATCCGGATGCTATTCTGTTATTCCGGTGTGGAGACTTTTACGAAACTTACTCGGAAGATGCAATTATAGCCTCAGAGATCCTGGGAATTACCCTGACCAGACGAGCCAATGGAAAAGAAAAAACCATTGAGATGGCAGGATTTCCTTATCATTCCTTAGATACTTATTTGCCTAAATTAGTACGTGCGGGTAGGAGAGTAGCTATTTGTGACCAGCTGGAAGATCCGAAACTTACCAAAAAATTAGTGAAGAGAGGAATTACCGAACTGGTTACTCCCGGGGTTTCTATCAACGATAATGTATTAAACCATAAAGAGAATAACTTTCTGTCTGCTGTACATTTTGGAAAAAGTGAGTGTGGAGTAGCCTTCTTTGATATTTCTACCGGAGAATTCCTCACTGCTCAGGGAAACGGAGAGTATATTGATAAACTACTCAATAATTTTGCCCCTAAAGAGGTCATTTACGACCGGAACAAAAAAGCCATGCTCGAAGGAAATTTCGGGAACCGGTTCTTCACTTTTGAATTGGAAGACTGGGTTTTTACAGAAGAATCCGCCAGGAAACGTTTATTGAAACACTTTGAGACCCAGAACCTGAAAGGATTTGGCGTGGATCACCTGAAGTCGGGTATTATAGCTTCCGGGGCCATTCTTTAATACCTGGATATGACCCAGCATCACCAGATTGGTCATATTACTGCTCTTTCCCGCATAGAGGAAGATAGATATGTACGCTTAGACAAATTTACGGTAAAGAGCCTGGAACTTATTTCCGGAATGAATGAAGGAGGAAGTACACTTTTTGAAGTGATTGACCGTACTATTACTCCCATGGGTGCCCGTTTGCTAAAAAGATGGGTAGTCTTTCCTCTGAAAGAAGAGAAACCCATTAATGCCCGGTTAGATATAGTAGAATACTTCTTTCGCCATCCGGAATTCCGGGATGTACTGGAAGAACACTTACCCCGCATAGGAGATCTGGAGCGCATTATATCTAAAGTAGCCGTAGGAAGAGTTTCTCCCCGGGAAGTGGTACAGCTAAAAGTAGCTTTGCAGGCTATTGAACCCATAAAAGCAGCTTGCCTGGAAGCAGAGAACAGTAATCTGAACAAAATAGGAGAGAGGCTGGATCTATGTCTTTCCATCCGGGATAGAATAGCCCGGGAGATAGTGAACGATCCCCCTTTACTGATCAATAAAGGAGGATTTATCCGGGATGGTGTCTCCGAAGAGTTGGATGAATTAAGAAAGATCGCTTTTTCCGGAAAAGATTACCTGATGCAAATTCAGCAGCGGGAGAGTGAAGCAACCGGTATTCCCAGCCTGAAAATTGCCTACAACAGTGTATTCGGCTACTATATTGAAGTAAGGAATGTCCATAAAGAGAAAGTTCTACAGGAGTGGATCCGGAAACAGACCCTGGTAAATGCCGAGCGTTATATTACCCAGGAACTGAAAGAGTACGAAGAGAAGATACTCGGTGCCGAAGAGAAGATCCTTTCCCTGGAAACCAGGCTTTATAACGAACTGATCCAGACCCTTACAGAATTTATCTCACCCATTCAGGCCAATGCTTCTTATATAGCCCGGCTGGATTGTTTATTCTCTTTCTCCGCCATTGCCCGGGAGAATAAATATGTCCGTCCTCTCATTGAAGACAGTGATGTACTGGAAATTAAACAGGGTAGACATCCGGTTATCGAAAAGCAGTTACCGGTAGGAGAGAAGTATATCGCCAATGATGTATTCCTCAATAGTACTACCCAACAGATCATTATCAATACCGGACCCAATATGGCCGGTAAATCCGCCCTTTTAAGACAAACCGCACTCATTACCCTATTGGCCCAAATGGGTAGCTTTGTACCGGCCGAAAGTGCTCGTATCGGATTGGTAGATAAGATGTTTACCCGTGTAGGAGCCAGCGATAATATCTCTGTGGGAGAATCCACCTTTATGGTAGAGATGAACGAAGCTTCCAATATCCTCAATAATCTTTCTCCCCGTAGTCTGGTACTGTTTGATGAATTAGGCCGCGGAACCTCCACTTACGATGGTATTTCCATTGCCTGGGCAATTGTAGAGCATATCCATGAACACCCTAAAGCCAGGGCCCGTACCCTGTTCGCTACCCATTACCATGAACTCAATGAAATGGAAAAAACCTTTAAGCGAATCAAAAATTACAATGTCTCCATCAAAGAGATCGATCACAAAATCCTGTTCCTGCGCAAACTGGAGCGGGGTGGGAGTGAGCACTCTTTCGGGATCCATGTTGCTAAAATGGCCGGTATGCCCAAAAGCATAGTAAAACGTGCGGATGATATTCTGAAACAGCTGGAATCCGAGAACCGCAGCCAGGGAATATCAGGTAAACCCCTTGCAGAAGTTTCTCAATCCCGCGAAGGGATGCAACTCAGCTTCTTTCAGCTGGATGATCCCATCCTTTCACAGATAAGAGACGAGATCATTAATCTGGATGTAAATAACCCGACTCCTTTAGAGGCCCTGAATAAACTCAGTGAGATCAAAAAAAATAGTCCGGGGTAAATAACTCTGGACTATTTTTTAGTGAAAGCCTTTCGACCTCCTTTATTTCTTAAACGTTTTCGGCTTGCGGAACATACAGTAAAATCCGATAATAATAAACGGAATACTCAGCCATTGACCCATATTAAAAGCCATTCCATCTTCAAAATTGACCTGGTTCTCTTTCAGGAACTCAATAAAGAAGCGGAAGGTGAAAATATAGGCCAGACAGAGTCCGAAGAAGAATCCCCGGTGTAATTTTCGGCTATATTTCTTATGAATATAGATCTCTATAAAGAAGAGGATCAGGTAAGCAATAGCCTCATAGAGCTGTCCCGGATGCCGGGGGTGCATATCCTCCTGCACAAAGATAAATGCCCAGGGCACCGTAGTAACCTTACCGATAATTTCCGAATTCATGAGGTTAGCCAGACGAATAAAGCAGGCTGTAATAGGGGTGGCCACAGCGATCATATCCACTACATCTAGGTAGTTCATTTTGGTCTTACGGCAATAGAGCCATAACGCAATGATAAGCCCCAGTGTACCCCCATGACTCGCCAGGCCCTGATAACCAATAAACTTCCATCCCTCAGAAGTGATCTTCACGGGCAGTATCATTTCCAGCGGATGAGTCAGGTAATATTCAGGTTGATAAAAAAGACAATGTCCCAGACGTGCACCGATCAGGATCCCAAAAAAGCAAAAAAAAAGAGCGGTTCAAACTTCTCTTCACTGATCTTTTTATCACGGTACTGATAACGAACTACATAGAATGCACAAGCTAAACCGATCACCCATAAAAGTCCATAATACCGGAGTGAAATACCGAAAATATTTACTATTTCGGGATCCGGATTCCAGGTGATTGCTAACAAAAGATTTGACATAACAATATCTGTTTTGGTTACTATATTACCGGAGTTACTTCCTGAACTTTTCTGCCACCTTCTGATAAGTTGGGATCTCAACTCCATACTCTTCAGCTAAACAGATCATCTCAAACAACAGGCTCTCTATTTCCGAATTATTCCCTTTTTCAATATCCCGTTGCATGGAAGAAGTACTTTCGGGTGCTAATTTATCAATAACTTTTAAATTATACTCCACCATATCCTCTTTAAATAGAATACCAGCCTTTAAACCTATCTGTTGACTCTCTGCAGACAACCCTTTAAAAGTTTCCCGGATCTCTCCCGGCTTCTGCACCTCTCCCATAGGCGCTTCATAATAAGCCCCTGTACAAGCCATAGCAGAGATAAAAGACCACTTTACAAACGTATCTCTCTGGATATCTTCCGAAAGATCAGCCTTTATACCACACTCTACCAGATCCTTCTGTATGCGTAGAAGTAACTCCCGGTCTACCCGGGTATCTTTATGAGCTCCGTATACTATACGGAATATTTTACCGACCTGTTTCAGGTGGCCCGGTCCGGTAAGATATCCTACAATATAGATACATCCGTCCAGTACCGTTACACCGGGAAGCTCCTGTTGTAGTTTCGGTCCCGTTTCATATACATTCAGAATAGGAATAACGACTGTATTGTTGTGAGAAGCTTTCCAGATCAGATCAATCACCGAATCTAACGAGTAACTCTTTACACACACAAAGATCACATCTGCTTTTCCCGTATACTCTTCCGAAGAGTAAACCTCCAGCGGTAAGGCCTGATTCCCTTTGAGGGTACTTTCCATCACAAGACCACCCTCTCGGATACGTTCCAGATGTTCTCCCCGGGCTATACACTCTACGTTTTTATTTCCTAACTGTAAAAAAGCAGCTATACTTGCTCCTACACCGCCTGTTCCGACTACCAGATAGTTGATCATAGCTTTTTATACATTAAAACGGAAGTGCATAATATCTCCGTCCTGAACAATATACTCTTTTCCTTCCACATTCAGCTTACCGGCCTCCTTGACGGCAGCCTCCGAGCCATACTGGATAAAGTCCTCGTATTTGATCACTTCAGCCCGGATAAAGCCTTTTTCAAAGTCTGTATGGATAACTCCTGCACATTGCGGGGCTTTGCTACCTTTCAGATAGGTCCAGGCTCTTACCTCCTGTACACCGGCCGTAAAATAGGTTTCCAGGTTCAGCAATTTATAAGCAGCTTTGATCAGGCGGGCTACACCGGATTCATCCAGACCTACTTCTTCCAGGAACATCTGACGATCTTCATACGTCTCCAGTTCCGCTATATCCGACTCGGTTTTAGCAGCTACGATCAGGATATTAGCCCCTTCTTCCTTAATGGCTTCCCGCACCATATTCACATATTTATTCCCCTTTACCGCACTGCTTTCATCAACATTACAGACATACAATATCGGTTTGCTGGTCAATAAAAAGAGTTCTTTGGCAGCCTTCTCTTCACCTTTGGTATCAAAAGTTACTGTACGGGCCGATTTTCCCTGTTCCAGAGCCTCTTTAAAACGCACCAGTACATCGTACATCAGTTTAGCGGCTTTATCGCCTCCTGTCTGTGCCTGCTTCTGTACTTTCTGGATCCGGTTCTCGATCGTATCCAGGTCTTTCAACTGAAGCTCATAATCAATGATCTCCTTATCTCTTACCGGGTTGACGCTTCCGTCCACATGGGTTACATTCTCATCGTCAAAACAACGCAATACATGCAGGATAGCATCGGTCTCCCGGATATTGGCCAGGAACTTATTTCCCAATCCCTCTCCTTTACTCGCTCCTTTTACCAATCCGGCTATATCTACAATCTCTACGGTAGTAGGTACGATACGGTTCGGATTCACCAGTTCCGCCAGTTTATTAAGACGTTCGTCAGGAACGGTAATTACTCCTACATTGGGTTCTATGGTGCAGAAAGGGAAGTTTGCAGCCTGTGCTTTTGCATTGGATAAACAGTTGAAAAGAGTCGATTTTCCTACGTTCGGAAGGCCGACAATACCGCATTGTAACGCCATAATTTATTTCTTGTTATAATTTGCTAATCTATTAAGTTTATACAACTTTCTTATGGTGATAAGAAATATCACTAAGAAATAGAGGATACAAAGTTAACTATTTTTCTGTAATACAGAGAGATTCTCTTTTTACAGATGGTGTTAAAGGATAAGTATAACGTTTTAAAACCGTATATTTGCTTTCGTTTTTATACTATAATCAACTAATACGAGGTAACATGAATGAACAGATAAAAGCCAAAATAAAAGAACGTTCTCAAAACAATCCTTTTGTCCGGCAACTGGGAGTAGAATTCCTGAAAATAGAAGAGGGGAGGGTAGAGGCCCGGATGCCTTTACAGCCGGAACACAAACAATATAGTGGGGTAGTGCATGGCGGGGTTTTAGCCGCATTGATGGATGCTGTGGCCGGCTTTGCCGCTTATACAGTAACCCCGATAGAGAAAGATGTACTCTCAGCCGAGATAAAAACCTCTTTTCTCAGGGCCAGCTGGGGAGAAGAACTCCGGGCTATCGGCTATGTGATCAAGCCGGGACGCAATATCCATTTCTGCGAATGCGAAATATATTGCGGGGATAAACTGGTGTGTAAAGGTTCCGGTACTTTCTGTATAGTACACCAAAGGTATAAAAAAGAGAGGATATTCCCGGAATGATTTCCGGAATACCTTCTTTCTCTGTATGTTAAATACCGGGTTAATGCGCTTCCAGCCAGTTCTTACCCCAGCCGCAATCCGTTTTGAGCGGAACATGCATTTTGTAGGCACGTTCCATCTCTTCCGTAACCACCTGTTCTACATACTCTTTTTCTGCTACCGGAACGCTGAAGTTCAATTCATCGTGTACCTGCAGGATCATCTTTGCTTGCAGTCCTTCCCGAACAAAGCGGTTGTAGATATTGATCATAGCTACTTTAATAATATCTGCCGCACTTCCCTGGATAGGAGCGTTGATGGCATTTCGTTCCGCATAACCTCTTACCACCGCATTTTTAGAGTTAATATCCGGCAGGTAGCGTTTCCTTTGGTAGATAGTCTCCACATAACCCATCTTACGGGCCTCTTCGATGGAAGTATTCATATACTTTTTAACTCCCGGATAAGTTTCAAAGTAACCGTCGATCAGTTCTTTCGCCTCTTTCCGGTCTACTCCCATCCGTTCCGCCAATCCGAAAATGGATATACCATAGATAATACCAAAGTTGGCTGTTTTGGCTTTCCGGCGCATATCTTTGGTCACATCCTTTATATCTATCTTGTATATTTTAGCCGCTGTGGCAGCGTGAATATCGTGGCCGGATAAAAAGGCATCGATCATATTTTTATCCTGGCTCAGGTGGGCCATAATACGTAACTCGATCTGGGAATAGTCAGCTGATAGAAAAAGTGCTCCATCGTCCGGAATAAAAGCCTTCCGTATCTCTTTACCATCCTCGTCCCGGATAGGGATATTCTGTAGATTAGGATTACTGGAACTTAACCGTCCCGTAGCTGTTACCGTCTGGTTCAAAGAGGTGTGTACCCGTCCGGTCTTCGGATTAATCAAGAGCGGTAAGGAGTCCACATAGGTACTCAGCAGTTTTTTCAATCCCCGGTACTCTAATATTTTAGCTACTACCGGATGTTTTCCCTTTAAACTTTCCAGTACATCTTCGGAAGTGGTATGTTGTCCCGATTTGGTTTTGCGGGCTTTTTCTACGATTTTCAGCTTTTCGAATAATACTTCTCCCACCTGTTTCGGAGATCCGATATTGAAGGTCTCTCCGGCAAGCTGGTACACCTCGTTCTCAATCTCCAGCAAACGGGCAGTTAAATCCTTCGAGGTCTGTTTCAGAGCCTCCGTATCCAATCTTATTCCGTTCCGTTCGATATTGGCTAATACGGGTACCAAAGGCATTTCAATTTGATAGAAGAGTTCTTCTATACCATTTTGTTGCAACTCTTTCTCCAGGATATTCTTTAATTTAAGTGTAACGTCCGCATCTTCGCAGGCATACAAATATACATCGGTAGGAGAGAGGTCTCTCATATTTTTCTGGTTCTTTCCCCTGGGACCGATCAACTCTTCAATATGAATGGTACAATAGTTGAGGTAAACTTCCGCCAGGTAATCCATTCCATGGCGGAGTTCCGGTTGCAGCACGTAATGGGCGATCATGGTATCAAACATGGAACCTTTCAGTTCAACCCCATAATCCTGCAGAATCAACAGATCGTATTTAATATTTTGCCCTACTTTACAAACCTCTTCATTTTCAAAAAGAGATTTGAAGGTATTGACTATTTTTTGAGCTTCTTCCCGGTCGGCAGGTACCGGAACATAAAAAGCCTGATTTTCCTTTACACTAAAACTTATTCCCACCAATTCTGCATTAATGGGATCGGTGTTGGTGGTCTCCGTATCCAGACTTAAAATTGGATTTGTCTCCAATTTTCTTAACAATTCTACTCTTTTTTCTTCTGTATCAATGAGTTGATAATCGTAATCCAGGTCTTTTAAGCAGGTGAGATTTCCAAATTTTTTCTCTTCCGTGGGAGCGGGCGCGAATTCTTCAAAGAGACTGCCTTGTAAAGGGTTATTAGGAGTACTCTTCTCCTCCGTACGGATCACCCGGTCAATCAGCATCCGGAATTCCATCTCTCCAAAGATTTTATGAAGAGCCTCTTTATCGATCTCCTGTCGTACCCAATCTTCCATCTTCAACTCTACCGGTACATCCGTTTTAATAGTAGCCAGAAATTTGGAGAAGAGGATTATTTCCCGGTTCTCCTCAATTTTAGTTTTCAGTGCTCCTTTCAGTTGGTCGGTATGGGCCAGCAGATTCTCGATACTTCCGTACCCTGCAATTAATTTCTTGGCTGTCTTTTCTCCAACCCCCGGACATCCCGGTATATTGTCAGAACTATCTCCCATCAGCCCCAGGATATCGATCACCTGACAGGGAGTCTCTATTTCAAATTTGGCTTTCACTTTATCGACTCCCATCACTTCATACTCTTTGTCTCCATATTTGGGACGATAGATAAAGACATGATCGGAAACAAGTTGCCCGTAATCTTTATCCGGAGTCATCATATAGGTATAAATCCCCTGTTTATCGGCCTGGGTTGCCAGGGTACCAATTACATCATCTGCTTCATATCCTGATACCTCGATTATAGGGATCCGGTAAGCTTTGATGATCTCTTTAATAATAGGTACCGATTGGCGTATTACTTCCGGCGTCTCTTCCCGGTGAGCTTTATAAGCCTCAAACGCTTCGTGGCGGAAGGTAGGGCCCGGAGGGTCAAAAGCGATCCCAATATGGGTAGGGTTCTCTTTTTTTAATACATCTTCCAGCGTATTAACGAACCCTAATACCGCTGAAGTGTTGAAGCCTTTAGAATTTATCCTTGGATTTCTGATAAAAGCATAACATGCGCGGTAAATTAATGCTTAAGCATCCAGCAAAAAAAGTTTATTATCTGAATT
>JAJQBG010000295.1 GCA_021203405.1 Bacteroides sp.
AGGAGATTCTCCCCACATCGGAAGGGCACGAAACTCTGTTTCATTATTTCCATTCGGCCACTTTCCTTCTTGTTCAAATATTATTTGTTTTAATAATTCTTCTTTATCCTCATCTTGGTAGCTATTCTCATCATTAAAAAAATCTTCTAATTCTTCCTTTAAATTGGCTAATAATACAAGACTGTATTTTTGGCCATCTTCCCCTATTTTTAATTTAGTCTTAATGCCTACATTGTCATTGCTTAAAGTCTCAATAGTACTTTCAGTATAATAAGCAAATTTTTCTGTTTTTGATTCCTCACTACCTTCTACTTTGAATACTAAAACGCCTACATATTCAAGCTTCTTTTCATCATCGGTAACTTCTCCTGCTCTACTCTGAACAGTAATCCCGGGCACTTTAGTCGAAAGAGTCACCTCCACTGTTTTACCATCGCTCTCCAATGGGTTAGTAGGAAAATCATCAATATCCTGACATCCGGTGAGCCATACTCCCATTAAAATAAATAGATACAGGTATGCTTGCTTTATCATAAGTTTTTAATTTTATTTTCCGGTTTACAATTCTATATTATGATCTGATTCCGACCAGTCATCAATCGTGTATTCTATATTGACTTCAACGGCATCATCCGGGTGGGTAGTACCAGGACCCGTTACATTTTTAATTTTTATATTGTATCTGTGATTACGTAATAATTGCCCAAAAGTTTCACCTTGTCTGAAATCTACCCGGTAATAGGTCTCTACCGGGCTTCCATCATACTTTCCGCCAATAATAAGACAAGTCGCTTCAGAGGTTGTGGTAGCTGATTTGGATTCGGGGAGGTATAATCCATTAGCAACTTCCTGGCTTGCTTCAACCCGTTCACTGGTTATTATAGCTTCGGAGCCTTCCGGTATAGTTGGTGCTGATACCTTATTATCGACCAATTCCTCCGGAATAATCCGGATCTTATTATTAGCACGATATCCTTGAATACTTGTAAGCGTAAAATCTGTAGCTGTATTTTCCACAGTAACAGCCGCCAGAGAGCGAACCAACGTTACAGTTTCCAGAGTAAGTGGTGTATCTTCGCTTAGTCCTTCACTGATCTTTATTTCTCCGAACATGGGAATGGCTCCCTTATCCATTTCCTCTGTAACAGGATAATCTAAAATAAACTTTTCTTTTTTTATCTCGTTTTCCGTATTACCCAGGTGATGGGAAAATTCTTCCATATTAATATTAGCCAGCAGATAGAGTTTGACCGGACACGTTGCCGGATAAAGATCTACCGTATAGGTATAGGTTGAATTATTTACTATTTCAGCAGTCGTTTGATACTTGAGTATAAATTCTTTTTCTTCCTCTTCCTCCTCTTCTTCAAATACCAGAATATCTAACGAGTTAATCGCATTTTCATAAACCTCAATATTGTCTGCCCTCGAAACAATGGTCTGCGTATCTACCGAGAACGAAACAGTTACCTGGCCGGAAGGAGCAGGCTCTTTCTCATCCGGTTCGTTCTTATCTTCCGTGCAACCCATCAGGAACAGCAATACAAAGGCTATCCACAGTCCCCGGGTACTTATTTCTTGTATATATCTGAGTCTCTTCATTGGTTCTGTTAAACTATTTATGATCCTAATTCACCCGGTCTGGTGATCCCTTCCCACGATTCAATATAAAGATTACCATCCGCATTAATCGCCACTTCAAAAATAATTTCATATTCATCTTCCCGGTCCAGCAATTCATTGGCCTATGCATACGGGTCATCCTCACTTTTTAATCCACCCTCTGCCGGTAAGGTAACAGGGGGATTCTCTAAATCTATCAACAGAGGGATCAGGGGGTATTCCGGTAATACATCTACCGGATCTCTGCCTAAAGCTATATCCCTGTATTGCAGATTGATAAAAATATCGTTCTCATAATCCGTCTGCATACGCAGAATATAAAAATCAGCCACGATCTCCTCTGCACTGCTATATTCAGACCGATAATGGATCCTCTGAGTGGTTGACAATCTATTCTCGTAGTTGTATAGCCAGTTGGCACTGGATACACGAATCTTCATGGTCTCCTCGGCCTCCTCTTTGGTCATCTGGTCCAGCCCCCGGATGATCACCCGTACCCGGTTGGTATTCTTGGTCATTGACATCGGTACCGTAACGGGTCCCCCCCCCGGTTACCTCAAAAGCATACAGCGCATGGAATACCGAACCGATCCTGTTCACCGTGGCTTCGTTATCGCTCCCGATACAGGTAAGTCCCATCTGCAGGGTAGAGAGCCGGTCGGGCTGGGTAATGGCAAAGTAATCAGTCTGCTGGTCGCAGTTGCCCCAGGTCACTGCGATATACTCTCCCGCCGGGAGTTCGGTGGTGATCGTCTGTCCCGGCTCCATACCGGTACGGAACTTATCGATCCGCAGTTTCAGCTCCTGAGTGGCCGCGTCGTAGATAAAAAGACTTATATGGTCTACCTCCTCTGCAAAGCGGTCGGCATAATACATATTATAATCGTATCGGAAACTGAAGGCTACCTCGCACGTTTCAAAATCCTCGCAATGCTCCACGTCCTCGTATATACATCCGCTTACAAGGAGTATACACAGGAGTAACCAACCCGGTAATATGTGGAGAGATCTCTTCATATTCTCTTTTATTTGTTAAGGTTTAAAGCTCGCCGTTGCCCTGTATCAGGTCCCACTCGCTGATGCTGATCGTTACAGTGATCTGGCTACCGTCCGAGGGTCCGGGACCAGGTCCGGGACCCGGCAGGTCAATTCCGGGATCTTCCTCTTCATCCCCGGCATTGCTTACTTTGGTAATATCAATATTATAATAACTGTTCCTTTTTACGGTATAGTTGTGGGGATAAGGATACTCCTGCTCCACCCGGTCTAAGTAGAGGAAATAGTAGGTCTCTCCGTTGACATAGCGTACCGACCGCTGGTTCTCTTCCATATAGTCTGCCGGATCTTCCCCGTAATATTTATCCGTGTAGGCACCCCGCTGTCCGTCGGGCGTCATCTCTACGATCCGCCAGAAATCCTGTCCGGTGGTATAACCGGTATAAAGGTCCGTACCGTTGGCCTGGTACAACACATCGGGTGTATAAGTCCCTTTGATCACTACCTGGGTCGACCGCCGGTTATCCGGTACCTCGTTCCCGTTCTCCATACAGTAGAGTTGTGTCAGGGCGTTGCGCCGGCTTACCGGTACATAATTACCTTCCAGTGTACCCGGAGATTCAAAATAGAGGTTGCTGCTTACCGAACCTTGATAGAAATAGGGGGCATAGGTATAGAAACCAGACACCGAAGGCATTACATACATCTCATTCGGGTTATTCCTTATTTTATAGGAGATATTGGTTAATTCCCCGTTAGGCTGTTGCTCCAGGCTACGCGGGTTTACAGCCAGCTCCGAGGCCACGGAGGCTTTGCCATAGCCCGTCCCACCCGTATGGTAAGGCTGGTCGCTTCAGTCAGGGTCGGTTCCAGGTAAATAGTCTCTACCTGGGCAGAGGTCATCATAAAACCCCGTTCTTCTCCCACCGCTATGGGAGTAGTACCTGTAATATAGGCCAGTCCGCCGTTATTTCCCACATCCAGTGTATAAGCCAGGTAATCATCCAGTTTTTTCTCTGCATTGGGCATCATCTCCATCCACTCGTCCCACAAAGGTTGCGGTGCATTCACTAGGGCAAACAATCGTTTCTGTCCCGAAGTGAGGGTTATCACCTGCTCCTCCCCGTTCTCATCGATAAAGTAAAGGGCCGTATAGCCATCGGTATCCTTTCCGGTAGAGCCCGTAATATCCGGATCGTAAGGAGTAGCCACCAGTGCAGCCTCCAGTTCGTCGTGCACATTAAAGATCAGGATCACATAGTTAAAGATGCGCCGCTCCTCTTCTAAAGGGAACGTACCGTGGTGGTCTTGTGAAGCCCGCGCCGAAAAAGTAGTAGTATAGAGGGTAAATTTTACTTCCGTCTCTTTTTCAACATAAACAGGCACTTCTACCAGCACCTCTACCTGTTTGGTACAGCTTACCAACAGGAGAAGGGCCATCAGGGTGTATATTGCTTTTTTAGTCTCATAGTACAGGCTATGTATATATTGTTTTAGTTAAAATTATTGTTATTGCTACCAAGTTCTTCTTCCTGGTCTTCTTCATCTTCCCAGGGTTTGGGGTTGACGCTGCCTCCTCCTCCTATCAGGTCATCGTCGTCCGAAGGCTCTTCTCCAATGGTAATTAACTGGTTTTCCTCGATCCAGTTTTCCGGAAGAACCAATAATCTTCCATAGGTAGCTTCATCGTCCGGATCAACATCGGGATCAATGGTGTCGCCCGGTCCCGGCTCCCCGGCTCCATGGATATGAGTAATGGCTACTTTATAGTATGTATTTCGTTTTACCTGATACTGATTGTTGTTTTTAAGCCAGAATCCGTAATAGGTAATGCCGTCTTTATACTCTACTGCTTTGTAAAGCCCTGTAGCAGGAATAGGAGTATTTAATATATCTAAAACTTCGTCAGGATAGGCATTATAATATCCCTGTGTATACGCATAGAGTACCTCATTGGCATTGAACTGTCCGATACGGTAGAAGGTACCGTTCTTATCTGCCGCAGGTGCATCTCCTCGTGTACCGTCCGGGTTGAGCCATACTGCCGGAATAAATTTTGCCTGAACCAATAACATGGTAGAATTAGACTTCCGGGAAACCTTGTTGTTATTTTCTATGCAATATCCATAATTAAATTCTTCTTTAGGATAGTCTTCTAGGGTTTGTTTAGTGGTTGCCGTAAGCCACGGTGTATTCAGAATATCAGTATCTTTAGCGGTAGGGGTAAAGTAGTTTGCCGGATAAGAAGTATAACTATGGTGTGGAGTTATTAATATATTATTCTCTATGACCGGCATTAAATGCATTTTTGCCGGATTATTCAGTATTTTGTATGAAATATTTTCCAGACTTCCATGTAACTCTCCGGTTTCAACTTCAGAAGCTACATAGGCAAAAGATATTTTACCCACTGCACGTCCGACATCAATCCTTACTCTATTGTTGCGATTACTATTTTTAAGTTGTTCTTCACTATAGATCGTCTGGAGTTCCGGAGGAGTTATATTGGTCATAATGAATTCGTTATCCTTGGTCATTTCATCCAGGGGTAATTCTACTATTAGTCTCTCAAAATTATCTTTAGTTAACAGATATTGTTGTCCTTCCAGTGCGCCCATAAGTTGGTCCAGCAAGTCTTCCGGTATATTTAATATAGCATAGAAATAGTGTGGACCCGGATCCAGATCAATGGCATCCTGCCCTTCTTCGCCCAGTTGAATAGAGAAATCATCCTCTTGGATAAAGTCTCCCTGTTGTGTAAACTCATCTTTTGCTACAAAATAATCAAAGTCTTCCAGGTAAATATCTTTGAAAGCAACGATCAGGATATTGGATATTACTTTTTTTCTTCCTCTCTGATTTCCGGAAAAAAATCATCATATTCCCATTGGTCAGCCCGGCTTTTGGGGGTTCCATCCCACACAATTTGTATAGATACAGGTACTTTTCCCTCTGGTGAATGATCTTTCTCCTGAGTGATCATGATCTCTCTGGTGCAACCTGTGGCTAACAGGCATCCAATCAATAATATGATCAATTTTTTTGTATCCATCTGATTGTAGTTGCAGCTTCGGGAAGACTCTTTCCGAAAGCCGTACTTCTTGTTGTATTCGTTGTTAATGTTGTTTCAGGACTCATTACACTTTTCAGGCTATTGGCTCCGGCACTTATAACCTCTGTAATAGCTAATTTGTAATAATGGTTTCGCTCTACCATGTATTTTCCTTCTGTTTCCAGCCAAATAGGATAATAAGTAATACCACCTTCATATCTTTCAACTGTTTGTGATCCTGGTACCACAGGTTCTTCGGCATAATATCCGGATCTATAGGTGCCTGAGGCATTTTTGATCCGCCAGAAGGTGCCGTCTAAAGAAGGACTCTTGGTTATATTACCCTCTCGGTCCAACCATTCTGCAGGGGTATATTGGGCTTTTACAAGAACCATGGTAGAATTACCCTGTAAAGGAATGGCATTACCGTTCTCCATACAGTAAGCGTATGTTTTTTTGTGGCGGTTGTACTGGTGTTGGCTTTCCGCCAGGTGAAGTTACATTTATACAGGGGGGCTGTATTATCGTTGGTCGTATTGTCGTACTCCCCCAGTTCATCCTCTTTAAATTCGTATAGAATATGAGATTTTGGGTTGAAATATTCCGTAAAATAAGTGTTAAAATCACTGCCCGGATCTTTATCATAATGGGGCGTATGTACCTGCCCTTTAAAAATATTGGGTAACATATACATATGTACAGGATCGTTTACAATCCGATATTCCACATCAGAAAGTGTTGGACAAGCCCCCTCGGGAATGGCTACTGAAACTTTAGCAAAAGATTTTCCTATAGTCATACTGATCCCATTTATATCGGGGTAAGAAACCTTGTCTCCTGTGGTTAAGGATTTATCTGCCATATAATGGGGAGGAGGAGAGACCGTGTTGGTCATCATACAGCGTGGTTTATAGACAATGCCTTCTTCGTTATTTGTTGTATGAAGAATTTCCGTAATATCTTCAATTGTACGCGGATAATAAGGAAAGGTGGTTAATTTCTCAAATTCATCTTTTGTAAGAATACCGATTTGATTCTTAAGGAAATTTTCCAGGGTCTCCATATCTTCGGGATGAAGATTGGATAAAATATAAAAATAGTGGGCTCCGGTGGTAAGAGGAATCCCTCCTATTCCTAAAGTAAATACAGAAAATGCTCCTTCACTATTCTCATGTTCCAGTGTATTGATAGCAAGTTGTGAATCTTGTGAATAATCCCGGTACTTTATTGCATATTCGAGTAGAAAATCACTATCGAAAGAGACTAGTCATAAATTATGCAGCCATCTTTCAATTTTGGTGTCTTTATGAAGAATGTTACTATTGGGGAAATAGTCATCGTATTCCCAGTTGGAACGGGTAGTTACCTCCGGGCTTTCCAGAAATACTTGTATCTGGCCGGTTGTATAGGATATTTCGTCTTCCATGGATGCAGAAGAGAATATATCTGTACATGAACATATACAGCTAATTAGTAATAATATGGTAAATACTCGTAAATTCACTATTCAACTTAATTTATCAATTAGATCAAATTTTCAAAAGGGGAGAAAGGGTGGCTAAGATCCTTCTCTTTCAGCCATCCTTTTATTTAAGATTAAAGATTTCCGTCCTGGTCTATTTCAGTCCAGTTTAAAACTTGGATTTCCACTATGATAAATGTTTGTGGGTCAATAGGCTCGTCTGGGTCAGGTATTAAATCGCCCTCATCTGGTTCTCCTGCTGCCTCAACGTTTTAACGTCTACTTTATAGTAGCTATTACGCTTTACACAGTAAGGTGCGGGTGTATCGCCATCGGTTAAATAAATGATATAATAACAGATTCCTTCCGGATACGGAATAACTTCTTGAGTCGATGGATCAATATTGGTGGGTATTTCATGATAATATCCATTTTCATATTCGTTCTTTGTGAGGTCTTTTATTCTATAGAAAGTACCATCAACATTAGGATTATCATAGTCGGTGTTTCCTAATTGGGTTCCATCCGCATTTAAAAATGCAACAGGCTCATATTTACCTTTGATAACAATTCCGGTGCTGTTCCCTTTTCTGGGAGTCAGATTTGAGTTTTCTGCAAAGTAAGAGAAAGTACGTGTCCCTGCTGCACTTACCTTAATATAATCAGTAGATTCAAAGTAGTTTGAAACATCTACATCTTCTGTAGAATAAAAATAGGGAGTTACAGGTACTAAACCGGAAAATGAAGGAATAACGAGCATGCGGTTGGGATTGTTTACAACTTTATATTCCTGTACCTTTAAGTCACCGTTTTGTTGTGTGCGTTTATCACGGGGTAGCAGATCGGAAGCAAGCGAGGCTTTACCCATAGCACGGCCTACTCCTAATGGAATATTTATTACGTCTGCCGCATGATCTTCTTCGTCCATTTCAGGGCACCATACAGATACAGTCTCTAAGCTGGTCATCATAAAACCTCTGTTTCCAGTGTCTTCAATATCATCCTCGTGGAAGGTACCTCCACCATTTTCAAATTCATATTTTCCTACAATCTCTTTAAGGTCATTTAAAGTAAGTTGTTCATTTCTGGCATCTCTTTCAGTAAGAGCTGGGTTTCCAACAAAGCGACTTTCTCCTTCTTCAAGTAACGATTTAGGAGCATTTACTAAAGCAAAAAATGTTTTGGTTCCTGCGGTAAGTTGAATCTCATCCTGATCATTCATATATACCGAGTTATTTTGGTAAGAGCGTTCAAATGTTAAAACCTCCGTTTCGTTATTATTTATTTGTCGGGGTGGAGTACTTGGATTATCTTTTTATAGGGAGACGCTGTTAAAGTAGCTTCCAGAATACCATTTGAGTTAAAAATAAATACAGCGTAATTATAGATCAACAGTTCTTCTTCCGAAGGAGTTTTATCGTAGTGATCACCAGTTGCTCTACCTTGAACTTTAGAACCGGGAGGCGTAAGTCCTACTTTAACATAAGTTTTACCAGTCTCCGCAGGTACCGGAACCTCCACTTCTTTAATAATCTCCTTCGCACACCCAAAAAGAATGATTGCGACGAGTGAAAATGCAAATAAATTTTCAGTTTCATACTCAGTTTGTTTAATAAATAAATATTATGATTGATGTTTTAAAATCCGAATGATAGAGTTAGTCAGGATATCCTTTCTGAAAAAAAGGAACCTTTCCACTATGATATAAAAGTAGATTGGTTGGTTGACTGGTATAAGAACCATAACCATTGCTGTAAAGTAGCTTTAGTATAAGTCCGGTTGGGGCCGGTAAGCAAAAATATCTCTCTTTTTCTTTCATTCTCTATTATTTAAAATTAAGTAAAATAATTCTATACGTTTCGAGAAAATGAGATTTGACTTAAAGGTTGCTTTGCAAAAATTGACAATCTATTAGCAA
>JAJQBG010000022.1:0-27238 GCA_021203405.1 Bacteroides sp.
ATATTTTTTCAAAATAAGATTCCTAATTCCCGGGAAATCTTTTAAAGGCAAATATAGTATGGCTATTTTCAAATATAGATCAACGCAAAAGGTGGCCGAATATGACATCTACCTGCTCATTAGCTAGTCCAATATGGCCTGGCTATACGGTCTTACCGGCCCAGCTATATCCTGGAAGGCATCTGGCTCCTGAATGGAGAGTGCCCGAACCGGCTAAGATACTGATCGTGATGAATGCCTTAGGAGTTCCTCTATTGAAAAATGGAGCAAACAGGCTTCCCTGATAGAGAACAAAGGGATTACTGCCCTGGCCAAGCTGCAACTCTATGGCGAAGCTGTAAGACGTACCCAGGCTGCCTGACAGTATGGTACCTTGTCCTCCTTCTTATTCATTCTCTCTTATGAATTAAAAATGAAAAATATCTCCCATTCTCCCACCAAGCGTAGTTTTTGGTTTGTAAATCAATGTGTTAATGTGATGGGAGATGCAAAAAACCATCTCCCACCATCTCCCATATCTCCCACCGGGATCGGGCTTTATCGATGTAACTTCCTCTTATTCAACAGTCTGTACTTTTTTTTCACGCCGGTCTATACTTTTTCCGACACGGTTCTGTACTTTTTTATATCATTCACTACTTTTTATGAGATGTAATCTTTGTGTGATGAACAAAAAACAAGAAAGCCAGGTACAGAAAGTAAGTAGTAGTCTGGAGCAGGGAAAAGCGTGTAACCCTTTCTAAAATTGGGTGTAACCATCTTTTTTAACGGATGCAACCCTCTTTCTGAAAATTAGTTTATTTTCAAAAAAAATTAGTGAATTGTCAGGCACTAATAAACTAATTTTTTTCTACGATTCACTAAGTTTTTACTACAAGGCGGAGGGGAAAAAATCACTGGCGCGTGACTATCCATCCACCGGCGGGTGGTTTTAATTTACCGGCGGGTGAAAAAAATCCATCCGCCGGCTGTTTTTACCATACTAAGGTGGGAGATATGGGAGATGGTGGGAGATGGTTTTTTGCATCTCCCATCACATTAACACATTGATTTACAACACAAAAACCATTACCGGTGAGAGAATGGGAGATTTTTTCTATTTTTAATGTATATGGAAGAAGATCTCTGTCTATTAACAAAAGGTGTCTGATATGCAGGCATACGCATTACAATAGTATGGACATTAGCTTCGCTGACCGTTGGTTCCCAAAGAAAAATCAAGTAAGATCATAGAGAAATAGATTTGCCGTAAAGATAAACCATTTTTCCATAAACAAATAAAAACATTTTAATGCGTATGCCCTGCTTTATGAAAGGTTTATATCTCCACTTTAAAAACAATGATCCCCTCTGGTGTGATATCCGGCAGAATTATTTCAAGACCCTGAGCTGTCTGGTTAAATTCTACTTTTTCTTCATATCCCAGCAGGGATACCCTCTTTACTTTCCCCAGATTAGTATTTGTAAAAGATCTTATCAACAATTTATTTCCTGCGTATCGGATTACAAAAGCGTAGACTTCATGATCTCCTTTTTGGGTAAATCGTATATCAACCTCTGATTTGTTAAAATCAATACCGGGGCCCTCACCATATACCATCCATGCACGGGTTCCATAGACACCCTCACCATTTACTTTTAACCATCTTCCCGCCTGGCGAAGAACTTCCTGCTGATCTTCCGGAATAGTACCATCTGCTTTAGGAGAAATATTGAGACATAAATTTCCATTCTTAGAAATATTCTCGACCAGTTTACGAATGACAGAGGCTGAACTTTGCAACTTTAATCCTTCAATATAGCCGAATTTATTACCAATAGGTTCATCTACCTGCCAATAATAATCTGTCTTTTCTTTAGGTGCCCGCCCCTGGCGTTCATAATCTTTGATAGTACCATACAGGTAGGCATCGTGCTTGGTGCTTAAAGAGACCTCTTTTCCCTATGCGACCGCTCTGTTATAGTAGTAAGCAGCAAGACGTAACTTAACAGGATCCAGGGATCTGCTATTGATCCCATTATCGAACCAGAGCATATCGGGCTGGTAAGTATCAATTATTTCCTGGCACCTTGCCAACCACTCCTCCAGAAAGGCTTCATCCTGGGGAGCCTCCTTCCCCTCCATCACTTCCTCTTCATTGGGTCCCATCGCAGAGGCTTTGGTAGGATCGGGTTTTTGAGGAGGACCGTAAAAATCGGCATACCGGGGATCGTACAGGTCGTGCTCTTTCGCGGCTGAGGGATGCATAAAGTCCCAGTGCTCCATCCGGTGATTGGATACCCCGAATTTAAGCCCTTCCGCCCGCACCGCTTTAGCCAGGTCGCCGATCAGATCTCTTGTGGGACCCATTTCTGCCGCATTCCAGCGGGTGAGTTTACTCCTGTAAAGAGCAAATCCATCGTGGTGCTCTGCGGTCGGGATCACATACGTAGCACCTGCTTCTTTAAACAGTGCGGCCCACTCTGCGGGATTAAATTTCTCAGCTTTAAATAAGGGAATAAAATCTTTGTAACCGAACTCTTTCGGATTTCCCCAGTGCTCTGTATGGTATTTCAGCATCCCCCCATACATGTGCCGCGGATACCATTCACTTCCGGCAGCCGGTACAGAGTAAACACCCCAATGGATAAATATCCCGAATTTACCATCTGTAAACCACCGGGGAGTTTCATAATTATTTCTTACGGAAACCCAGGAGTCGGTATAGGGTCCGGGAGGAATTTCTGCTGCACGGCCACCCGGAAGATCGACGGTAACACGGGAAGGAGGGGATTGCTGGGCAAAAGCCATCAGATAACACCCGATCATCACTGCTAAAACGGATACTTTTTTCATACATTCATTCTTTAACATATATACTATTTTTTCCGGTCTGCTCTTCTTCGTTCCTCAACAGACCCCTGTTTGGTAACTCTCTATCTTTTTCTACTTCCTCTTATATATAAACGAATCAACATCCACAAATCCCTCTTCCCCGTTTTCATGGAAAGTAAATAGTCCTACCCGCGTGCCCCGGTAATGTCCCCAGGTAAATGGGTAAGGTTCACCCAGATGCTGGTAATTCTCTCCATCGGTAGAGTAGGAAAACCGGCAGATCCCCTCCACCCCCCCAGTCAGACCTCAGCCAGATATCATTCCCGGAGATAAAATGCTGAGAAGTAATCCTCTCATTTTCGTTCATTATCAAAGAAAGACCTGCTTCTGTTTTAGTGACACCCAGCCATGCATAGGTGGCGGCATAGTGACAAAGTCCGGCAGTTTGCCCGTTCACCATTCCGCGGATATCCATTTTCACGGTCACTTCATTGCTGCTGGTCCGGTAAACCCATTGGGTCAGCATATTGGGTACCTTTTTAAGGTTATTTTTTTGAAGGGGTTTGACTGCTTTCATCCGCAACCACCCGGGGCGCTCTGTCAGGCTCCATTTTTCGTTATCGGGATAGTGGTTCCACTCCCAGTGAGGTTCCAACCCTTCACGAGAAAAGTCATCACAATACCACTCCTTCTTTTCAGGGGTTGCTTTCAATGGAAGATTCCCATTCCATACCATATATCCCAATCCGTCATCTCCCTGGCTTCCTATGACAGGCCATTCATCCTTCCAGGTCACAGGTAACAGACTGACTGCTCTACCCTCCCAGTCACCTTTACCATGGTGGGTCAGAAAATACCATTGCTCATCCGGCCCCTGAACAATTCCTCCCTGATTAGGCTGGTTGGATCCCAGGTTTGGAGCCATGATCTGTTTCTCTTCGCTCCAGGGTCCGGTTATACTCTTCGCTCTTTTGGCTACTACATATCTGCTACCCCCTCCCGTACGGCTATAGATAAGATAATACCAGCCACCTGCCTGAATAAGTTTACTGGCCTCGCGCGATCCTCCCCGATGAAGAAGCATAGCACTACTACGATCAATAGAACTGCAATCAGGAGCCATCCTGAAGAGGTAGGTCTCATAGAGCCGATCTCTAAAAAGGGTTCCTATGAAGTAGGCATTTCCTGCCTCATCCCATATAGCGGAACAGTCATCCCAACCCGCTTCGGGAAGAATAGTGGTTAACGGTGCCCAGGGCCCGGCCGGATGGACGGCCCAGGTAGTAAAGAATCCTTCATCCGGGGTTCTGAAAAGAACATAATACTTGTTATCATAATAACGGATGGAACCTGCCCATATCCCCCTGCCGTAGCGGTCCATCCGATCCCAGTTCATCTCCGGGCTTATCTGCCGTATATCGGTCACAGCGTGTCCTATTATTTTCCAGTCGACCAGATTCCCGGAATGGAGAATAACCATACCGGGAGAGTACTGGAAAGTAGAGGAGATAGCATAATAATCCTCGCCTGCCCGGATACAATCTATATCACTGAAATCGGCAGGTAACACCAGATTAAAGTAAGTACCATCAGGCTGGCTTCCCCATTTTCCCCAACTTCCCCAGGAGGGAGGGTCAGTGTAACCGGTAGCATACGCGAAGTAGCAGACCAGCCCCAGAGATAATAACCAGAGTTTTCTGAATACAAAATCTGACATATTACTGAATATTTAAACCTGAAACTGTTACATGATCAAAGCCTGCGACATCGCCTGTTTGGGCCTCCAGCAGCAAACGTAGATCGTAATTTTGACGATCGACCGGACATTCGATCACAATATCTGCGGAAGCATACTCTTTTTTCGCTGCTACCCGCTCGCCGTTAAGCCATACCTCTGCTTTACCTTGCACATCTTTACAAACAATCTGCGACCGGCTCCAGTTGGGTTTTCTGGTAGTCTGGAAGGTGGTACGGTAGATCATATAGTTTCCATCGGCAGCTTTATGCCGGGTGATCCCCGCAGATTGTACCCAGGTATTCATATCATTCTCTTCTATAGAGATCATTACATCCGGAGGGGATGTATAGAACCGGGGTGAGTGTATCCACTCCGTAAGTGATTGATAGATATTCTCTACTGCAACAGACCTGGGGGGAAGAGCTTTTTCAGACTGAAGAGTCAGGCGGGCAGATTTCAACCCCCTGGCGTATGCCACCAGGGTAACGCCTTCTTCTCCACCCGGGTCACTCTGGATAATTACCTGGGCTAATCCGTTAAAAAGCGCTCTTTTATCTCCTTTTTCGGGTTCATGTGAGTTGGGATCACCATTACCCAGACCGATTATTTTAGCCGGACCGGATATCTCAAAGGTAATAAGATTATCTGCTACAGGTACATGACGTCCCTGTTGATCTATCACTTCGACCGTTACGGGTAGCGCATCTTCTCCGTCATTCCTAAGGATAGAACGATAGGGAGTTAACTGCACAGCGACCGGTTCACCGGTGGTTTCAACGATTGAACGGATCACTCTTTTTCTGTTTTTATTGTATCCTACTACTTCCAGTTTACCCGGTTCATAGGGTACCTCCCAGGTGTTCATCTCATATTTGTCTGCTTTTTGTCCGGAAACCAGTTTACCATTGAGCCTGAGCACCAGACTATCTACATTACTGATAGCCATTACCTGTATGGGTCTGCCAATGCTATCGGAGGGCCAGTTCCAATGAGGGATCAATTGCAGAAGAGGTTCTTCCTCTTTCCAATGGGCCCGGTGAATATAAGCTGCCGCTTTGGGAAATCCACAAAGATCAAGAATTCCGAAGAAAGAGTTCGCAGAGGGCCAGGAATAGGGGGTGGGTTCTCCGCGGTAATCAAATCCTGTCCAGTAGAACCCGCCTGCCAGCCACGGTCGTTCATTGATCTCCTTCCATGTAGCGCGATGGGACAATCCCCATCTGGCATGTTGGGTATCATAAGAGTCTATCTCTCTTTTTTCCCGATCTGTTACATATCCTCCACGAGTCATAAAAGCAGAGCCGTCTTCGGCGCTGGTAAGGCACATACCGGGGTTCTCTTCCCGAAAACGATCATAGCTGTCTGCCTGATAATTAAACCCGACCACATCCACAGCGTGTGCTACATTTATCTCATTGAAAAGCCCTCCATTCATGGCAGCTGTCACAGGACGGGTCGTATCGAGTTTTTTAACCACATCGTACATTCTGCGTACCATTTCATATCCATTCTCTGTTCCCTGCATAGGTTCCTCATTAAATACAGACCACAAAATTACGCTGGGTCTGTTCCGGTCTCTGCGGACCAGCCATTCCAATTGCCGGACATACTCCGGTGAAGTATTGAAAATACGGTTTTCATCCATCACCATAATACCCAGACTATCACAGGCATCCATAAACTCTTTAGCTACGGGATTATGGGCACAACGATATGCATTCACACCCATATCTTTGAGTAGACGCAGGCGGAACTCCCACAAGGCATCAGGTATGGCAACCCCAACCCCTGCATGATCCTGGTGGTTACAAACACCTTTCAATTTTATATTTTCTCCATTGAGCCAGAATCCGGTATCTTTGTCGAACCGGATCTCCCTGAACCCGCACCGGGTAACCACTTCATCAATAACCTTTCCGTTCTCTTTCAGAAGTGATCTCACCGTGTACAATACGGGAGAATCGGGAGACCATAATTCAGGGGAGGTGTGTGTTAAGGGGAGGTGAATAGTCGTTTCCCGCAGTGAACCCACCTCGAAGGCCTGCCGGTTATGATCAATAACATGACCATCCGGATCGATCAATGATAGTTCGACTTCATTCTCCGAAGTGCTCTTTCCCGAATTATATAGGGTTATTTCTACAGGGATCGTCCACGAGTGAGTATCTTTTTTACCGGATTAGCGAACACTCCATCGGTAACAATATGCACGGGTGATCTTTTTACCAGCCAGGTGTGACGATAGATGCCTGCGCCTTCATACCACCATCCTTCCTGGGAATGGGCATCTACACGTACTGCAATTGTATTAAGATTATTCCCGTAGGTTACATAGGGGGTGATATCTATATACATAGAGGTATAACCACACCAGTTACGGTGCAGGATAGTACCGTTCACCCAGATGGTAGCATAGGTGGCGATCCCATCAAATTGTAATTCAATATGCTTCCCTTTATCCTCTTCCGGCAAACGGAACTGACGCCGATACCATCCATATCCTCTTTCGCGATACCCCTGAGAGAGATTAGCAGCCGGATCAAATCCCCCTTCAACAGCCCAGTCGTGCGGTAGATCGAGTATACGCCACGAGGAATCATCATAATGAGTGGCCGCTGCCCCACTGGCCCGCCCCGCTTTAGCATTATTATAGGAGTCTCTATGCCCTCTTACTACAGGAAATTCAATATCGCCTGCGTGGAATCTCCATCCTTTATTGAGGGAGAGTACTTCCCTGTTCTCTCCTTCTCTCCCATGAAGGGCAAAACAGGAAAAAAACATGAGCATGAATAGTAGAAACTCTTTTTTAGTCTTTGAAGGTGGTTTCTGGTGATTTACTTTTACTGTGTGATTCATTGCATTTTTTTAGGATCTATTTTACTTTTTGCTTTTTCATCCGGGGCAATTTATACTTCTTTGAAGCATCTTCCACCACCAGTACCCAATCCAGATCATCCCCCCGGGAAGGAATAGTAAGTTCTCCGGGGTTAGCTGTTTTCTTCGTGATTACCTCGGTTTTTCCGGTTCTGGGATCAAACCAGTACAGGTTTATCTGTTCTCCGGCTATTACGGAAGTATTGAGCGTGATATTACAGGAAGCGGATAAATAAGTCAGTATATAGGTAGCATCTCTATCTCCTGAAGTTCCATCCCGGGTTACCTGTACCCGTTTATGGATCGATTCATTTTGTCCGGCAAGTAAGAGAGCCTGATCCGGGATACGTGTTAAGTAGGGGTAAGTAAAAAGTAGATGGGTGATATAAGTTAACTGCCTTGCGGCTTCCGTATGTAAAGCTTCCCGCCAATGTTCTACCCCTGCCGGCCATCCACGTTTCATCCAGGGTTGTGCCGTATGGGGTGTCATTTGCCACAGAGCATTGTGACCATAGGCATAGGCAGCTGCTCCTGCGAAAACGGAAATATATAAAAACCTTGTTGTATAATACCATCTTCCCCGACTCCTGTTTCGTACCTGTGCTCGCCCAGCATAGTAGGCCGGGTGAGAGAAGTGTCGTAATCCTGGGTTACCAGTTTTTCGTAGTCATAATCCGTTCCTGTTCTTCCGGTATCTACAAAATGGGGGGTGGTCTCTCCGCCTGTTATCAGGATTACATTCTCCCGTCCTCTAAAATATTCTCCTACATCAACTCCTATTTTATAAAGTTGTTCTTTGGTATATTGATTCATGGTACCGGAGCTCTTACCTCCCCACATAGAATAGATCATTACATAGAGTCCTTTTTTCCGACACTATTCCACTATATAATCGACGTGGACAAGATTGGAGGGATTCAATTGGGTATGATCCTTACCTACATAGGCAGCTTCTCCATAAGCATTTTCTGCTTTGGCCTGGGGATAGAAATTTAGGGTGAACATAATGGTATTGAAACCGTTACCAGCTCTATTCTGAAGATAAAGATCTATCTCCTCCCGCTCTAATGCAGCAAGATTCCAGGCAGTATCTGCCAGGATAAAAACGGGCTTACCACTTTTCTTCTCTATAAAATAACGTCCATCAGCACTTATTCCCAAAGGGGGTGTGGCGGCATTTACCGCCCATACGGATAGTACTCCCAACAGCAGGTAGACTATCCAGAACTCTTTGTTTATTACCATGTTATTTTGTGTTTGGTTCTTCTCTCAGGTATGCTGCCTGTCTGTACGAACGGGCTCCTGTTACTTCCTTTGTATGAGAGATAACTCTATATCCCTCACCTTTTTACAAAGGTAGGGAATCGGTGTTCTCAACTTCAATAAATTATCCGGAATAACTAATGAAATATCGATATCTTTTCTTAATTTAGAACCCGGAAGATAACACAGCACAGAAACATGAAAGAATTGAAAGAGTCACGATTTATAGTATTGAATGCAGGATGTGCAGAACATTATGCCGACTGGAACTGGGAAAATGTGCAAAGTCCCTTTGCCCGTATCTATCTGGTAAAGGAGGGGGCTGCAACGATACATTTACCGGAAAAGAGTATCCGGATCATGCCCGGATATATCTACCTGATCCCTCCTTTTACACTGCACCGGTATGAATGTGAGAGCCATCTCATACTCTACTATTTTCATATTTACGAAAGCCTGACGTGTGAGATACGGGTATTGGAAGAGTATAATTTCCCGGTTGCCATGGAGGCGGGGGAGTTTGAGAAAATACTTATTATACGATTACTGGAGATAAACCCTGATAAAGAACTGCTGAAATATGACCCCTCCTCGTATGATAACAACCCGACCCTGATCAGGCATCTTACACGGAATAGTAAGATTTCCCTGAGTACCTCCCTGGAGAATAACGGCATTTTGTATCAGCTACTATCCCGGTTCGTGGCCCGTTCCTCTAAAAAGTATGCCTTCACAGATAATCGTATCCGGGGAGTGGTTCACTATATACGAAAGAATGTTGATCAGGAGATTACTCTGGATAATCTGGCAAAACGGTGTTATCTCTCTAAAGATCATTTTATATGTTCTTTTAAAAAAGAGATGGGAATGACACCGGGACGCTATATTCATTTACAGAAAATTGAGAGGGCACAATTGTTGTTGATCTCTACTACTA
This sequence comes from Bacteroides sp., assembly GCA_021203405.1. GTDB lineage: Bacteria > Bacteroidota > Bacteroidia > Bacteroidales > Bacteroidaceae > Bacteroides. Next base: position 9,628 of record JAJQBG010000022.1, read on the forward strand.
TGCAGATCAAGGCTATTGCACAAACATTGTCTTTTTACAATTTATCCAGCTTTAACCGATTATTTAAACAGATTACCGGAACAACCCCTAAGATATACCGGAACCGAATGGGGGAAACAAACTAACACTCTCCCGGGAGGTCTCTGCCAGAGAAGGCCTTTTAAAAAAGAAAGATGTTAGATAGGAGGAAAAAGGATAAAAGAGTAAAGGTGATCTTCACAGACCACCTTTACTCTTTTAAACTAATCTTTTATCAACTAATTACAGCAAAGGGTCGTTACCCATTTTCTGCGAGAGCAGGCATCGCTATGCCTGGTTTTCATTCTACACAGACTAAACAGAGTACCAGTTAAGGGTTTCATTTCTTCCTGCATGATTTACAGCGGTATTCCGGCTCAATAGGAAAAAGAGTAGGACTGGTATCAGGCATAGCTCTGGGATATTTATCTAATTAGTAGTGACAAAAGGTAGATACCAGTTATCTGAAGTAGAGTAATCAGGCATAGAGATACCGGAAAGTGAATACTTCTTACTTAAGCTTTCATGTAAGAAAGTTCCCCCTGAACGGCCCTCCTTCTCCATACGACATGCTATACGAAGCAGATCATTCCAACGATGTCCTTCAAAAGCACACTCCAGAGCAGCTTCATCAATGAGGTGCTTTTCCATAATCCGGATAGAATCCTGCAAAGTAGTGGGAATCAGCCCATTTTCATCTACAAACTCTTTAGGTTTCAAATTGGCACGGCCACGAATACCGCCATTGTTACGCCAGGGGCTTCGGTAAGCACCATTTCCACGTCCATCCAGATAGAAGGGTTCCGGATAGTAATTATTGGGTCCCCAGCCTGATTGATCGGTATCACCATCATAAGTAGAATCCGGGAACCTGAATGTATTACGAACTCCATTATTTAACAGGGCATAAGCCAGCATGGGATACCCGGCACGGTTAGCTGCCTCTGCGTAACGCAAATGCAGAAGCCCGGCACGGTAAAGATACTATCTGCCACTCTGTTCAAAAGGTTTGGTAGTGTCGTAATGATAAAGATACTTCTCTATAACCGGCTCACCATTTACTATTTTAAAAGAGGAGTTTTCACCTCGTCCATCAAAAACAAAGTTATTTTTCTGCTCCTGTTCTGCCCATGTATTCATAATATACTGACTGGGTTTGAGTTGATAGGTACCCCATCCTGTATTGGCAAAAAGGCTGGTAAAAGGATAAGTGGGCGCAAAAGAGGCATCATAACTGATGGCCCAGATATATTCATACGAGAGTTCTGTTTCTGAAGAGGCATTGATATTGAGAACATCTGAACGGTAACCGAACATTTTGGCCCAGTGATTCTCCAGGGAGTTGATATCGTCCTCTTTATAACGCCAGTAAGTTACTTCAAATTGAGGGGTATTATTGGGGTCCCGGAACCCGGTTACTGAACATTTATAATAAAGATGGTTATTACTTACGTTGGCCACATTTTCATTTCTGCGTAATACTTCGCGATAATGGGTAGCAGCTTGTACATAGTCGTACTCATCGTTTCCTCTCCATAGATAAAGATCCCCCAATAGCAGGTGTTTATTAATAAAGAAGTCGGAGAGTTTATAGCCATCCAGTGCTTCTTGCACCAGGGGAGAAACCACATAACTATCCAGGGTTCCGTTGGTATTTACTTCTTCCATACAATCGATCAGTTTACTGAGTAATTCATCCAGTTTAACAGTTTTCTGATCTTGTGCTTTTAAAACATCTTCAATAGAGATAATGGGATCTATATTATAAATCACCTCTCCGAAGTGAATTCCCAATTGCAGATATACCCAACACCGCAGGGCAGTAACATCCGAATAGCGCTCCCGATACTCATCAATTGACATACGGCTATCTTCCTTCATGATTTTAAAGTTATAAAGGATATCATTACAGTTCTGGATCACCGAGTAGAAGGGAGTAATATCACTGTACTGGTTATTTTTAGAGGGAATTCCCCGGTTTATCTCCTGCAGATCGGTAGAAGAGTTATGGGTTATGTCCATTAAATCTCCCCGTAGCTCATTGAGGATTACTACCTGAGCTGCCAGTTCCGTAAACTTACCATAAAGTCCCAGAATAGCATTGTCGGCATCCGAGAGGGTCTGGTAGTGGTTTTTATAATCCAATACCTCTTCCAGCTCTGCATCGATACAGGCACTTAACAGAAGTGCCGGTAACAGGAAAAGCGTTATTATATATTTTGTAAATTTCATATTATATTCTATTTTACATTAACCATTTTACAAACCAATCTTTATTCCGACATAGAAAGTGCGGCTCCGGGGTGTCATAAAGGCGTCAATACCGTATCCCAGCGGACTGGTTGTACCACTAAATTCAGGGTCATATCCTTTGTAAGATGTGAGAGTAAATAAGTTTTCAGCCACTCCATACACCTGAAATCCGGTAAATACACCGGAGCGTACCGGAATGTCATAGGCAAGGGTCAGATTCTTTAGTTTCAGGTAAGAACCATCTTCAATCCAGCGATCGGAGAAACGGGAGTTACCCATAGGATCACCGTAATAGACGCGGGGAATATCTGTTTGCTGCCCTTCTATTCTCCACCGATTAAGCACAGCCTGGGTCTGATTACCAAACCCGGACATAGATTCGAGTTGCTGGCGGGTGTAGTTATAGATATCGTTACCAATTGAGTAGGTAAAGAGAGCAGATAAGGAGATACGTTTCCAGCGTAAAGCCGTGTTAATTCCTCCATATACATCGGGATTAGGATCTCCGATAACCACTCTGTCTTTCTGGTCAATCAGATCATCACTATTTTGATTAATAAATTTTACATCTCCAGCCTGGTAAGCTACTTTATTCAGACCATCCATATAATAAAGTCCAGCGGTCTGAGCTGCCTGGGCTGTGGTATACACACCATCGGTTTTATAACCATAGAACAGGCCAAGCGGACTTCCTTGCTGAGTAAGAATAGTAGCTCCGTTAAATTCTGTTTCATAGGAAGCCGGAATTTTAGTCACTTTATTTTTGTAGAAAGAGGTAGTAACTCCTACGTCCCATTTTATGGCTTTATCAATCAATCTTCCAGAAAGAGCCAGATCGACACCTTTATTTTCCATTTCTCCATCGTTAGAAATATAGGTATGGAATCCGGTAATTCTGGAAACCGGCGAGTAAGTGATCATATCTTTTACAGTAGTTTTATAAAAATCTACTGAAAGAGAGAGACGTTCTTTCAAAAATGCCATATCTATTCCCAATCCCAGTTTCCCCACTCTTTCAGGTCCGAGGTTGGTATTAACAATATTACCACGTACCAGACCATACTACCCCAATAGGTTTTGGGAGGTATAATAGTGACGGGAGGTATAGTTACCGATGTCATCGTTACCGCTTACAGAATATCCGGCACGTACTTTAAGCAGATCCATAAAATCAGCATCCCGCATGAACTTCTCGGAAGAGAGAAGCCAGGCTGCCGAAACGGCCGGGAAGAGTTGGAATGTACCAATATCTTCTCCATACCGGGAAGAGGCATCGAAAGAAGCGGTAGTAGAGAGAAAATAGCGGTTCTTCAGACTATAGGAGGCATTCGCATAAAGTGCCATCCAGTTCCAGGAGCCAATAGATCCACCCATTTGCGACAAAGCATTAAGTCCGGTACCCAAAGAGACAAATTCATCACTGGGGGAATTATATCCTTTGGCCCAATCATCTTCTGCTTTATTATGTTGATAGCGAAATCCGAGAGTGGCATCCAGTGAGTGGTTGTGTGCAAATTTAAACAGATAATTAATACGGGTTTCATTGGAAAGCGACATCATACGTTCTACCCGTTGCTGCATACTGTTGGTTACAACCGAGGTAGGAAGATCTGCGTGTGCGATCCCATTCTCGGGCAGGAAGATACGTTCACGCTCTTTATAGAAGCGCAAGCCGACCAGGGAGCTGAAGTTTAGTTCCCGCCATACTTTATAGCGAAGTTCAACGGAACCCAGGAAACCATAGTTGGAGTTCTCCTGCATAGCATTTTCGGTAATGGCATTGGAATTGGAGAAGCCCCATATATCTACATCTTCCAGTTTGGGAGAAACATTCCCCTGAGTATCGTATACATTAGGCGATAGAAAAGGAGACTTCATCAGGGCAGCATAGATCGGATTGGTACTGCTTATTCCCCCTTCGTCTGTCAGGTTCCGTTTGCCATATACAAAACTCATATTGGTACGCATCGATAAACGGTCGGTCATTTCAATATCGGTATTGACACGGGCATTGAAACGGGAGTAATCATTCCCTTTGATCAGACTTTCATTGATCTGATACCCTAACGCCAGGGCATAGACCGCAATATTATCTCCTCCGGTTACCGTAAGGGAGTAGTTTTGTTTAAAGCTTTCGGTAAAGAGTTCGTCCTGCCAGTTGGTATGCTGGTTATAGCGGTAATACTCTGTATTGCCTTCGTAGAGTCCGTTATCAAGCAATGTAGGTTTCTCCTGGTTAATAAAGGGGAGGTTCTGTACCTGCTCTCCTGTATAACCGGCACTCTGGTAGAGATCTACCAGGTACTTCCGGTAATCAGAGGCACTGAGCACCGGTATGCGGGAAGGGGTCATATTCATACCTCCCATTGCCCGGATATCAATTTTTGTAGCCATTTCTTTCGAGCGGAGTGTTTCTACCAGGATAACACCGTTCCCTCCTTTCACCCCATAGAGGGAGGTGCCGTCTTTGATCACGGTAATACGCTGTATATCTTTCACATCAATAGCCCCCAGCGGAGTAGATAGAAAGCCATCGATCAGGGAGACACCGGTAGATTGGTTCTCCACGGTCATTCCGTCAATAACCAGTAATGGCTGGCTATTGGCATAAATAGAGTTAAACCCACGGATATACATATTTCCACCAACACCATCCATACCGGAGCGAAGTAGTACATTCAGACCGGCAATATTGCCCTGTAGAAGTTCTTCACCACTGATGGCTACACTGAGCGAATTATCGCGGTCATACATAGATACGGCATGGGTAATATGGCTGTTATTTACTTCACCCAGTGGGGTTAGCACACTTTTAAAAACGGTGTTATACCCTTCTTCATGCAAAAAGACTTCCAGATGATCACGTCCTTTTACGGCAACCAGTTTCTGTTGATAGCCCGGGCCGGTTACTGTGATCTCTACATCTTTGGGGGGGAACCCGGAGCGAGAACTGTCCTTCATTGCCGGTCATAGCAGCACTTACTCCCGGCACAGAGAGCCTCATGCCGGGCAGGGGTGCCAGGGTAGAGGCATCCAGCACACGGCCGGTTACACGCAGGTTGTCTGCAGGAGCTTCCTGGGCATTCACCATAAGAGCCAATATACAGACGATTACAAATAGTATAGATTTATATCGTATCATATTGTTTTATTTTTTGTATAATTTTTACTCCTCTTCTATACGGGGGATCAGCCGTATATAATCCAGGAAAATAAAGCCGGCATAATTACTGGCAAGATTTATTTTACTAACAGCAGTATTGCATACATAGAAAGTACTTTCTCCCATCTTTGATACGGAAAGTATCTGACTATTTTCTCCTTCATAGATCCGGGTGGCAAACTGCCTGTCGGTACTCTGGTCAAAATAATACTTTTTCAGTTTTACCTCCCTGGGTGCAGTGCAGGCTACCGAATGCCCGACAAAAACCAATGAATCGTTATAATTATTGTAAATCTTACCGGAGTCATCCCGTCTTAGAGGCTCTTCATGCGGAAGAGAGATATACAATTTCTGGTAAAGTTGGAGAGTATCCTCCCGGTAAACAGGATTGTCTATAATATGAATATCAAAATCATCGTTGGCTACCCAATAAATATCATAATCGACATTAGAATTAAGCCGGACTTTATATTCCAGATAAAAATTGAAACCGTTAGCATATGCATTGGAAGTGCCTTTCCAAAAGAATCTATTAGTAGCAGTATAGGGATTTCCTTCTGCATCCAGTGTATCAACCCGCTGCTCATAACGGGAAGCAACGATCACATCTTTCCCTCCACGGGCCCAGGGAAGATGAGAACGAATAAAAACATGTTCAGGATTGAAAGAACTAACCAGATCTTCTCCTTCAATGTAGATCTCTTTTATTTTATTGTCCTTTATACGGATATCGACTCCCCTCATTATTTTTACCGTTCCATTAGAGGCTGTATATTGGTTAACTAATTCGGAATTACTAAAATCCACTTCAATACCACTTACCGCTGTAGGACTACCCGGAAAAAATACCAGGTCGCGTATTAACTCATCAGTAATGATAGAGTCAGTTTGCTGCTCAGTGGGATAAAGCATATATTTATGATATTTCCTTGTAAGTGTCCGGTAGTTTTCATCTTCCAGGAGCACAAACTCATAATTCGCATCTTCGTTACCCAGATCAAACTGATCCAGAAAATGATTCGGATACACCCATACCGTATCATATTTGGTTAACCCCTCTTCGGTTAATCCTACCGGAATACTATTCTCCATATCCATTATTTTCCGGGTATGTAAAAAGAGAGTATCTATCTGTGGATGAGTACCTGTAAGTGTTTCCAGATATTCCAGGATATTGAAAGCAGGTTGTACAACCTTATTCACCGGATGGATAATACCATTATTACAGGCTATATTTCCCTTAGCAGTATTAAATGTAAAAATAGAAAGATCCAGATTTTTACCGTTTAACATTTTAAGGGTATTCATACCCGAAAGTGTTTCGGCATTATAGGATAAGTAAGCTATATGGTTTTTGATCAGGGCCATTTTCTCTTCCTGGCTCTCTAAAGAATAATCTGCCAATACTTCATTGGCAGGAGCCAGAACAGTTAGTCGGTTTTCTCCTTCAAGCAGGATATTATATCCGGTTTCCATAATCATAGTATAGAAAACCGAAAATTCTTCCCGTTCTTTCAGCGCATTTAATAGAGTACCCGAAAGATCTTTATTTTCTACCTTTATATGATCATCCCATTGGTCATTACAGCCTGTAAAAAAAGTGTAATGATAACGATCAGGAGTAAAGAGTTTCTTTTTATCTTCATATTCAAACGTGTTTGTATTATTAGTTATTCTCTTCCGGACAGGCTTTATCATAAGGGGCTATTTCACATACTGGAGTACTTTCATAGATCCAGTTACCATCTACATCTACTTTAGGCCATACCTGATCTTCATCAATAGGAATAAACTGGAGAAGATCCCAGTTCTGGGGATTACCCCCACCACAATTTTCAAAGCGAATAATATGACGGCCGGTAGTGGCTACATTGATAGTACCGACCTGCATCATAGGATGTCGGCTTGCTAAAGAATAGGCAGTATAGTGTTTAAGCCCGGTTTCCTGTAAAAGTTTCTCATCATCTACTTTACCTCCACTATAATAATCTGAATTCGTTGATTCCTGCCAGGTATTCAACTGAATAATATTAGTTAACTCCTGATCTTCTTCACCTTCCTGCTTAAAAATAGCTTTAACACTTCCCGAGTTATTTATTCTCCCCCAACCTAACCAAACATTGTAATTTCCTTCTACCAGCAAGGGAGTGGTAAACTCTATCCAGTGCGTTGCATTGCTTGCTATACGGATCTGTAAAAAATCGCCATAATAATACTGAGTATCCAATTTATTTTTATCCCATGGAACACAATAGTAGGCTACCGAAGGATTATTCTGTCCGCCAAATCTCACCTCAGAGAGTTCATCTACATAAAAAGTATGAACCACTGCGGTTGATAACTTTTTACGGAATCCGGACAGCGCTCTGATCTCAGGTTGGTCGGCCAGATCAAAATATACCCGATAAGGTTTACGATTTTTTATTTCGATCTGCCCCATTACTTCATGGATCACACCATTGACACAGGTAAGATCGGTCCAGATACTATTACGATCAACCGGAACCCCATCCTCATCAAACTCTCCCTGTTTAAATTCATTGATCAATACATTATTTTCCTTGTCCATTTGTACGGTAAGTACCTGAGTGGAGCCATACGTATTCAGAGCGGAAGCAACCATCAGATCGGTTACATAATTACGCCCAGAAGTACAATGATATTGAACAAAATTACGCAGAAGCCGGGCATCTTCCAGATCCGGGCTTTCCTCTCGTAACCGATCCAGAAGCTTGGGACGGGTTTCAATATTGAGATCATAAAACACCTGGTTACATTGTAAAAAGTAGGTATACCATAAGCTATCCTTTTGTTCTTCCAGCACCTGGTAGAATCCGGTATCTTCCAGCAGGTCTTTCATAATGGAAAACTCTCCATCCGGAAGTTCACGGATAGTTTCAGCCAGAGTTTTAGTTGCCTCTTCCAGCATGTTATCTATTACATGGATATAGCCATTGGTAAGAAGCACATCTTTTTGGGTAATACGGGCCTGCCGGTTTACTTCAATATATACTTCACCCTGCTCTGCCTTGGTAGCAGTAGTCAGGTATTGTTTACGAATCGTAGCAGTAGGCAGGCGGCCATCCACAAAATCGGCAGTTGTCAGGGTATCGTTCACCACATGAATACCCACCAGTGCCTGAGCATCTTCCAGGGAGATCGTTTCCAGAGTAAGTGCATTTTCCCTGAAATAACGTTGTAAAGCTTCGTTAGTCGGTACAAAGCAGGTATAAGTACCATACGTCTGTAACATACCCCGGTATTTGGCTCTTTCAGCCAGTGCCAGAAAATCGGTCAATCCGTTTTCTTCATCCTCCAGGTATTCCACAATGGTCTGATCGTCCGAAGTACGATATAACGTATCTTCCAATTCATCTTTACAGGAAGTAAACCATAACAGACTAATTCCTAAAAAAAGAAAAGAGTACGCCTGATATATATTCTTACAACTAATTCTCTGTTTTTCATAGTACAATATTTTTAGTTAGCATAAAATTCGTTCTGTTCAAGCAGAGCGTTTGACTCTACTTCGGTTTGCGGAAGCGGGAAATAGTGGCTATTTACATTCTGGTACTTCGTTTGTAATGATCGCACTTTATCGGCAGGAGCACTACGACCAGCCAGTTCAATAAGATAGTTCAGATTTGCATAGTTATTTCGTCTGGCATGGCGAAGTACATCAAACCAGCGCTTACCTTCGAAAGTAAATTCACGGGCACGCTCCCATAGGATAAACTCTTCCAGCACTTCACCACTGAAAACCTCATTCTCCCCGATCATATCAGTAGTTTCCGTAGCATTGGCACGCGTCCTGATTATTTGTAAAGCAGCAAAAGCCTCCTCCAGTCGCTCCCGACTTTCGTTTTGTATCCCCAGCTGAGTTAAAGCTTCGGCTTTCATCAGGTAAATTTCTGCCAGACGGTAGATAATAAAGTTACCTTCCATCGTTTGCTGAGTACGTGGATTATTGACTCCTCTTTCCAGACCTACATATTTCCAGATATATTGGTTACTAAGCAGTGAGACACTTTCTCGGATATCCTTAAAATCAGTACTGATCTCACTGACCGGGAACAGATAGTCAGAGAAGGTTTCACTTTTACCGATCAGCCATCCGTTACTTCGGTTAGTATAGGTCCACAGAGGATTAGTCTTTTCCACACTAAATTGAAGTTCAAAAATACTCTCTACGGAATTTCCATTTACATAAAGGGAGAGAAAAAGATTATTGATATCACTTTCATTGGCCACATAATAAACGGGCTCTTCTTCTACTTCCTCATCTTCATCTTCCTCATTACCACCTTTCATTTCCCGTCCTATGGGAATCAGGCTATACATATTGGAGTTCAGGATCTGGTCGCATTGCCGTATACACTCCTCATATTGCTCATTCCATAAATAAAGATCAGCCAACAGAGCTTTCAGTGTATATACATTGACCCGACCCTTATTTTGTGCAGGGTCTGCTTTGGCGTCGGGAAAGGGTAATTTTTCATTTCCTGTCTGGTTCAGAGCTTCCAGGTGGCTGATAAGGCTTTTTACGATCTCCTCTTTATCGCTCTTAGCCAGTACAAAGGGACGGGAACTATCTACATAAGGCTCCAGTGAAAAAGGGATATCACCGTATGCGCGTACCAGATAAAAATACATCAGGTTACGTACGGTTATAGCTTGTGCCACATACTGGTCAAGCTCCTTTTGAGTGAAGGTATTGTCGTTTTCAAAAGCCAGAGGCGCATACTCTACCAGGGTATTACAGAGGTTTATGGTAGTATAAAAGGTACTCCAGTTTAACTCTGCATTATCAGCTTCCAGCTCTCCCTCTATAATTTTTAGCATACGGGCATTGGTACGGTTATACTCTCCTATAATATCAGCCCGGCCTTCACCATACAGGAATATCCCTTTTACAGTACCGTCAGCCAGCATAGAGGCATAGATCCCGTTCATAGCCGAACGGACATCCTCTTTGGTTTTCCAGTACTCCCGGATGGATACACCATCTTCAGGTACCAGATGAAGCCAGTCGCTGCAACCTGTAGTAAATAATAACTGACAGGTTACCAGAAGTGTGATTATATATTTATATTGTTTCATATCTTACTATAATTAAAATTCAGCACTTAATGAAAGGGTAAACTCTTTGGTACGAGGTACTCTGCCAGAGTCGTATCCACCGTTAAAATCATTCCTCATATTAATTTCAGGATCTTGTCCGGTATACCTGGTCCAGGTAAGCAGGTTACTCATCAGCAGGGTTACATGGGCTCGGGTAAAGGGTGTGTTTTTAGTCAACCATTTACGGTTTGCCTGGTACTTGATGGAGAGTGATTTCATACGCAGAAAAGAGCCATCTTCTACAAATCGGTCAGAACCCAGACGATTGTAACCGGCAGCCAGGGCACGGGGCAGAAGATCGGAAGGAGCATCGGCTTCGTTTTCATATTCGTGTCGCCATCTACGAAGGGTAGCTGTACTCTGATTATTGTAGCTACTCATCGATTCCAGGGTGATCTTGGTAGAGTTTACAATCTTATTTCCATACCGGAAGTTAAAGAAGGCACTTACTGTAAAATCCTTATAAGTAACAGTAGGACCAAAATCACCGGTAAATTTAGGATTGGTATTACCCAGATAAACAATATCCTGGTAATCAATATTCCCATCGTTATTGATATCTACGTAACGGGCATCACCCGGTTGGAATTCATAATCGATACTGGGATAACCAAAACACATCCGGACAGGTACTGAATGACCGTACTCATCGTAGGTATATATCTTTTCACCGTTCTTATCACGGGCAATGGTCTGATCTTTATTGAGGTAAACGCCATCGTATTTATAGCCATAGATAGAGCCCATAGGCTGGTCGATCTCATACCGGCGCAGGTAATCTCCGTTAGAGAGTCCGGTCCCCTTCTCCATAGGATAGAGTTCGGATATCTCACGGATATAGTTCTGGTTACGGGCAATGTTAAAGTTAAAACTTACTCTTAAATTACGCCCACGTACCGGAATGGTATTGATAGAAAGCTCCCACCCCTGGTTATCCATAGTACCTACGTTCATATTTAGTTTGGAATAACCGGTACTGGTAGGAATACCCAGGTTGGAGAAAAAGAGGTCGTTGGTACGTTTTTTATAAATATCTACTCCAAAGCGGAGACGGTTGTTAAGAACAGAGAGATCAATCCCCAGGTTTTGCTGGGTAGTACGTTCCCAGCGCAGATCGGATAGTTCCATGTTTTTCAAATAGGTACCCACTTCGCCCAGATAGGAGTAGTCGTAAATATCGTAAAGTCCGATATGCCCGTAGCTGGCTTTGGGAGAGTTTCCGTTTATCCCCCAACTGGCACGTATACTGAAATCGTCCATAAATTTATCAGCCCAACGCATAAAGGGCTCACCGGAGATACGCCAGCGGAGTGAAGCACTGGGGAAGGTACCCCACTGGTGTTCTTTGCCAAAACGCGAGTCACCGTCGGAACGGAGACTACCGTTGATCACATACCGGTCGAGTAGTTTATATTCCGCGTTTCCAAAGAAAGCTACCGTACGGAGCATACTGGAGCCGGAATTGATCCCTACAATTTCAGCACCATTTACCCGGGAAGGGTTAGAGGGATCTGTCAAATAAGGACTGGCTGTATTGGCAGAAGTTACTTTATAGGTATAATTGGATTTATCGTAAGTACTGTTCCCCAAAAGAATGGTAAGGGAATTTTTATCACCTAACTTTGGTAAGAAGGTTACCAGGTTTTTAGTCTGGAGCACAAAAGCCTCTCCATCATAATCGTCGGCACGGTTTACGGTTACTTCATTCCACGGACGGCCGGTAGCTGTCTGGGGAACAAAAGCGGTTTTCTTTTCATTAAGCATATCCAGTCCCACATCCAACTGATAACGAAACCAATCTACCGGACGGTAACGTACACTCAGGTTGGAGGTGATACGGTCTGATATAAATTTATGTTCTCCTTCGTTAGCCATAGCAACCGGATTGTAAGGATTATTAGCACTTTTACCGGTCCAGTTACCCAGCGGTGAATTAAGCGGCGAAAAATAATTGCCGGTAAGTACTCCCTGCTCACTATACTCATAAATACTCATATTGGGCATACGGGTAAATGCCGCGTTAGTTACATCACTACCACTACTTAAGTAGGTTACATAGTTTTTATCGTTATCGTTGTGAACGTATGTAAAGCTTGCTTTGAAAGATATCTTCTCCGACACATCATAATCGACATTCAGACGGGTATTGATACGTTGAAGTGCCGTACCGATGGTAGTACCCTGGTTATTATAATACCCCAGGGAAAGATTATATTTGGCTTTATCACCCCCTCCGGTAACGGACAGAGTATGATCGTGAACCAGTCCGCGCCGGGTAACCTCGTCAAACCAGTCGGTATCCTGCGAGTAGTTATAGAAATAGTAAGGCTGATTGATATCGTAAGCCAGTTCGGGACGATCTATTGGTGAGTAAGGTCGGGTATTGTTAAAGTAGGCCTCCTGTACCATAGTAACATACTGCGATCCACCCAGCGTAGGGATGGTAGTAGGCTTTTGTGACACCATTCCTTTAAAGGTGTAAGATACCTTGGGTTTACCTTTTGTACCTCGTTTGGTAATGATCTGCAATACTCCGTTGGCGGCACGGGCACCGTAAAGAGCGGTTGCAGAGGCATCCTTGAGTACAGTGATCTCCATAATATCTTCAGGCGCAATACTAAGCATCTGGGAATACTCTTCTTCGTCAGCTGCGGCAAAATCGAAATCATCGGATATTTCGGTATCAAAGATAAAACCGTCTACCACAATAAGGGGTTGGGCCGAACCATTGATAGAACTGGTACCACGGATACGGATAGACATACCGGTACCCGGAGCTCCGGAACCTCCGGTAATATCCACCCCGGCAATACGGCCCTGCAAAGCATCGTCAATACTAGCAGCAGCCGTGTTATCTGCCAGATCGGCCATGGATACACGGGTAGCAGCAATAGTCATATCACGCTCATTAATACTCATCATACCATTGTCTACCAAACGTTGGGCAACAATAACGGCTTCACCCAACATGATGGCATCTTCTTCGAGCTTTACATGGATATTAGTACGGTTGCGTACCGGTACATCCTGCTGTTTAAAACCGGTATAGCTTACTCTGAGCTTATCTCCCTCTCTTATTTCGGTGAGCAAACTGTAGTTCCCATCCAGATCGGTAATAGCGTGTGTCATTACACGGTCATCTTTATCGACCAGCAGCACAGTAGCTCCCGGTAAGCCCTCTCCGTCGGTAGAAGAGGTTACGGTCCCCTGGATCATAGAACGTCCGGCTTGTGCCAGCGCTCCTGTGGATAGCAGTACCAGAGAGATAAACAGGATATATATTTTAAAGACTCCTTTCATAGATTCTTATTTATTTTTATTGAATTCATTCGGTAATATTGGCTTCAAAGAGCAGATAGCCATCTATCAGGTGGAATACGGAACGTGGACCGATATAGTTACTATGGGTAAGACCGGGAATGACCACGCCTCCTCCAATACCACTGATCAGCACTTTACCGTCTTCAGAGAAATCCCGCGGAGAGAATGCCAGTCGTCCTCCTTGTTTGGATACATCGACAAACATCCTTTCGTTTACAACGCCCAGAGCGGCCTCGGTTACACGCAGGGTTGAGTTTACCCGTAAACCATCTTCGTAATAATTACCGTTGGAGATCATAATACCCGGCAGACCATCATCCGGCATTACATATCCGGAAAGGAAATGAGTCAATACAAAGTTGGACACTTTGTTACGCATCTCATTATCGAATTCCGTACTGCTCTGATTGAGCTTAGGAGAGTCGGGTTCTACCAATATTCCCTGATCTATCAACCCACGGATAGATGCATTGGAAGGAAAAAGTATAGTATAGGCTCCTGTACCTACTCTGGAAATATTTCCATCACTGCTGACACGGGTAGCGTTCAGGTAGTCCAGAAAAAGGCTTGCTTCCGGATTCTGAGCTACATACTCCTGAATAAACTCATAAAGACTCGGGTTACTCCAGCGGGCATCTCCGGCAAGAGTGTTGCGGGCACTATATTCCAGGGCTTTATCAACTGTATATACGAATCCATTGTTATAGGTATCGTTATAGGTAAGTTCTACCTCCTGGTTCTCTATAATATTACCGATAGCCTGTAAATAGGTTTTGTCATTCTCATTCCTGTAGCGGATCATATCGCCATATTGATTGACGGCAAAGCCATAGCCATTATATTCAGGAAGAGTTTCTTTGAATTCAAGTGGGATAGCTGAGGTACGGAAAAAACTCCCTGACGGATAATACGATCCAGCCGGGTAGATACATTGGCACCATCCGAATGGGTAAAGGAGCCATCCCCGGAGTTGTATACAAACCCATCTGCTGCCAGTACAGTATTGGGAGTAAGACAAAGAGTATAACTCACATTGGATTGAGAAGTAATTTTACTCTTCATAAACTCTGTTTTCAAAGCCATAGAGTAGGCATCATCCAGCCAGCTAAAGGCAGGATTAATAAGGAATTCGGCATAAACCGTTTCGAAGTATTTACTTTTAATTACATCATCGGTATAATAAAAGAAACCGTTACTGGCCATTACAGCCTTTTGGATGCTACCTTCCAGAAAATCAGGGCCATTCCGTCCCTCTCCATTGAGATATTCGCCGTTGGAGTTTTGCGTCATTTTATAATGGGAAGGCCAGAGTAACATATCACCCATATGCGCCTTCAGGAAATAATCGAAAACTTCTACAGGAAGTAATTCCAGATTATCGGTATATTTATAAAGCGTTTCCCGGGAAAACTTTTCTACAGCCTCGTTGGAAGGAACGATCAACGTATAACCGCCCTGTTCATAACGCAAACTGTTGGAGGTATAATTCTCCCGGTTCAAACTATAAGGGATCGTTGCGAACTCCTTTTTAAATATAGTGGTAATAGCACTATCCGGATAGATCTTTTTATACTCCTCAGCCAGTGCCACATCTTCTTCGTAAAGTACATAACGGGGAGTACCAGCTATCTCATAGTATAAGAATTCACGGAATTTACTATACTTCTCATCTCCGTTCAACATCTCATCCAGATTCTTCAATGGATAAGGGACAGCTGAAACTTCATGAATAATACCATTTTCGGCATATATGTCCCGGTTCACGATCTCTCCGGCTGCTACATTGGCTCCTGTATAATTAGTCTGAGGATAAAAAGCAGTATAGTCCAATTCCCCTAAGGAATTACTATTCATAAAGCTGCTGGTAAATATGGGTATCCCCCGGTAAGGAGTATAAATATTTACATTACTTCCCTTGTTATCAATATCAACGACCCAATGCTCTGCCCCTCTGACCTTCTCTTTATAAATAGTCTTATAATAAGAGGTCATTTTGCGCATACCGGTACCCTCTACCCAGGCATTACTTACAATAGCATCTCCCAGACGGCTATATTCAAACTTATTATAAACTAATGAGTAGCCTATGATCTTATTGAGTTCTTCTACCGGGATTTCATCTACCGACTTATACCCTTTCTCATTCAGAAATTTCTGAAAAGCATCATCGTTGGGAGCAAAAACAGTGTAGTTTCCCGATCCGCGTACTACCTGGCTGTAAAGGGTTTTGTCTACAGCCTGCAGGTACATTGTAAAATTACCTCTCTCCTGGGGTACCTCATAGACGGGAGGTTCCAGCCAATCGGGTCTTTTGTAGTAGTCGTCATTGTTATCCGTACAACTTACCAGAAAAAAAGCAGGAATAACAAGAACAGACCACTGACTAAATGGACTTTCATGCAAAGGCGAGGCATAAAGGAACGAAAAAGAAATTCTTTCACAAAAAGTGAAAAATGCCTTCTTTTTCGGGCATCATTTAATGCGTGTCTCATAGCTTTAAGAATTAATAAATAAATTTCGTGTTTCATTTCAGCCCCGGATGATCACGAACCTTTTCCTTTTTTACTATACTGTAACATCTAAGGCCGGGAACAAAGTTAATCTATATAACAATCCGGGTATAGTCCGCATGTTACAAGTAATGCAACAAATGTTACATTACTTGTCTTCGATCCTATAATACATACTATAGAATATAAAAAGGGGAATATAAGATGATAAGACCTAACTCTGAGAAGGAGAATTGTCACTTTCGGAACAACGCAGATCCCGGACCTGAAAAAGAGACAATAACCTGTCTGTATGCAATACCTGTTTCAGCTATTAAATCCAGAAAAGTTCTTTTTTATTTTCTAAAAAATGTTCCTGCTAAACGCTCGTTTTTATCGCAAAACAATCATTTCATTTTATTTACAAAAAAGGGTAAAAAGAAGAGAGTGCAACAAGGTTACAAACATTCTTTCACCCCGGATGTTTAAAAGAAAAAAGGAAAGATGAAAAATAGAATATTAATTTATTTACTTCCTGTACTGCTCTGTTTCGCAGTAGGATTTATCGCTGCCGGTTTGCAAACAGATTCGCTGGAGAACTGGTATCCTTACCTGAATAAACCCTCCTTAACCCCCCCCGACTGGGTATTTCCTGTAGCCTGGAGTTTTCTATATCTGTGTATGGGCCTCTCTCTGGGATTGATCCTTGACCGGAAAAGGACTATGCAGGATTATTTACCGCACTTATTCATTGTACAGTTATTCCTCAATTTTATATGGAGTGTGCTGTTTTTCTATTTCCACAGTCCGTTCTGGGCACTGATCAATATTGTAGCACTAGAAATAGTACTGGTGGTATATGCAATGCGTAGTTACCGGGTATCTCTGTGGAGCAGTATCCTGTTTATTCCTTATATAATCTGGATCGCTTTTGCTACTTATCTGAATTTCTATATCTTTATCCATAATTAAACCATACCCTGCCAGCTTTATTGTCGGCAGAGTATTATTTAATAAGCATCTATATAGGAAAGTTGGTTGGATACTTTTGTAAACTTATCCAACTAACTTTCCTTTTTCACTGGGGATATCATATAGATAATACTCTCTGAACATAATTGATTGTATGATGAAGAAGTGAATGGTACTTTGTTTGTGCAAAGCTGTTTTTTGCAAATCTGGAAAATTCTCTTTACTAAATCCAATATATGATTAAAAAAGAGTAAGGCAGAGCTTTATCCTCTCA
>JAJQBG010000022.1:27248-33623 GCA_021203405.1 Bacteroides sp.
CTTCCCCTTATTATATACTAAATACTTCTGTACTAAGAGTACATAAAACCAAAATTTACAGTCATACTGTCAAATAATACATTCGGAAAATCAACCGAAACCTCTATTTTTGTAACGTACCAATGATAAAACAGAAGGATCACATAAGACCATTGCCATGAAAAACGTTTGGAAAACACGTTGTATCCCCACACATGTATCCCGTCCACGGACAGGAACAACCAGGTTATTTATTCCTGTGCTGAGTTTTTCACACACGCAGAACTGTTCTTATAACTCCCCTTATATAATGTATTATCATACCTGTACAGCACGAACCTTTATACTAAAATAAATACCCAAATGGCAAACCAACACTTTTTTGCAGTAGACCTGGGAGCAACCAGCGGACGCACCATTTTAGGAACCATCGCTGATGGCAAAATGGAGATGCAGGAGCTGACCCGCTTCCCTAACAATATTATAGAGACAAACGGACACTTTTACTGGGACATCTATGCCCTGTACCAGGAAATTATCAACGGCCTGAAAAAAGTAGCCCGTGAAAATATTCAGATTGAATCGATCGGTATCGATACCTGGGGCGTGGACTTTGTCTTTGTAGGCAAAGACGGAGAGTTGCTTTGTAATCCTTATTGTTATCGTGATCCGCATACCGTAGGTGCAATGGAAGAGTATTTCAAGGATATACCGAAAGAGAAGGTATACGATAGTACCGGTATTCAATTCATGAATTTCAACTCCCTGTTCCAGTTATCGGTATTGAGCCGTCGCAAATGTTCGGCCCTGGAAGCAGCGGACAAGATACTTTTTATGCCGGATGCCCTTTCCTATATGCTTACCGGGGAAATGGTAACGGAATACACCATCGCTTCTACTTCACAGATGCTCAACCCACGCACAAAAAAATTTGAGAAAGAGTTGCTGGATGCGATCAACATCCGCGAAGATCAGTTCGGTCGCTTTGTATTCCCGGGTGTAAGAATAGGAGAACTGAGTGAAGAAGTACAGAAACAGACGGGATTGGGTGCTGTACCGGTGATTGCCGTGGCGGGACACGACACAGCCTCGGCCGTAGCTGCCGTACCGGCAAAGAACAAGAACTTCGCTTACCTGAGCTCAGGTACCTGGTCACTCATGGGAATTGAAGTAGAAGACGCTATTATTAACCAGGAGAGTTACAATAAGAATTTCACCAACGAAGGAGGCATTGAAGGTACCACCCGTTTCCTGAAAAACATCTGTGGCATGTGGCTGCTGGAACGTTGCCGCAAAGAGTGGGAAGCTACGGAGAACTACTCCTACCCGGAACTTATTGATGCAGCGCTGGCAGTACCGGCCTTCCAGAGTATCATTAATCCGGACGCTGCATGCTTTGCCAATCCGGACTCCATGATCGAAGCCATCCGGACTTATTGTGAGAAGACCGGACAGTGTGTTCCTGCCAGCCCCGGCGAACTGACCCGCTGTATCTTCGACAGCCTTGCCCTGCGCTACAAACAGGTATTCGGCTATCTGCAAGCTATGGCTCCGTTCCCGATTGAAAAGTTGCATGTAATTGGCGGAGGTTCTAAAAACAACCTGCTGAACCAGTTTACAGCCAATGCGACCGGAGTGCCCGTAGTAGCAGGTCCGTCCGAAGGCACCGCCATTGGTAATATCATGTTGCAGGCCAAAGCAGCGGGATTGGTAGAGAATATCAGTAATATGCGCGAAATGATCGCTCAAGGGATCGAAACAGCCTACTTTAAGCCGGAACATCCGGAAGAGTGGGAAGCTGCTTACGAAACCTATATGAAAGTATACAGAGAAGATTAACGCTTAAAACGATTTTTATTAACTAGTTAAATAACAGAAAATATCATGAAAGAAGAATTGATCAAAAAAGCTTATGAAGTAGCCGTTGAACGTTACGCAGCCGTTGGAGTAGATGTAGAAAAAGCATTGGAAGATATGCAGAAGATCTCTATCTCCCTGCATTGCTGGCAGGCGGATGACGTAACCGGATTTGAAAATCCCGACGGACAACTCTCCGGAGGTATTCAGGCAACCGGTAACCACCCGGGTAAAGCCCGTAACATGGAGGAGTTGCGTGCCGACATTCTGAAAGCTGCCTCTTATATACCGGGTTCGCACCGTTTAAACCTGCACGCTATTTACGGTGATTTTGGTGGTGAATTTGTGGATCGCGACCAGATTGAACCGAAACATTTTGAAAGCTGGATGCAGTGGGCGAAAGAGAGCGGTCTGAAACTTGATTTCAACTCGACCTCTTTCTCACATCCGAAAAGCGGTAGCCTGACACTGGCTAATCCCGATAAAGAGATCCGCGATTTCTGGATCGAGCACACTAAGAGAAGCCGTGCTATTGCCGAAGCCATGGGTAAATACCAGGGAAGCCCTTGTGTAATGAACCTTTGGGTACACGACGGTAGCAAAGACCAGACTGTAAACCGTCTGCTTTATCGTCAGCTTCTGAAAGACTCACTCGATGAGATCTTTGCAACCAAATACGATAACATGAAAGACTGTATCGAAGCCAAACTTTTCGGTATCGGTGCTGAAAGCTATACAGTAGGTTCGTATGACTTCTACCTGGGTTATGGTGCGAAGAATAACAAGATCGTTACCCTGGATACAGGTCACTTCCACCTCACTGAAAGCATTGCAGACAAGATCTCTTCCCTGCTGCTCTTCACTCCGGAGATCATGCTTCACGTAAGCCGTCCGATCCGTTGGGATTCAGACCACGTAACCACCATGAACGACGATACACTGGATCTGGCTAAAGAGATCATCCGTTGCAAAGCCCTGGATCGGGTTAATATTGGCCTGGACTATTTCGATGCATCTATCAACCGTATCGGTGCCTATGTAGTAGGTACCCGTGCTACTCAGAAATGTTTCCTCCAGGCTCTGCTGGAACCCATCGCTCAACTGAGAGAATACGAAGCGAACGATCAGCTCTTCGAACGCCTGGCTCTGCTGGAAGAAGCGAAGAACCTTCCCTGGAACGCTGTTTGGGACATGTTCTGTCTGAAAAACAACGTATGCGTAGGCGAAGAGTACATCTACGATATCCAGAAATACGAAGCAGAAGTTACTTCAAAACGATAAATTGATTGATAGGGATGGAATACCGTTTCGGGGAGTAACCGCGCGTTACTTCCCGTTACGGTATCTGTCGTTCTAATAGTACAAACACATGAATACAATTATCGGATTATTGATCATTGCTATCGGTAGCTTCGGACAGAGTAGTTCGTATGTACCGATCAACAAAGTAAAAGATTGGTCCTGGGAGTGCTTCTGGCTGATACAGGGCATCTTTGCCTGGCTGGTATTCCCGCTTCTGGGAGCTTCTCTGGGTATTCCCGCAGGCAGTAACCTGTTTGAACTGTGGAGTGTGGGAGGTGCCGGAATGGCTATCTTCTACGGAGTACTCTGGGGAGTCGGCGGCCTTACCTTCGGACTCAGTATGCGCTACCTCGGGGTCGCCCTGGGACAAAGTATCTCCCTGGGTACCTGTGCCGCTTTCGGTACCCTCTTTCCGGCGCTGTTCGCCGGTACAGACTTATTGCACGGAACCGGGCTGACCCTGCTGATCGGTGTATGCATCACCCTGGCGGGTATCGCCATTATCGGTTATGCCGGTAGCCTTCGTTCCAAGAACATGACCGAAGAGGAAAAGAGAGCAGCAGTGAAAGACTTTGCATTGACCAAAGGATTACTGGTAGCTCTGCTGGCCGGGGTCATGAGTGCCTGTTTCGCCTTAGGGCTGGATGCGGGTACACCCATCAAAGTAGCCGGTATCCTGGGAGGTGTAGATGCACTCTATGCCGGACTTCCTGTGATCTTCCTGGTCACCTTCGGAGGATTCCTGACCAACGCGGCCTACTGCATCCAGCAAAATATTAAAAACAATACAGGCGGACAATATTTCTCTGTCAACAAGGGAACATTGCTGAATAATATCTTATTTTGCGCCCTGGCCGGTGTATTGTGGTACTCACAGTTCTTTGGACTGGAAATGGGAAAAAGCTTCCTCATCGAAAGCCCACTGCTACTGGCCTTCTCCTGGAGTATCCTGATGTCCCTCAACGTTACTTTCTCCAATGTATGGGGAATTGTACTGAAAGAGTGGAAAGGGGTAAGCAACACCACTATTGGCGTACTGATACTCGGACTGGTTGTACTGATCTCTTCGATCATTGTAGTAGCCATTGCACAAGCGTAAAGCGTAAACTTTAAATAAATATATTCATTAAATTATGACTTCAATTTTAGAAAGCAACAAAGCACTTGCCGTACAGGTAGGTCAGATCGCGGAAGTAGCCGGTTATCTGTGGGAACGCGGATGGGCCGAACGTAACGGAGGTAATATCTCTGTGAATGTTTCAGAGTTCATGGACGAGTTGGATAAGAACCGTCCTGCTCTGCGCACCGTAGCACTTCCTGCAAAATTCGATGCCCTGGCCGGTCACTATTTCTTTGTAACAGGCACAGGACGCCGTATGCGGTATGTAGCACAGAAGCCGATGGAGAACGGATCCATCATCCGCCTGAATGAAGCCGGAGATGCTTACGATATCATTGCTGATAACGACATAGCTCCTACTTCGGAACTTCCCTCGCACCTCTCCATGCATAACTACATGCGTTCGGTAAGAGGATGTGATACCAAAGTAGTCTGCCATACCCATCCCACCGACCTGATCGCACTTACACACGTTAAAAAGTTCCTGCAACCCGGTGTACTGGGCCGTATGCTATGGTCTATGATCCCTGAAACCCGTATCATCGTTCCCCGTGGTGTGGGTATCATTCCTTACGAGATACCCGGAACCATGGATCTGGCTACCGCTACTATCAAAGAGCTGGCTAAGCACGATGTAGTAATGTGGGAAAAACACGGATGTTTAGCCGTGGGAGAAGATATCATTGAAACATTCGATATGATCGATACACTCTCCAAATCATCACAAATCTATTTCTATGCCAAACAAGCCGGTGAAGAACCGGAAGGAATGACCGACGAACAATTAGACGGACTGGTACCGGTATTCGGACTCCCCGAAGTTGACTAAAACGATTGAGCAAGTTTTTTAAAGTAAATAAGAATGTACAGGATTATTCTGAATGAAACCTCTTACTTCGGCGCCGGCTGCCGCAGTGTTATCGCTGAGGAAGCCCGCCGCCGTGGTTTTAAAAAAGCCTTTTTTGTAACAGATAAAGATCTCATCAAATTCGGTATCGCCGGTCAGGTAACGAAAGTATTCGAAGAGAATAACATTCCCTACGAACTCTTCAGCGATGTAAAAGCAAACCCCACCATTGCCAATGTAACCAGTGGAGTAGCCGCTTACAAAACATCCGGTGCCGACTTCATCGTGGTACTGGGTGGAGGTTCTGCCATTGATACAGCCAAAGGAGTAGGTATTGTAGTAAACAACCCCGATTTTGCCGATGTAAAATCGCTGGAAGGTACTGCGGATACCAAATACAAGGCCGTTCCTACGTTTGCCCTTCCCACCACAGCCGGAACGGCTGCCGAGGTAACGATCAACTACGTGATCATTGACGAAGAGGCCAAAAAGAAGATGGTCTGTGTAGACCCGAATGATATTCCGGCAGTAGCCATTATCGACCCGGAACTGATGTACAGCATGCCGAAAGGATTAACAGCCGCTACCGGTATGGATGCACTGACCCACACCATTGAAAGCTACATAACCCCGGGAGCCTGGGCTATGAGCGATATGTTTGAACTCAAAGCCATCGAAATGATCGCCGCGAACCTGAAAGCCGCGGTAGATAACGGACAGGATGCTGCTGCCCGCGAAGCCATGGCACAGGCACAATATATTGCCGGGATGGGCTTCTCCAACGTAGGCCTGGGTATTGTACACTCCATGGCTCACCCGCTGGGAGCCTTCTACGACACTCCGCACGGGGTAGCCAATGCGCTTTTATTACCCTATGTAATGGAATATAATGCGGATTCTCCCGCTGCTCCCAAATACAAGGATATAGCCAAAGCAATGGGAGTAGATGTAGCCGGGATGAGTACGGAAGAGGGAGTACAGGCAGCAATCGAGGCTGTAAAAACTCTCTCCGCCAGTATCGGTATTCCGCAAAAGCTTAAGGAGATCGGCGTAAAAGAAGAGGATATTCCTCAACTGGCCGTAGCCGCTTTCAACGATGTTTGTACAGGGGGTAATCCACGTGCTACTTCTATCGAAGATATCGAAGCGCTTTACAGAAAAGCATATTAATTTATATCGCGGTATACCTTCCGGACAGAAGGTATACCGCGGTTCTTTTTCTCTACAGATAAAATCCTGACTAACCTACTCTTTTTAACCTTCTCTATTT
>JAJQBG010000256.1 GCA_021203405.1 Bacteroides sp.
CCTGTAGTACCCTCAATTTATCAGTCGGATTTTCCCGGCAGACCTACCCTTCCGGAAAATAATTATTTAAAAAGCCTAAAAACCATCCCTGTAAGTCTAAACTTTATGGTACAAAAAATGTAATAGATGTAGGGATTATAAAAATCCGTAGAAATGAGATTAATTCACGATAACCGGAAAAGAGAAAATATTTCCCGGCTATCATCTTTAACGTATAACAGATATGAGCAGAAGAGAAGAACTGGAACGGGAAGTAGCAGAAGCAAAGGATCGCCTTGATAATGCACCGGCTGATACTCCCAAAGAGATACTGGATATCTGGAGGCAGGAGTATGATGAACTTTCTGTGGACCTTACCGAGTTGTTCGATGAGTATGATCCGGACCAGCGATAAATGAATATCACCCTTTAAAAAACAAGATATGACAACCATGAAACAAAAACAGCCTGAAGAGATGAATCGTGAAGAACTGGAAGAGAGATATCCGGTACTTCCTGTATCCGAAGAGGAGAAAACAGAAAAACATTCCGTGGAAGATGTTCAGGATGAAGTAGATGAGATCAATCTGGATAAAAATACCAGGGAAAGAGGATAACGATTAAAAGTTTTGCGTATGGACCATCTTCAGAAAATTTCGCAGGAAGACCTGGATACCATATATGCCCACCACCAACTCTGGCTGGACGACAGAAAGAAAGGACAACGGGGAAATTTCTCATTCCTCGATCTGTCCGATCTTTGTTTTCCGGAAAAAGCAACGTTGAAAAGAGTCCTTATATTCGGTTCCCGGCTTACAGCAATGAATCTGCAAGAGGCAAACCTGGAAGAGGCAAACCTGAAAAACAGTGATCTTTCTGAAATTAATCTTTCCGGTGCTAATCTCTCCTGGGCAGATATGGAAAATTGTAGCCTGACCCGGGCTAACCTGGAATGGGCAGAGATGATGGGAACGAATCTGCATCATGCCATTCTGGTAAATGCTAATATGCGATTCTCAGGATTGGTAATGACCAATCTGAAAGGAACTAATATAGAAGGAGCGGATGTAAAAGGAACGCTGCTGGAGTTTCGCAGGCAAAGGCCGTTCCTGGCAGAAGACCAGACAGAAGGAGAGGAAGAAACCTGAAAAAGGTATCCGGAGAAGTTATTCTTACCGGATACCTTTTTCAGATCATAGAAAGATGGATGAGTTAACCGTTCACTTTATGATAATCTGCCAGGAAGGTAGCCAGGCCGCTATCCGTAAGTGGATGCTTCAATAAACCTTTAATAGGAGCCAGAGGACAGGTTACCACATCGCTACCTACCTCGGCACATTGGATAATATGTTGAGTAGTACGGATGGATGCAGCCAGCACCTGGGTTTTGTAATCATAGATACTATAAATATCAACGATCCCGGCTACCAACCCTACTCCGTCACTCGAAATATCATCAAGACGTCCTACAAAAGGCGAAACATAGGTAGCCCCTGCTTTGGCAGCCAGCAGAGCCTGTCCCAATGAAAAAACAAGGGTACAGTTGGTACGAATACCTTCACTACTGAAATATTTTACTGCTTTGATCCCATCCTGTGTGCAGGGAAGTTTTACTACAATGTAAGGATTCAGGGCAGCCAGTTCTTTTCCTTCAGCGATCATTTCATCATACGTAGTAGCGATCACCTCTGCACTGACATCTCCCTTCACCAGTTCACAGATATCAATATAATGCTGATGCTGATTCTCTTTTCCTTTGATCCCCTCTTTAGCCATCAGGGAAGGATTGGTCGTTACTCCGTCCAACACCCCCATTTCATATGCTTCACGGATATCATCCATGTTGGCAGTATCGATAAAAAACTTCATATTATTTTGGTTTTAGTCCTACTTCAGAAACAAGCATCGGCTCTACATTGTTCGTTCCGGAAAAGAGAAGACCAGTAGCCGGTAAACGTCAAAAGCAGAGAGATTATTCTCTTTTTTTGATGGGATTAACCTGCCGAGTGATTATCTTTGTGCCACGTTATGGCCACAGAACAGAAAGAATTTATTATTGATACGGAAAACCATGAATTTCAGGAAGCCCTGAAATTGATCCAATATACCCGTCGGTCGCTCTTTTTAACAGGAAAAGCGGGCACGGGAAAATCTACATTCCTGAAATACATTTGCGAAACGATCAAAAAGAAGCATGTGGTTCTGGCCCCTACCGGTATTGCGGCCATCAATGCCGGAGGTAGTACCCTACACAGTTTTTTCAAGCTGCCTTTTTATCCTTTACTACCGGATGACCCAAACCTAAGCCTGCAGCGGGGACGCATCCACGAATTCTTCAAATATACCCGAGTACACCGCAAGCTACTTGCCCATGTGGAACTGGTAATTATTGATGAGATATCCATGGTCAGAGCAGATATCATTGATGCTATTGATCGTATTCTCAGAGTATATTCGAAAAATATGCGGGAGCCGTTTGGGGGTAAACAGGTGTTGTTGGTAGGAGATGTATACCAGCTGGAACCGGTTATTAAAAGTGATGAAAAAGAGATCCTGCACCGTTTTTACCCGACTCCCTATTTCTTCTCGGCCAGAGTATTCCGGGAGATGGAACTGGTAGCTGTTGAATTACAGAAAGTGTACCGGCAACAGGACCGGGTATTTGTACAGGTACTCGACCACATCCATACCAATACCGCAGGCTCCCCCGATCTTCAACTACTCAATACCCGCTACGGAACCGCCATTAAAGAGTCCGAAGCAGAGATGTATATTACCCTGGCTACCCGGCGGGACAATGTAGATTTTATTAATGATAAAAAACTGGCAGAACTTCCCGGAGAGGCTATTACGTTCGAAGGTGAAATAACCGGAGATTTTCCGGAGAGCAGTCTTCCCAC
This sequence comes from Bacteroides sp., assembly GCA_021203405.1. Classification (GTDB taxonomy): domain Bacteria; phylum Bacteroidota; class Bacteroidia; order Bacteroidales; family Bacteroidaceae; genus Bacteroides. The sequence continues at coordinate 2,880 of JAJQBG010000256.1, forward strand.
TGCAAAAGAGTTACAACTAAAGCCGGGAGCACAGATCATCTTCATTAAGAACGATTACGACCGCCGGTGGGTGAACGGGACCATTGGCATAATCAGTGGTATAGATGAAGAGGGTACTATTTATGTAGTGACCGAAAGCGGAGAAGAGTACGACGTAAAGAAAGACTCCTGGCGGAACATCTGTTATAAATACAACGAGAAGAAAAAAGAGATTAAGGAAGAGTTACTGGGTACCTTCTCCCAGTACCCTATCCGGCTGGCCTGGGCCATAACCATCCACAAAAGCCAGGGACTTACCTTTAACCGGGTGATCATTGACTTTACCGGTGGTGTCTTTGCCGGAGGACAAGCCTATGTAGCACTCAGCCGCTGTACCTCCCTGGAAGGTATCCAGCTGAAAAAACAGATCACCCGTCCGGACATCTTTGTACGACCCGAGATCGTAGAGTTTGCCAAACGCTTTAATAATCCGCAACTATTGAAAAAAGCGTTGAAACAGGCACAGGCAGATGTATCTTACACAGAGGCGGTCAAAGCCTTTGATAAAGGAGATTTTGCTGAGTTCCTGGATCACTTTTTTAAAGCCATCCACTCCCGGTATGACATTGAGCGTCCGTTGATCCAACGGTTTATCCGGAAAAAACTCCAGCTCATCAATACCCTGAAACAACAGAACCAGCAACTCCGGGAGCGAATGGAAGAGCAACGGAAAAATTTGCAGAAATACGCCCGTGAATATTATGAAATGGGAAATGCCTGTGTAACCCAGGCACACGATCACCGGGCAGCGCTTGCTAACTATACCAAAGCCCTGGAACTCGACCCCACCCTGACCGATGCATGGGTACGCAAAGGAATTACTCATTTTGAAGAAAAAGAGACCCTGGAAGCAGAAGCCTGTTTCAACCGGGCAGTAGAACTAAGCCCACGTCTCTTCAAGGCAGTCTATAACCGGGAAAATATCGCCTCTCCACCAGGAATAACGAAGGGGCATTGGCCAACCTGGACCGGGCCGTAGACCTGAAACCGGAGCACGCCGGCGCCCATGAGTTTTACGGAGATGCCCTGGCATAGACAGGGAACGAAGAGCTGGCAGCTCTCCAGTGGAGAATAGCCGAAGAACTGAGGAAAAAGAAAAAGTAACCGGGCAGGAACCTTGCTAACTTTTTCTTTCCGGTGAACAAGCCGGGTAAAAGCCCCGTTGTGTATAGAAGAAAATAACAGAACCATATAGATATGCTGATCAAACTGTACGAGAAAAATATGAATCAGGATGATCTGGACGAGATCATAACCATTCTGAATGAAGGAGGACTTATTATCTATCCGACGGACACCGTATATGCCATAGGATGCCATGCCCTGAAAGAGCGGGCCATCGAACGCATCTGCCGGATCAAGGATATTGATCCCCGCAAAAACAACCTGGCTATTATTTGCCGGGATCTGAGCGAAGCCAGTGAATATGCGAAAATTGATAATACCATTTTCAAACTGATGAAAAAGAATTTGCCGGGTCCTTTTACCTTTATCCTGAATACCCACAGTAAACTCCCTAAGATCTACAGGAACCGGAAAGAGGTAGGAATTCGTATTCCTGATCATCCTATTATCCAGGAGATAAGCCGTCAGCTGAACGCTCCACTGATGACCACCAGTATTCCACACGACCCGAAAGAGGATATTGAATACATAACCGATCCGGAACTCATCGAAGAAAAATTCCGCAGTGTGGTTGATCTGGTTATTGACGGTGGGATTGGAGGAGTAGAAGGTTCTACCATTGTAGACTGTACCGGGGGAGAACCCTGGGTCATTCGCGAAGGAAAAGGAGAATTAGAACTATAAACAGACATCTTTTACCCTATTTTACTCCTTTCTCTAAAAAGAGTGATCTATTTTTGTTGCTGTAATCAACCAGCAAAAACAGATCATACCATGAACAGGATTTCTCTCTGCACACTACTGCTTACCTCTTTATCAGTTATTCTTTTTCTCTCCTGTGCCTCTCCATCTGAGAACAGCGAGCCAGGATCTGATACTATCTTTCAGGTAAGAGACCCGGATCACCGGTTAAGCCCACATACCGGAATAACCCGTACCCACTGGATAGATGCTGCAACCTATTTATTAGAGGGAGCCTTCAGTTACATCCGGACGCCGGATGACCCGATGAAATTCCCCAAACAGGAGGGGGTCAGTTATCCGCGTAACGATTCACAGATCCCAACCGAGAAACTGGAAGGTCTCTGCCGCACCCTCTTTGTGGCAATGCCTCTGTTGAAAGAGAACCCGGAACTCGTATTAAACGGGATACGGGTAGCAGACTACTACCGGCACCAGATACTGAAACTGATCAATCCCGAAGATTCGGCTTATATTCCCCCACGTGCAGCCAACGGAGGCCCCAGCCAGATTTTAGTAGAGTTTGGTGCACTAGCCATCTCCCTGACAGCCATTCCCGAAATTCTCTGGGATCCTTTCACACCTGATCAGAAAGATTCCTTAGCACACGTCATGCTTAGTTATGGAGACGGACCGACCGTTCCTTCCAACTGGAAATTCTTCAATATCTTTGTAATGAATTTCCTGAAAGAACAAGGCTATGCGGTAAACGACGCTTTACTGGAAGAGTACCTGGTAAGATCCCTGGAACACTACCGGGAAGACGGATGGTACAACGACAATCCTGCTTACGACTACTACAGCATGTGGGCTTTCCAGATGTATGGTATATTCTGGACAGAATATTACGGTGAAAATACTATCCGGAGTATGCAGAAGCCTTTATCCATAATTTCCGGGATATGGCAAACAATTATCCTTACCTTTTTAATAAAGAGGGAGAGATGGTAATGTGGGGACGCAGTATCTGCTACCGGTTCGGTACGGTAGCGCCCCCTGCATTAACCGATTACCTGCACGATCCCCGGATAAATTACGGATGGATGCGCTATATCTCCTCTTCCACACTCCTGCAATTCCTTACCCATCCGGAGTTCCTGAGCGAAGGAGTTCCTACCCTGGGCTTCTACGGTGCTTTTGAACCCGCTGTACAGGGATACAGTTGCCGGGGAAGTGTATACTGGAGCGGAAAAGCCTTCCTGGCGCTCCTGCTACCGGAAGACAATCCTTTCTGGCAGGCTACCGAAAACCGGGGAGCCTGGGAGAAAGAACTCCAACCGGGTAAAGTATACAATCACTTTCAGCCAGGGTCAGAGATACTGATCACCGACTATCCCAACAGCGGAGCCTCCGAAATACGGGCCTGGTGTCATGTACCCTGGATCACTTCATGGGAGAAATTCAGAGCCAGTGAAAACTACAATCGACTCGCCTATAACAGTGAATTTCCCTGGATGGCAGACGGAGAGAACGGCGAGGTCGCTATGAACTATGCCATCCGTAACGCCGAAGATCAGTGGGAAGTATTACGTCTCTATACGTTCAAAAGATTTGAAGAGGGAATCTATTACCGGGATGCCACCCTGGAAACCAACCCGGAGATAACATTCAAACTGGCAGATATTCCTCTGCCGGATGGTATCCTGCGGGTAGATAAAGTATCTGTGCCGGAAGCAACCGATATTCGCCTGGGACACTACTCACTTCCGGAGACGGGAAAAGAATTAAAGCAGGAGATCCGGAACTCAGACTATGGAGATGCTTATATTCTAAGTAACGAGCATTACAGTCAGGCAATGATCTCCCTGACAGGATGGAATAGCATGGAGTTTTGTTATACGGAAGGGCTACACCCTGTAAGTGACCGGAGCGGGGTAATAAATGCCAGTGACCGGACCGGATCAGAGAAAATCTATATTACTCTGCAACTCTGGAAAAAAGGGAATAAGAAGTTTACGAAAAAAGAATTGACCCCAGTCCACTCTTTTGAGATCTCTGATGATGGCTCGAATGTTACAATAGAACTGAACGACGGTAGTATAAAGAAAATAATCTTTTGATAAGCAGAAATTCCTTTCCACCATTTTTATAGTGACTATCGTACAAGTACGGTTCCCGCCGGCTTCACAGCCGGTGACTCTTCACCTTGCGGCTTCCTAGCCGCTCGTGTACCGTATGGGCCTATGAAGCCGGCGACAACATCCGGCATTTTGATCGGTACAACACCATAAAATCGGTAAAAAACCAACCCAACCCTCTACCGGATAAATATCTCCGGATATTTCCGGATAAAATAGACCGGCGTACAACTCCACGCATGACAGTAACTATTCACCGGATGAAACTTATAAGGAGAAGCAAATTCATCCTGCGGATCATAGCCTCGATCAGAAAATGGGTCGCATACGGAGTACCGGGATATAGGGCATCGTTCCATTTCATTACCCGGCGCAACAACTCTTCCCCTTTCCGGGGAAAAACGTTTATAACCCATGTGTATATCCATCTCAGCAACCTATTTCTTTACTATATAAGTAACACCCTGCAAATCCTCATTCCGGGAAGAGGAACCCACCACTACCGTAAAACTTCCCGGTTCAATCACACGTTTCATGGAACGATCGTAAAAAGCCATCATATCCGGTGTAATAGTAAAAAGCACCTCCCGGCTCTCTCCCGGTTGTAAAGAGATACGCCGGAAATCCTTCAGTTCCTTAACCGGCCGGGTTACCGAACTGTAATCATCCCGCAGATAACACTGTACCACCTCATCCCCCGCACGGTCCCCGCTGTTGGTTATCGTAACCTTTACCGTAACAGATTCACCCATCCGGATCTCCTGCCGGGATAACTCCGGTACACCATAAGTAAACTCCGTATAGCTAAGCCCATACCCAAACTCATAAAGCGGAGTACTCTCCCCGAAAGCATAACTAAAACTGCTGAGCGTATTTTTACGATTGTAAGTCATCTGCAATTGTCCCACATGCCGGGGAATGGTCAGAGGAAGTTTTCCGCCGGGATTCACCTGACCAAACAGGATCTCTGCTACAGCCTCCCCTCCGAATGAGTCGGGTTCCCACACTTCAAGAAGTGCCGGTATATGTGCCGCTATCCACTCTACTCCCAGGGGACGGCCATTCACCAATACTACCACCGTAGGAATACCCGAAGCATAGACCGCTTCGACTAGTTCCTGCTGAAGTCCGGGAAGATCAATATCCGAACGGTCCGTATTCTCTCCACAGGTCTTATCCATCCAGTGTTCCCGAAGGGAATATTCTCCTACTACCACAATAGCCAGATCGCATTTCCGGGCAGCAGCAGTAGCAGCCTTTACCCGGGACTCATCCATTTTCCGGATATTCCACCCTACATCGTGGAACACAAAGTTATTCTCCGGAGCCACTTTACGCAATCCTTCCAGGATCGTTATTACATGTCCCTCCGGTTGTGAAGCTGCCCAGTCTCCCAGGATAGCATTACTATGAGCATTCGGGCCGGTCACCAGGATATTCTTATAACGGGAAGCCTGTAACGGAAGGATCCCATCGTTCTTAAGCAATACCACAGACTGGCGGGCCAGTTCCAGGGCCGTTTCCCGATGCAGGGGATTAAAAAGCAACGAATCACTGATAGCAGGCTCTACATAGGGGTCCTCAAAAAGCCCCAGACGGAATTTCGCTTCCAGTATCTTACGGGTTGCCTGATCAACACGCCTTTCAGAAATGCGTCCCGAACGGACACCCTCTGCTATGCTCTCAAAAAAGTGCGGTCCATGCATGTGCATATCCATACCAGCATTTACCGAAGTAATAAAGGCCTCGTCTATCGTAGCAGCTGTCAGGTGTTCGGTATGAAGCCGCTCCATATCCATCCAGTCGCTTACAATAAAACCTTTAAAACCCCACTCTTTGCGCACCACCTCTTCCATCAGCCACTCATCCGCATGAGCCGGTATCCCGTTGGTTTCATTATGAGCCATCATCAGAGTAAAGGCACCGGCCTCTATACAAGCCTGGAAGGGCGAAAAAAAGATCTCCCGAAGCGTCCGTTCCGAGACATCCAGCGGAGCAATGTTCAACCCGTTCACAGGTTGCCCTCCTCCAACCAGGTGCTTCACACAAGCCAGGACAAAGGTATCCCGGGTATGGTTCCACAGATCTCCCTGTAATCCCCTGACCGTAGCCACGCCCATCCGGGATACCAGCAAGGGATCCTCCCCGAATGTCTCTCC
>JAJQBG010000183.1 GCA_021203405.1 Bacteroides sp.
GAATAATAAATTGCTAGCAGATAAATATTATGGGATTTTTTAGTTTTTTTTCAAAGGAAAAGAAAGAGACTTTAGATAAAGGACTTTCTAAAACGAAAGAGAGCGTTTTCGGAAAAATAGCACGTGCTGTTGCAGGAAAAACTAAAGTAGACGATGAGGTTCTGGATGATCTGGAGGAAATACTTATTACTTCGGATGTAGGGGTTGAAACTACTTTGAAAATTATTGAGCGTATTGAGTCCAGGGCAGCAAGAGATAAGTATGTGAATACGGAGGAGCTCAATAGTATATTGAGAGAAGAGATCGCGGCGCTCCTTACGGAGAATAATAGTGAGGATGTGGCTGATTTTGATACTCCTATCAGAAAGAAACCCTATGTGATCATGGTTGTGGGGGTAAATGGGGTCGGTAAGACTACCACCATAGGTAAATTAGCTTATCAGTTTAAAAAGGCCGGAAAAAAGGTATACCTGGGTGCTGCGGATACATTCCGCGCTGCTGCCGTAGAGCAGCTGGTTATCTGGGGAGAACGGGTAGGAGTACCTGTTATCAAGCAGAAGATGGGTGCTGACCCGGCATCGGTTGCCTATGATACATTGAGTTCGGCTGTTGCCAACGATGCAGATGTGGTGATCATTGATACGGCAGGACGTCTTCATAATAAGGTCAACCTGATGAATGAGCTGACCAAGATCAAGAACGTAATGAAAAAGGTTGCTGCGGATGTTCCGGACGAAGTGTTGCTGGTACTGGATGGTTCTACCGGACAGAATGCTTTTGAGCAGGCTAAACAGTTTACCAAAGCTACGGAAGTTACCGCATTGGCTATTACCAAGCTGGATGGTACAGCCAAGGGTGGTGTAGTGATCGGAATATCCAACCAGTTTAAAATACCGGTTAAGTACATAGGCCTGGGAGAAGGTATGGAAGATTTGCAGACGTTCCGCAAACAGGAATTTGTAGATTCTCTTTTTGGTGAAGGAGAATAAAGAGATGGTTTTTGGGAAAAATAAGAAATGAGTAAAAAAGTAGATGTAATAACTCTGGGGTGCTCGAAGAACCTGGTGGATTCGGAACAACTGATCCGTCAGTTCAAAGAGGTTGGATATGAAGTGGCACACGACCCGGAGGTACCTGAAGGAGATATTGTTATAGTTAATACCTGTGGGTTTATCGGGGATGCAAAAGAGGAATCCATTCATGAAATCCTTAAATTTGCCCAACAGAAAGAAGAGGGAGAGATAGAACGGCTTTATGTAATGGGGTGTCTCTCCGAAAGGTATATTCAGGAGCTTTCTGATGAGATTCCACAGGTGGATAAATATTATGGTAAGTTTAACTGGAAAGAGTTATTGGGTGATCTGGGAGAGATCTATCATCCTTCGCTGGCCAATGAGCGTACGCTTACTACACCGGGGCACTATGCTTACCTGAAAATATCTGAGGGATGTGACCGGACCTGTTCCTATTGTGCTATTCCTATTATTACGGGTAAGCATCAATCCCGTCCGATGGAAGATATTGTAAAAGAGGTTGAAACACTGGTGGCTCAGGGAGTAAAAGAGTTTCAGGTAATTGCGCAGGAACTTACCTATTATGGCCTTGATCTTTATAAAAAACAGATGCTTCCGGAACTGGCTGAAAGAATCTCGGATGTTCCGGGAGTAGAGTGGATCCGTTTGCATTATGCTTATCCGACTCATTTTCCGACTGATCTTTTCAGGGTAATGAGAGAGAGGCAGAATGTGTGTAACTATATGGATATTGCGCTTCAGCACATCAGTGATAATGTGTTGAATAAAATGCGTCGACACACGACTAAGGAGGAGACCTACCGGCTTATTGAGCTATTTCGCCGGGAAGTACCGGGAATTCATCTGAGAACAACGTTGATGGTAGGATATCCGGGAGAGACTGAAGTGGAATTTGAGGAGTTAAAGGAGTTTGTAAGAAAGGCAAGATTCGAAAGAATGGGTGCTTTTGCTTACTCGGAAGAGGAGGGAACGTATGCAGCTCTCCATTACGAGGACTCTATACCGGAAGAGGTGAAGAGTGAAAGGCTGGGTGAATTGATGGCAATACAACAGGAGATATCGGAAGAGATCAATCTCCGGAAGATGGGCCGGATAATGAAAGTAATAATTGACCGGAAAGAGGGGGATTATTATATCGGACGTACGGAGTTTGATTCTCCTGAAGTGGATCCTGAGGTGTTTATTGACGGAGCTGCCGGTGAGTTGAAAACGGGAGAGTTCTATCAGGTAGAGATCGTGAATGCTACAGAGTTTGACCTGGAAGGAAAAGTGATTTATGAATAATAAGGAGTTTATCGTGGAGCTGGCTAAACAGACCGGATGTACTGCCAAAGAGGCTACGGAACGTTTGGAGTTGCTGTTGGAAATAATGACTCAGCAGCTGGAAGAGGAGAATGCTTTTGTTATACAGGGATTCGGCTCTTTTGAGGTGAAGAAGAAACTGGAACGGATTACCATCAATCCGGTATCGAGACAACGGATGCTGGTACCTCCTAAACTGGTACTTTCTTACAAACCCAGTAATCTTTTGAAGGATAAATTCAGGTAGGAATATTAATATAGAGTATGGGTGAAAGAATAACTTTGCAAAATCTGATCGACCTGTTTATTAAGAAGAGTAACCTTCTTAAAAATGAAGGAGATTTTTTTGTGAGGAGTTTTTTTGTCCTTATTGAGAAAGGACTGGCTAAGGATGGGTATGTAAAGATAAAGGGTCTCGGCTCTTTTAAGTTGGTAAAGGTAGAAGATAGGGAGAGTGTAAATGTAAATACGGGGGAGCGTTTCCTGATAGAGGGACATACCAAGATATCTTTTGTACCGGATGTCGGTTTACGTGAACTTATCAATAAGCCTTTTGGGCATTTTGAAACGGTTATTCTCAATGATGGAGTGGAGTTTGATGATCTGTCTCTCGAGGAAGAAGTAACTGTAAAGACTATTGGCTCAGGAAAAGTACAGCCGGAGATTGAAGCCATTCAGGTTGTTGAGTTTAGAGATGAAGAAAATGAAACTTCTCAAACCAAGCAGGAGGCTGTAGTGGAAAAAGAAGAGAAAAAAGAAGAACCTGTTGAGAAAAGGTTTGAAGATAATTCTGGAATAGAAGAGTCTTCTTTTGCTTTTACTGAAAAAGAGTCTGTTTCTATAGTAGAAGAACATAAAAATAAAGAGGAGTTTCAGGATACCGGATCTGTTGATCTTCCGGAGATAGTACCTCCTGAGAAAAGACGGGGAGTTTGGATTATTCCCTTTATTTTGATAGTGATAGGGGGAATAGCTGCCCTGTTCTTTTTTGTAGATCTTAACATGGATACGCATAAATCCTCTCCTTCTGTATATCTATTGGCTGATTCTGTTTTTCCGGAATCTACGGCTAATGCTTCGGAGACTGTAATTCCTATACCGGATACCATATCTTTGGATCCTGATGCAATGGAGGATAAACTTGAAGTTGTTGTGACTGCACCTGTAACAACGGTTTCAAATAGCCCCGTGATTGAAAATAAGAGATACGCTGAAAATAAAAAATATACCATATCGGGTACTAAAGCTATTCATACTGTAAAGCAGGGTGAACGTCTTACAGTAATTGCTTTACAATATTACGGAACCAAGAAACTCTGGCCTTATATTGTGGAACATAATAAAGGAGTGATCACTAATCCGGATGTGGTTCCTTATGGTACAGTGATAAAGATTCCGGAACTAAAGTAACTTCTCTTTATTGTTAATTTTGCTAATTATTCAAAATTGCGGACAAACCTAAAGATTTAGCATCTATTTTTAATAAATTTTAGTTGCAGTGGTTAATTATTCGCCGTAATTTTGGGAACCCTTTTGGGTATGGCTAAGGATTAAATTCAACTAATATAAAAACACGTAAAATTTAAGTATATGGCTGAAGCAATTGATATTCGTGAGTTGAATGAGCGCATTGAAAGGCAAAGCGCTTTTGTGACGAATCTCACCATGGGAATGGACCAGATCATTGTTGGTCAGAAACATCTTGTTGAATCTCTCTTAATAGGTTTGTTATCGGATGGACATATTTTGCTGGAAGGGGTTCCCGGTCTTGCAAAGACATTGGCTATTAAGACACTCGCTTCGTTAATTCATGCAAAATACAGCAGGATCCAGTTTACTCCCGACTTGTTACCGGCCGACGTGGTGGGTACTATGGTATATAGTCAGAAGGATGAGAGTTTTCAGATAAAAAAAGGTCCTGTTTTTGCCAACTTTGTATTGGCTGATGAGATTAACCGTGCTCCGGCTAAGGTACAGAGTGCGCTGTTGGAGGCTATGCAGGAGAGACAGGTTACTATCGAAAAAGAGACTTTTTCACTTCCGGAACCCTTTCTGGTGCTGGCTACCCAGAACCCGATCGAGCAGGAGGGTACTTATCCGCTTCCGGAGGCACAGGTAGACCGTTTTATGTTGAAAGTAGTGATTGACTATCCTAAGCTGGAGGAGGAGAAACTGATCATCCGTCAGAATATCAAGGGAGAGAAATTCTCTGTGAAACCGATCCTACATGCCGAAGAGATATTGGAAGCTCGTAAAGTGGTGCGTCAGGTGTATCTGGATGAAAAGATTGAACGGTATATTGTGGATATTGTATTTGCTACCCGTTATCCGGAAAAGTATGACCTGAAGGAGCTGAAGGATTTAATTGGCTTTGGTGGATCTCCCCGTGCTTCTATTAATCTGGCTCTGGCGGCCCGTACGTATGCATTCATTAAGCGTAGAGGATATGTTATTCCGGAAGATGTACGTGCGGTAGCACACGATGTGCTGCGCCACCGTATCGGACTCACTTACGAGGCTGAGGCGAGCAATGTTACTTCCGAAGAGATTATCAATAAGATACTGAACAAGGTCGAAGTGCCCTGATTCCCTTGCAATTGTTGACGGAACCGATTTTAGAAATGGTTTTAAGTTCTTAAATCTCAACTAAATGTAATGGAAACAACCGAGTTATTAAAAAAAGTACGTCGGATTGAAATAAAGACCAGAGGACTCTCCAGCAACATTTTTGCAGGACAATATCATTCTGCTTTTAAGGGAAGGGGTATGGCTTTTTCTGAAGTCAGAGAGTATCAGTTCGGAGATGATATCCGTGATATTGACTGGAATGTGACCGCTCGCTTCAACCGTCCTTATATAAAGGTGTTCGAAGAGGAGCGGGAAATGACTGTTATGTTACTGATCGATGTTTCGGGCAGTTTGGATTTCGGTACTTCGGTACAACTGAAAAAAGATATGGTTACGGAGATTGCGGCTACGCTGGCGTTCTCGGCTATTCAGAACAACGATAAGATCGGAGTTATTTTCTTCTCCGACCGCATTGAGAAGTTTATTCCTCCTAAAAAGGGGAAAAAGCATATTCTTTATATCATCAGAGAGTTACTGGATTTCCAGGCGGAGAGCCGGCGCACCAATATACGCCTGGGAATGGAGTATCTGACCCGGGCTATTAAGAAGCGGTGTACTGCGTTTGTGATCTCTGACTTTATTGACAATACGGAAGAGTTTAAAAATAGTCTGACTATTGCAAACCGGAAACATGATGTGGTAGCGATACAGGTTTATGACAGGCGGGTTGCTGAATTGCCTTCGGTAGGACTCATGAAGGTAAAAGATGCGGAGACCGGGTATGAACAGTGGATCGATACTTCATCGGCTAAACTCCGGAATGTACATCATGCCTGGTGGAGTAAGAAACAGGCACAGTTAAGTGAAGCTTTTACCAAAAGTAATGTGGATGCAGTTTCGGTACGTACTGACCAGGATTATGTGAAAGCTTTATTGAGTCTATTTGCGAAAAGGAATTAATAAGATGAATAAACACCTGATATTAATACTTGTACTGTTTTGTGCGGTTTTTCGGGCGACTGCCCAGACTGTGACGGTAGATGCCAGTATTGACTCTTTGCAGATCCTTATCGGTGAGCAGACAAAGGTACAGCTGGAGGTGACCATGGATGCTTCTCAGCGGGCTGTTTTTCCTTTGTTGACTGATACACTGGTTACGGGAGTTGAGATTCTGGATATTGCCCGTCCAGATACGCAGTATCTGAACAACAGGCAGCGTATGCATATTATGCAGGAGTATACGATCACCTCTTTTGATTCGGATCTGTATTATATTCCACCTTTTGAAGTGATGGTAGATACTACTGTATACCATTCTAATCCATTGACCCTTAAAGTTTATACGGTCCCTATTGATACAATGAATACGGATATTTTTTTCGGGCCTAAGCCGGTAATGAAGGCTCCATTTGCCTGGGAAGACTGGAGAGGGCTATTGCTTCTTTCTATTCTTTGTATTCCATTGCTTATCCTGGCTATTTATCTGATCATTCGTTTCAATGATAATAAACCTATTCTTCGTACTATAAAAATAGAGCCTAAGTTGCCTCCTCATGAACAGGCGATGAAGGAGATCGACCGTATTAAGCAGGAAAAGGTGGCTGTGAAGGATAATCCGAAAGAGTATTATACACGGTTAACGGATGTGGTTCGTACCTATATTAAGAATCGGTATGGTTTCAATGCACTGGAAATGACCTCTTCGGAGATCATAGAACATTTACTGGGTCTGGAAAGCAAAGAATCACTGAGTGATCTGCGGGAGCTTTTCAGTACCGCTGACCTGGTTAAGTTTGCCAAACATACCCCGCTGATGAATGAGAACGATGCGAATCTGATCCATGCGGTTGAATTTGTAAACCAGACCAAAGTGGAAGTGGACCCGAATGCTGTACCGGTACCTACTGAAATTACTATTGAAGAGAAACGTTCCAGGAAAACCAAGATAGTATTGGGAATGGTTATTGGAGTAATAAGTGTAGCTATAGTGGCTATATTGGTTTATATTGGGATTGAACTGTATAATCAGTTTTAATTGAAACAGAGTAAAGATGATATTTGCTAATATTGGATATTTATTTCTTCTGATACTGCTTATACCTTACATTGTGTGGTATATACTGAAACACAAACAATCAGAACCTACATTGCAGGTTTCGGATACACGGGTGTATAAATATGCTCCGAAAAGTATCAGAATATATTTGTTGCATCTTCCTTTTATTTTGCGATTGATCACCTTTATCCTGATCATTCTGGTGCTGGCCCGTCCTCAGACTACGGACAAGTGGCAGAATAGTGAGGTAGAGGGAATAGATATCATGCTGGCTATTGATATTTCGACCAGTATGCTGGTGGAGGATCTGAAGCCAAACCGTCTGGAGGCAGCCAAGGATGTGGCATCCCGGTTTATAAACGGGCGCCCCAATGATAATATCGGGATTACGCTGTTTGCCGGTGAGAGTTTTACGCAGTGTCCTCTAACGGTGGATCATTCGGTGTTGCTGAACCTGATGCAATCTATACAATGTGGACTGGTAGAGGATGGAACAGCTATTGGTATGGGGATTGCCAATGCAGTCACCCGTTTGAAGGATAGCCAGGCGAAATCAAAAGTAATCATCTTGCTTACTGACGGAACAAATAATATGGGAGATATCTCTCCGCTTACGGCTGCTGAGATTGCCAAAAGTTTTGGTATTCGTATTTACTCCATTGGTGCCGGAACAAAAGGAACCGCTCCTTATCCGTACCGTACTGCCATGGGAGTGCAATATGTAAATATAGAGGTGGATATTGATGAGGAAACATTGATCCAGATATCTGCCGCTACCGATGGAGAGTACTTCCGGGCTGAGAGTACTTCCAAGTTGCAGGAGGTTTACCAGGAAATTGATAAACTGGAGAAGACCAAGCTGAATGTCAAGGAGTTCAGTAAACGAGAAGAGGAGTATAAATGGTTTGCGCTGGCCGCATTCGCAGTTTTATTGCTGGAATTGATTATGCGATATGTGGTGCTCAAACGGATTCCCTAATTTAAAAAGGAGATAAAGATATGTTCAGATTTGCAGAACCGGCTTATTTATATCTTTTGCTGATCATACCAGTACTGGTTTTACTATATATTTATTCTGTTTATAGCAGAAGAAAGGATATTAAACGTTTTGGTGATCCGGAATTACTGGCCGGACTGATGCCGGAGGTTTCCCGCTATCATCCTTCCGTTAAATTCGGCTTGTTACTGGTGGCGTTAACTTTGTTGATCTTTGTGATCGCACGTCCGCAATTCGGAGCGAAGTACGAGACTGTGAAGAGGAGTGGGGTGGAAGTTATTATTGCGCTGGATATCTCTAACTCTATGTTGGCGGAGGATGTGGCTCCCAATCGTCTGGAACGTGCAAAAAGAGTGATTTCCCGTATGGTAGATGATCTGGAAAATGATAAAGTGGCCATGATTGTATTTGCAGGAGATGCCTTTACACAACTTCCGATCACTTCGGATTTTATTTCAGCCAAGATGTTCCTGAGTTCGATTGATCCGTCATTGATCGCCCGTCAGGGGACTGATATTCGTGCAGCCATTGAATTGGCTCAACGGAGTTTTACTCCTCAGGAGGGTGTGGGAAGATCTATTGTTATTATTACGGATGGTGAAAGTCACGAAGGGGGAGCAGTGGAAGCTGCGCAGAAAGCAGCAGCTGATGATATTCAGGTAAATGTATTAGGAATTGGTTCTCCGGATGGGGCTCCTATTCCGGATGGTCATAATAATTACCGGAAGGACCGGGAGGGAAATGTAGTGATCACCCGACTCAATGAGGAGATGTGTCAGGAGATCTCCCGGGCAGGAAATGGTATTTATGTAAGGGTTGATAATTCAAATACTACCCAAAGAGCGATCCGGAGTGAAATTGATAAGCTGGCCAAGGCAGATGTTGAGACGAAAGTTTTTACTCAATGTAACGAACAGTTTCAGGCTATCGCCTGGATGGTACTGGCTTTTTTAATACTGGAGATCTTACTTTTAAATAAGAAGAACCCGTTGTTTAAAAATATAAAGA
>JAJQBG010000098.1 GCA_021203405.1 Bacteroides sp.
AAAAAGAGATGTATCTTTACACATTGATGGTAACAGATGCGATGGTTGTGAAAAGTGCGTGGTGCGTTGCCGGAGAAACGTACTGGATGTGCTCACTATCAATGATCTGAAATATATAATTATAAAAAACGAGAATAATTGTGTAGGTTGTGGTAAATGTTTGTCGGTTTGTTACCGGGGAGCGATAGAAATTACTGAGAACCGGGCGTAAAATTATAAAAGTATGATAAGAGGAAAAGCTAAAATAGTTTGGGGATTTTTAGGTGGCTTGCTGATTGTTGCAGCAGCTATTGGAATTGTAATGGCACTCTGGAATGCATTAATGCCGGCGATTTTCGGATTAAGCACCATTTGTTACTGGCAGGCTGCCGGATTGATCCTGTTGTTCCGGATTCTTTTCGGAGGGTTGGGACATCCACATAAGCGATATTACGGACATGGCTGTGCCGGTTTTGATAAAAGAGGGGTAAGAGGACACTGGCCTCCACATATACAAAATGTACACGATCGGTTCCATGAAAAGACAGATCATATGTCGGCTCAGGAAAAACGGGAGTTTATCCGGCGTTTTATGTGTGGATCACCGGAAGAGAATGCGGGGGAAAGAGAGGATAGAAAAGAGCAGGATCGTCCACGACAGCAGCGGTAGTGGTAGAAGAGCGCGAACGGATAAAACACCGGCAGATCACGGATATATTCCGGAAGTATCACCAGCAACTCAAGGGATATCTGCGTAAGCGGACAGTTTCCGAAGAGGATGTGGAGGATATTGCACAGAATGTCTTTTATCGGCTTTCCCGTATTGATTTGATTGAGAGTCCGATAGAGCATGTCTCGGCGTGGCTCTATTCAGTAGCCGGAAATCAGCTGATTGACAGGAGCCGTAAACGTAAGGAGGAGCGTTTGCCCGGAAGTGTATCCGAAAAAGAGGATGACTATCTTCCTTATGATATATGTGATGATACGGCTTCTCCGGAACAGGAATATATCAAAGCATTGGTATGGGATGAACTGGAAGATGCATTGGCAGAATTACCGGCAGAACAACGTGAAGTTTTTGAATTGACTGAATTACAGGAATTCCTTTCCGGGAGATCTCAGAAGCTACCGGAATACCGGTAAATACCCTGATCTCCCGTAAGCGTTATGCTGTACTTTTCCTGCGTAAGCGGTTAGCAGGTATATATGATGACCTGACCGGCGGATAGACCGGCAGAGAAATTTTAAAGAGTAGACCGGAGTTCTGTAAAAAGAATCCGGTCTCTTTTTTTGTAAACCCGCCGGGATTGCTATTTTTGCAGATAAAACAGAATAATATGGTAACCTGGATTATTATTGGTCTGACAGTCGTGTGTTCTTATATGTGTTTCAATGGTCGCTGGCTTTTTGAAAAACTGGCTTTTATTCCTTATCTCATAAAACGCAACGGAGAGTGGTACCGGTTTATTTCGCATGGTTTTGTGCATGCCGATACGATGCATCTGTTTGTTAATATGTTCACCTTCTGGTCCTTCGGTACCTATATGGAAAAGATATTTCAGTTGTATGGCATGGGGCGGATCTCTTTCATTATACTCTATTTCGGCGGGATGATCGTTGCTTCCGTATACGATCTGGTACGTAAGAGCAATAATCCGTATTATATTTCGATCGGTGCTTCCGGGGCAGTTTCGGCTGTACTCTTTGCCTCCATTGTCTTTAATCCATGGGCTAAAATACTATTGTTCGCTGTTATTCCTATACCCGGTATTCTTTTTGCCGGTCTCTATCTGCTTTATTGCCAGTATATGGCTCGCCGGGGGGGGGAGATAACGCGAACCACAACGCACACTTTTACGGGGCGGTATTTGGTTTTGTATTTCCTATTCTTCTTCATCCCTCGTTGTTGCAGCACTTTATTCAATTGTTGGTCGGTTAATGGATCCGGAAAAGGGAGTTATAAAAAAGAGAATTCACTTCGCAGTGATCCTCTTTCTTATAAAATTCTGATAACGATTAAGAAAAAGCTTAGCTAAACCGGATAGGTTTAAGTAAACAGTGTTTGTTTTATCGCTACAAAGATAATTTAATTTTTAGTACCGTATGCCTGTACGGTACTAAAGTTTTCCTCAGGAACTATTTTTTATTCGGATGCTCTTTTCAAACGTTTGTAACCGTATACGGCACGGTCCCCCAACTCCTCTTCAATTCGGAGCAACTGATTGTATTTAGCCATTCTGTCAGAGCGGCTCAATGATCCGGTTTTGATCTGTCCGCTGTTGGTGGCTACTGCTATATCAGCAATGGTAGCATCTTCTGTCTCTCCCGAACGATGCGAGGTCACAGTCGTATAGCCATTGCGGTGGGCCATCTCTATGGCATTCAAGGTTTCAGTAAGACTACCGATCTGGTTTACTTTGATCAGGATGGAATTACCACATCCTTGTTCAATTCCTTTAGCCAGGAATTCTACATTGGTAACAAACAGATCATCTCCTACCAACTGGCAACGATCCCCGATACGTTCTGTCAGTTTTTTCCAGCCTTCCCAGTCATTTTCATCCATACCGTCTTCGATAGAATCAATCGGATATTTACTGATCAACTCTTCCAGGTAATTCACCTGTTCTTCGCTGGTACGCTTTTTACCTTTTTCTCCTTCAAATTTGGTATAGTCATATATACCGTCCTTATAGAATTCTGAAGAGGCGCAGTCCATGGCAATGGTAATATCTTCTCCCACTTTATAACCGGCTGCTTTGATCGCTTCAAGGATGGAGTTGATCGCATCTTCCGTGCCTTCCAATGTCGGAGCAAACCCGCCTTCGTCTCCTACAGCAGTGCTCAACCCCCGGTCTTTCAATACTTTTTTAAGGGCATGGAACACTTCTGCTCCCATACGGAGCCCTTCTTTAAAGGAAGAGGCTCCTACCGGGCGTATCATAAATTCCTGAAAGGCAATGGGAGCATCGCTGTGAGAACCTCCATTGATAATATTCATCATAGGTACCGGCATTACGTAGGTATTAACGCCACCAATATACCGATAGAGAGGAATATCCAGGTAAGCCGCCGCCGCCTTGGCTACGGCCAGCGAAACTCCCAAAATAGCGTTGGCTCCCAATTTTGACTTGGTAGGAGTACCATCCATTTCAAGCATCATTTTATCGATGCCCATCTGATCGGTTACACAGACTCCCTGCAGAGCCGGATTAATAATTTCGTTGATGTTCTTAACTGCTTTTTCTACGCCTTTACCACCGTATCTGTGTCTATCTCCGTCGCGCAATTCCAACGCTTCGTGCTCTCCTGTAGAGGCCCCCGAAGGAACAGAGGCACGTCCCATAATTCCTGACTCAAGTAATACGTCTACTTCGACGGTAGGGTTGCCTCTGGAATCCAGAATCTCCCTTCCTGTAATCTTCTCTATTCTCATCTTTTTATTATTTTGGTATTGCAAATGTATGCCGTTATTGCAGAACTATAAATCGCTATCTTTTGCTATTTTTATCCGGTTATTTACCTGATTATTGGTATAACTTCGCCATAAATGAACAATTTACTGCCGGTAATTGTTCAGGACGCATTTGCGTTTTAAAAGAGATAAACTTTTGTGCCGGACAGGAAGGGGCCGGAGAGCAGAAAGGAATGTAGCACTCTATTACCGGATAGTGATCATAGTAGCTCCAAATCCATACTCCTGAAAAGAGGCATCCTGATGCCGGCAGTTGGGATATTTACGCTTTAACTCTTCCAAGAGCGATTTCCGCAACACCCCATCTCCTTTACCATGAATAAAAACTATCTTCTGTTCCCGTTTATTCTTATAGGTTTCCATTACTTCCCTGAACTTTTCCAGCTGATATTGCAGTATATCTGCATTACTCATTCCGGCAGTAGTGTCTAACAGTCCATCAATATGCAGATCTACCTCTATTAGTCCACTGTTCTGTTTTTTAGGAGGAAGAGGTTGTGAAGCTGGTTTATTACTGCTCTTTTTCTGTAAAAGAGCTTGTTGAAGCTCCTCTGCCGATACATAGGTCTGTTTAACAGGGGCATCGTTCTTTACAATATCATATAGCAGAGCTGCTTCTTCAAAGTAGTCCGACTCCTGGAAGGTATGGATTTTATAGAATTTGACTGTGTCGATCCGCAATTCAACCTGTATGGCTGGTTTTGCATGAAATGTTTTGTGATTCTTAAAAGCAATACAATGAATCGCTACCCGTTCCAGTTCATTCAACACATCTTTCTCAAATTCTTCCAACAATACTTTCGTGTTAGGATCTGCTAAACCGTGCGAACGTACCCGCCAGGCCTTTCCCTCTGCACTCATATAGGTGTAATAGAGATAGTAGTTGCTGTCGTTTACCAGATAGGCTTCAAAAGGAGTACCTGAAATACTTTTCGGATCTTCAGGTACATAAGCAAGTACAATATTGAGGGATTCTCCTTCGCGGGTTTCAGTGGGACGGGAGGTTATTTCCGGCTTTACCGGTTCTTTGGGCTGAGCAGTCGTAGGAGCCGGAGCCGTTTTCCGCTTCAGGTTATAATCGTCGGTTTCAATCACCACACACTCTCTTACCAGCATAGGAATATCGAAACCATCTTCGTTCTCTACCAAAGCTATATCTTTTCCCTGGAAACCTTTTACAATTCCCCCTCCTCTTTCATTAAGGAAGCGAACTTTATCACCAATCTTGACCATATTATTTATATTTTATCGTTTACGATCTACTACTTCGGCAAATATCGCTACTTTTGCCGAGATATTAAAGTGAACAATGGAAGAAACCAAACAGATTAAAATCGCTGAATATAATTACAACCTTCCCGATGAGCGGATTGCCCGTTACCCGCTTCCGGAGCGTGATCGTTCAAAACTTCTTCTTTACAGGGCCGGAAAGATCACGGAAGATTCCTTTGCCAATCTTCCGGATTACCTGGTACCCGGCAGTCTGATGGTCTTTAATAATACCCGGGTTATACAGGCCCGTCTCCATTTTCGCAAAGAGACAGGGGTCCTGATCGAGATCTTTTGCCTGGAGCCGGCAGCTCCGGCCGATTATCTGCTCAATTTTCAGCAGACCCGGCAGGCTGCCTGGTATTGTATGGTCGGGAACCTGAAAAAGTGGAAAGAGGGTTCTTTACATAAAAAGCTGACAGTCGGGGGAAAGGAGATCATTCTGACCGCTGTACGGGGTGAATATGCAGGCACCAGTTACCGGATAGACTTTTCCTGGAATAATCCGGAAGTAACTTTTGCAGATATCCTGGAAGTATTCGGTGAATTACCCATTCCTCCCTACCTGAACCGGGATACCGAAGAGGAGGATAAAGAGACTTACCAAACCGTTTATTCCAAAATAAAAGGATCGGTAGCTGCTCCTACAGCCGGCCTTCACTTTACGGAAAAAGTATTTCAGCATTTACGGAAACGGGATATTGAATGTACAGAACTTACGCTGCATGTAGGAGCAGGTACTTTTAAACCGGTAAAGAGCGAAGAGATCGCCGATCATGAGATGCATATTGAATATATATCGGTTCCCCGGAATGTGATAGAGCGGTTGATTGACAAGCATCAGCAGGTAATAGCTGTAGGAACCACTTCGGTACGTACGCTGGAAAGTCTGTATCATATCGGGCTTTATCTGGAGAGTCATCCGGATGTCGGTGAGAAGGATCTTCAGGTAAAACAGTGGCAACCTTATGAAATAACGGCAGGGATTGAACCGGTAAAGGCCCTGCGGAATATTCTGGATTATCTAGAGCGCAACAGTTTGGAATGTTTAAATACAGGTACTCAGATCATTATTGCACCGGGATATACCTTCCGGATCGTTAAGGGGATTGTTACCAACTTTCATCAGCCGCAAAGTACCCTGCTGTTATTGGTCTCAGCTTTTGTCAAAGGAGATTGGAAACGGATTTATAAGTATGCGATGGAGCATGATTTCCGGTTCCTGAGTTACGGGGATTCCTCTTTACTATTGCCATAGATGCAGTAGAAAGATGCTTTTGTAAGTAGTGACTTTGCAACTTACAGGAGTAATTAAATACGTGCTATTTGTAAAAACGATCATAGGTTCTTATCGCTATTGAAAATTCTATTCTGTTAAAAATAAAATGAGTATTAAACAAGATAACAATGACGAACTATTTCCTGTAGTGGATGAGCAGGGAAATATTATCGGCAGTGCTACCCGTAGGGAGTGCCACAGTGGCAGCAAATTGCTCCATCCGGTAGTGCATCTCCATATTTTTAACTCTAAGGGGGAACTTTATCTGCAGAAACGACCGGATTGGAAGGATATTCAACCGGGTAAGTGGGATACTGCCGTAGGTGGACATGTTGATCTGGGGGAGAGTGTAAATAGGGCATTGGAACGGGAAGTACGGGAAGAATTAGGTATAACTGGTTTTCAACCCGAATTTATTACTTCTTATGTGTTTGAATCCGACATAGAGAAAGAGCTTGTCTTTGCTTATAAAACCGTTTGGGATCAGGAGATCCTGCCTGACGCGGAGGAACTGGATGGAGGACGTTTCTGGTCGGTAGATGAGATCCGGGAGAATGTGGGAAAAGGAGTGTTTACTCCTAACTTTGAACAGGAGGTAGAACGGGTGCAGCTAATCTCCTGATTTTGCGCAAGGACCTTTAAGAGTTGTCTGTTAAAAACCATATCTCGGATAATTAGTTACTAAAATATTCTCTATCTTTGCACCGTTTTGTTCCATTATTATAGGATTAAAAGGGAACCGGGTGAAAATCCCGGGCAGTCCCGCTGCTGTGATCTCTGTAAAACGTTTCTCTATACTCTTCAAAGCCACTGTTCGTATGGATGGGAAGGCGGGGGAAACGGGAGTAAGTCAGAAGACCTGCAAAACAGTTTTTCACCGGAAACTTTCGAGGAAAAAGTTTGGGTGCAAGGTCTATCCCTGGTAGTTTTGCATATCTTTGCTTGATCCTCTTTTGTATCCGGTTATTGTATAAACCAGGAATAAGGCCGGATGATAAAACTCTGTAACCGACTCTTTTTATATCGTATTATTTTCCCGATACTCTGTTGGGGTGTTAAGGGGATAGCTTTTGCTTTTACAGCAGAGGTGGATACAATCGTACCTGTGCAAGAGATCCCGGAAATTATGGTTACCGGGTATGCCGCACCGGTTTCGGTACGTTCAGCTGCCCCGCTCCAGGTAATAAAGCAAAGTGACCTTGCTAAGTTAGGGGTAGTTGATCTTTCGGATGCGATGCGGCGGTTCTCGGGAGTAAATGTAAAAGATTACGGAGGTATCGGTGGACTTAAAACAATTTCGGTACGGAGTTTCGGATCGCAACATACTACGGTGGTATACGATGGACTACCGGTATCGGATGCCCAGAACGGGCAAATAGACCTAAGCCGTTTCTCTCTGGAGAATGTAGAGCAGATCTCTTTAGGGATCGGAGAGAATGGAGATATTTTCCGACCAGCCCGCCTGCTGGCTTCTTCGGCTGTATTGACTATAAAGACTGCTATGGTGGAACCGGATAAAACCTCTACTCTTTCCGCCCAGGTCAAAGCGGGTTCCTTTGGATTAGTAAATCCTTATCTGCGTTATGGCCGGCGTTTGGGAGAGAAAACTTCGCTGGTTTTGTATGGAGATGCTTTGCGGGCGGATGGTAAGTATCCTTTTACATTGGTGAACGGAGAACTGGTAACCCGGGAAAAGCGTACCAATACGGCTGTTCATTCTTACCGGGGAGAAATAAATTTGCTTCGGGAATTACAGGGTGGGGAGGTCGCTTTTAAAACTTATTATTACGATTCTAACCAGCAGTTACCGGGAGCTGTTATTTTATATAATACCTATAGCGGAGAGGAGCTCCGGGAGCAGAATCTTTTTTCACAACTTCACTGGAAAAAAGAGTTCTCTTCTTCTTTTTCTTTGCAACTCAATGGTAAATATAACTGGGCGGCTTCCCGTTATTCAGATCGCAGTGCTAATTATGAGAATGGTATTTTGCATCAAAACTATTTTCAGAGTGAATATTATATTTCTGCAACCCTTCTATATCAACCTTTAAAAAATTTCTTTATTTCGTATGCGGCAGACTATTTTTATAATGAATTGCGGGCTGATCTGCGTAACTTCTGTTACCCGGACAGACACTCTTTATTGCAGGCTGTATCGGCCTCTTATACCAACAGGTTATTTACGGTAAGTGCTTCTTTATTGGGATCGTTTTATTTTAACGGTGTGGAGTCCGGGCCTGAGGCAAAAGATATAAACCGGTTATCTCCTCTTGTTTCGGTCTCTTACCGGCCCTTTCCGGAAAGGAATCTTCGCATCAGGGCTTCTTATCAGGATATATTCCGGATGCCTACTTTCAATGAAAACTATTTTGACCTTTCGGGAAGCCGGCAACTGAAACCAGAAAAGGCTCGTCAGATGAATTTAGGCATTACGTATAATGGAAAATATAGTTCATGGTTGCGTTCTCTCTCTATAACTGCTGATGGTTATTATAATCGAATTGATGATAAAATTGTCGCCATTCCTAATATGTTTAACTGGAGTATAATAAATCTGGGAAAAGTAGATATTCTGGGAGTAGATATGAATGCAGGTAGTCGCATGGCTTTGGAAAAAAACTATGTTTTGGAAGTTACCGGAAATTATACCTATCAACATTCGGTAGACCATACGGATTCCGAAAATTCCACTTATGGGGATCAGATACCTTATACACCTTTACATTCGGGCTCTTTCTCGGTGGCTTTTGAAAATCCCTACATGAATATATCCTGGCACATCACAGGGGCCTCTGTGCGTTATAATCTCCCTGAAAATATTGCTGTCAACCGGATAAATGGGTATCTGGAACAAGGGATTTCATTGTATCGTAATTTTCGTATCCGAAACTCAGAGTTATTGCTTCGTGGAGATTTAATTAATCTGACTGATAAGC
>JAJQBG010000144.1 GCA_021203405.1 Bacteroides sp.
AAAGAACAGCCCAAAATGAAGAACCGAAACATACTGAAACTGCCCGGTATGGTGAGCCTTTCTGGCACTTTTTGTCCTGGCAGCCTGTAGCGATAAAGAAGAGATCGTGTTCGAACATGAAAAGCCTCAGTTCGAGACCAAAAGTAACGCAATACTGATTGAAGTAATTGTACCGCAAACTACCCAATATGACGATGAAGTATATATTCTGGGAGCTTTCAACGGTGAAAAAATGCCATCGGGAATTTGAAATACAGACTTACCCCTTCCGAAACCTCCGGCTATAAATGGGGTGTCTATCTATACGAAGAAGATTTTGCCGCCGGCAAAACCCTCGCTGATGGATATTACTTTTATTCTGAGAACGAAGGTTATGAAAGAACAGCCCAAAATGAAGAACCGAAACATACTGAAACTGCCCGGTATGGTGAAAGAGTAGACGTACGTGTAGCTCAGTGGGAAACTTATTTCGAAAAACCGGTTGTATGGCCTCCTGTTCCTTCAAACAGGATCATGCTTCGCCTTACTCTACCTAAATATACGCCGGCAGGTGCTACTGTTGTAATTACCGGTATAATTAATAATCAAGGCTGTGATTATGAAACGGGAAAGCCCAATCTTAACGAGAAACTGAGTGACTGGGGAAGTATTGAAATAGACAATAAGCATCACTATATGCTGATTGACCCCGACAAAATGTATGAAGCAAACGCTCTGGGACGGAGCTTCAGATTCTGTTTGATCCCCGATACAAATAAGCCTGACTGGCAGGATACAATGTATGATCATGAAGAGAACAAAGATGGATCGGATACTTCGGGAGATGTTCACAAATTGGCCGGTGCCGAAACCGGAATGGCTTACGACTTCGAGATTGAAAACTGGCGTAATAAAAGCATCGTTCAAACATATTAAGTATAAATTCAGGTAGAAAGATTGTATTACTAAATTAGTGATTCACTCCTACTCAAGGGTACGATACCAGTACCGTACCTTTGGGTAGGTATTAAAAAAGGTATGAAAAGATATATATTATACTACTTACTTTGTTTTGTGATTCTCCTGCCCGCCGTCAGTTGTGACTCGGGCAATGATAGTCCGGATATTCCGGGAGGTGGTTCGGAGGAATACGATTTTTATGCAAGTCCGTTTGATAACGTTCCGGAAACTGCGGACATTATGATGTATCAGGTAAACCCGAGAGTCTTTGCCCGCAATAATTCACTCAAAGCAGTGACCAGTAAACTGGAAGAGATCAAGGCTCTGTCTGTGAACGTTATCTGGCTGATGCCGGTTTACGAATTAGGCATCGAAAAGGCACAAAGTTCTCCGTATTGCATCAAAGACTTTAAAAAACTGGATCCCGAATTCGGTACCCTGGAGGATTTAAGAGAACTGGTTGCTAAAGCCCACAGCCTGGGGATGGCGGTTATTATGGATTGGGTAGCTAATCATACTTCCTGGGATCATGCCTGGATCACTGCCAACAAAGATTGGTATTCGCAGGATAGCCAGGGCAATATAGTTACCCCTAACAGTAGCTGGTTAGACGTAGCTCAACTAAACTACGAAAATGCAGCTATGCGCAAAGAGATGATCAGTGCCCTGAAGTATTGGATATACGAAACGAACATTGATGGTTACCGCTGTGATGCAGCCGACAGAATGCCCGTAAACTTCTGGATGGAAGCGATACGGGAAATGCGGAGTATGCAGACGGGCCGTGATATTATGATGCTGGCTGAAGGTACCCGCTTAGATAACTTTACCGCAGGTTTTGATATTGATTATGGTTGGGATTTTATGAAAGTTCTTAAACAGGTATATGGCAGTAGTGAGTCTGCTGTTTCGCTGGTTAACTCGCACGAGGCAGAATACAAAAACCTCTCTACCGGAAAAAGGAAACTACGATTTATTACCAATCACGACGAAGCTGCCGAAGCCCCTCCCTTTTCAATCTACGGAGGAAGGGACGGATCTGTTTCTGCTTTTGTTGCCGCGGCATCCCTGGGAGGAAATCCTCTCTTATACAGTTCACAGGAAGTAGGCTATAACAGCCGCCTCTCTTTCTTTAGGTACGTGGAAATAGATTGGAGTGCCAACCCCGACCTGCTGGCCGAATACCAAGGTATTATGAAAGCATTTGCAGCCAGTACTGCCCTGAGAAAAGGAGCCTTGCAATCCTTTTCTACCAAAGATGTATTAGGTATCTATAAACTGTATGAAAGAAACAAGGTTATCGTGTTGGCCAATGCCCGCAATAACCAGCGAACCATACAGGTAGATAAAACTTATCTTTCCGGGAACTGGAAAAATGCCATCACCGGAGAAGCAGTCAATCTGACTGAACAGATGGAGTTACAGCCTTATCAGTATCTTATCTTAACTAAATAATTCACCAACACCCAGATCAATGAAATACAACTATTATATCCCCTTGCTGATGCTCCTGATAGCGGTTAGCGGGTGCAACACGTCTCCAAAAGAGAGCGTCTCCTCACCTGACCGGCAGATAAAAGTAAAGGTTGGACTACAAGATGGACGCCTTTACTATACAGTTGCTAAAGAGAACCAAACGATTCTTGACCGCTCCTTTCTCGGATTCGAACTACAGGGAAGCAGCCTGAAAGATAATTTTAGGATCACTAACATACGCCACAGTTCCTTCTATGAACAGTGGGATCAGCCCTGGGGCGAAGAGACAACCGTAGAGAATAATTACAACGAGATGATTGTAGATTTACAGGAGACGACCCATTCTGCCCGCAGATTATCCGTTGCATTCCGGGTATTTAACGATGGTTTCGGTTTCCGTTATCTGTTCCCTGAACAGGAAAATCTCAAAGAGTTTGTCATCATGGACGAACTTACTGAGTTCAACCTGATCCAGGACCACCAGACATGGGGCCTTTCATATAACACTAAATTTTACGAAGGATTGTATGAGAAGCAAAACATCAGCCAACTGGATACAGTATGCACCCCGCTTACTATGGAAACAGCCGGTGGTTTGTACCTGACCATTCACGAAGCCAACCTGACTGACTACGCAGCCATGAACCTTACTCCCCAGGAAGGCTCTACCAGGCTGGGTGTTTACCTGACCCCGTGGTCGACCGGTGAAAAGGTGTTTACCCAGGCACCGGGAGCCACCCCCTGGAGAACCATGATCATTGCCGAAAACCCCGGTGACCTGATCCTTTCCCGCTTGATGCTGAACCTGAACGAACCTTCAAAGATCGAGGATACCTCCTGGATCAAACCCGGTCGCTACATCGGCATCTGGTGGGGTATGCACATGAAAAAACATACCTGGGAAATGGGCCCTAAACACGGAGCTACCACTAAAAACACCAAACAATACATGGACTTTGCCGCTAAACACGGTTTTTCAGGTGTATTGGTAGAAGGTTGGAATCCCGGATGGGAAAAGTGGTGTAACTATAGCTTTACCGAATCTTATCCTGATTTTGATATAGAGGAGGTAACCCGCTACGGCCGTGAAAAAGGGGTGGCCCTGATCGGGCACCACGAAACAGGTGGAGAGGTAGCCCGCTACGAAGAACAGCTGGAAGATGCTTTTGCATATTACCAGAAGCACGGCGTACATGTTGTAAAAACGGGTTATGTAGGCGGTATCCTGGATAAAAAAGAGCGCCACAGCAGTCAGTTCGGCGTACGTCATTACCGCAAGGTAATTGAAACCGCAGCCCGGTACCAGATCATGATCGATAACCACGAACCCGTAATGCCTACCGGGCTGCAACGCACCTGGCCCAATTTGATGACCCAGGAAGGCGTCCGTGGACAAGAGTGGGACGCCTGGGATGTAGATGGCGGTAACCCTCCGGTACACACAACAGTTATTCCTTTTACCCGGGGACTGGCTGGCCCGATGGATTTTACTCCGGTTACTTTTAAATTTGAAAATCCGGTTTTACCCCAGACACGCGTACAGACAACCATAGCCAAACAACTGGCGCTTTTTGTTGTACTGTACAGCCCATTACAAATGGCTTCGGATATGATCGAGAACTACGAAAACCGTCCCGAATTTGAATTTATTACTTCCTGTCCGGTCAACTGGTCTGCAACTACTGTTCCCGAAGCTAAGATCGGTGAATATGTGACCATTGCCCGGAAAGACCGGGATAGTGAAGCGTGGTTCATCGGTAGTATTACGGGCGAACACCCGCGGGAAGCTCAAATAGACCTTAGCTTTCTGGATGATGACCGGAGCTATACGGCCACTATCTACCGCGATGGAAAAGATGCCGACTGGAAGAGTAACCCCTATCCGGTAGAGATCGAAGAGAGAACAGTAGACAGTGGTACAGTGTTAGTTATTCACCAGGCCAGCGGCGGAGGCACTGCCATACGGATCACCCCTAATCCATAAATACTCTCAAAAACAACATAATATGATAAAAATAAAAACCATATTCCTATCCACTATTACCCTACTGCTAAGCAGTATAGTAATAGCTCAAACCCTTCAGTCACCCGACGGGAACCTTACCCTGCGTTTTTCGCTGAACGACCAGGGTACCCCCCTCTACCAGTTAGATTACAAGGAAAAACCCGTGATCACCCCCAGCCAGCTGGGTATTCAACTTAAAACAGAACGTCCCACAAGAGATTTTGACGATTTTTCTCCCGAAGGCAACCTGCCTCAGAATCCCGATAAAAAATCCTCTCTTTATGACGGTTTTCAGCTGACGGATCATACCATTACAGAGTTTCAGGAAACCTGGAGCCCGGTATGGGGTGAGTGGAGTACCATTCACAACCATTACAACCAGCTCACAGTGAACCTTATCCAACCCGCTACCGACAGACAGCTGAATATTACCTTCCGTCTTTTTAATGATGGTCTGGGATTCCGCTATGAATTTCCTCAGCAAAACAACCTTATCTACTTCGTTATTAAAGAAGAGAAAACCCAGTTTGCCATGGCAGGTGACCATACTGCCTGGTGGATCCCTGGAGACTACGATACGCAGGAATATGATTACACCCGGTCCCGTCTCTCCGAAATAGGAGGATTGATGAAACAGGCCATAACTCCCAATGCCTCTCAAACACCCATCGGTCCCACTACCGTGCAAACCGCACTGATGCTTAAAACCGACGACGGGCTCTATATTAACCTGCACGAAGCTGCCCTGGTGAACTATGCTTGTATGCACCTGAAACTGGATGATGAAAATATGATCTTCGAATCTCTGCTTACCCCCGACGCACAGGGAAACAAAGGATATCTGCAGGCTCCCTGCTACACCCCCTGGCGTACCGTGATCGTAAGCGACGATACCAGAGACATCCTTGCCTCCAACATAACACTGAACTTAAACGAACCCTGTAAAATAGAAGATACCTCCTGGATCAGACCCGTTAAATATGTAGGAGTATGGTGGGAAATGATCACCGGAAAAAGTACCTGGGCCTACACCGACGATTTGCCCGGTGTTCAGTTAGGAAGTACGGATTACACCCAAACCCAACCCAACGGTAAGCACGGAGCTACCACTAACCATGTAAAAGAGTATATCGACTTTGCCGCTGAACATGGTTTTGATGCCGTACTGGTAGAAGGATGGAACATCGGCTGGGAAGACTGGTTCGGTAAATCCAAAGATTACGTATTCGACTTTGTTACTCCCTACCCCGATTTCGATATCCAAGAGCTCAACCGGTATGCCCGAAACAAGGGGATCAAACTAATGATGCATCACGAAACCTCCGCCTCTGTCCGCAACTACGAACGCCACATGGATGTAGCCTATCAGTTTATGGTAGATAACGGATACAACTCCGTAAAAAGCGGCTATGTGGGAGATATTATTCCCCGGGGCGAATACCACTATGGCTAGTGGATGGCAAACCACTACCAGTATGCGGTAGAAAAAGCAGCCGGTTATAAACTGATGGTTAATGCCCATGAAGCCGTACGCCCTACCGGTCTGTGCCGTACCTGGCCCAACCTGATCGGTAATGAATCGGCCCGTGGTACCGAGTACCAGGCTTTCGGCGGGAACAAACCCAACCATGTAACCGTACTTCCCTTTACCCGCCTGATTGGAGGACCGATGGATTATACACCGGGAATCTTCGAAATGGATATTAATAAGATCAATCCACGTAATAACTCCCATGTAAACTCCACCCTCTGCAACCAGCTTGCCCTCTATGTAACCCTGTACAGCCCGCTGCAAATGGCCGCTGATCTTCCGGAGCATTACAATCAGTTCTCCGATGCCTTCCAGTTCATTAAAGAGGTAGCAATCGACTGGGATAACTCTCTCTATCTCGAAGCAGAACCCGGCGAGTATCTTACTGTAGCCCGCAAAGCTAAAGGAACCTCAAACTGGTTTGTAGGAAACGTGGCCGGCGAGAACGGACATCATTCTCACATAAAATTTGATTTCCTGGAACCCGGAAAGAAGTATTCCGCGCGTGTCTACAGCGATGCCCCCAATGCCCATTATAAAACCAATCCGCAGGCATACCAGATCCGGGAGATGACCGTTACCCATAAAACCGTACTGAAACAAAGATCGGCCCCCGGAGGAGGCTTTGCCATCAGTATTATAGAACAATAAATAAGCTAATCCCAATCTGCTTTTGTAGATATTTAAACAATAAAGCATATAATATATGAGAAAACTAACCCTTATTCTGCTATCCGTTATTTGCAGCACAACCTTTACTGTGGTAGCACAGACTTATAACGGAAATTCATACAGAAAACCGGTCAGACCCACAAAAAATGTGATTCTGATGATACCGGATGGTACCTCTATCGGAGTAGTATCTGCTGCCCGCTGGTATCAGATATATAATAAACTGGGTGGGGACAACCTGGCTATTGACCCTTACTTCTGCGGTACGGTCAAAACCTTCTCTTCCAACGCTCCGATCGGGGATTCTGCTCCTACTACTTCTGCTTATATGACCGGTATGCCACAGCAGACAGGAAATGTATGTATCTATCCACCCGCAGATCCGGAAAATGACCTGGTAGAAGTAGATCCTGCTATGGCCTACCAGCCTCTTGCCACCATTCTGGAAGCCAACCGGATTGAGAAAGGACGTTCTACCGGACTGGTGGTTACGGTTGAATTTCCCCATGCTACTCCGGCAGACTGCGCTGCCCACCATTACAAACGCGGAAACTACAGTGCGATCGGCTCGCAGATGGCTTACCAGAACCTGGATGTTATGTTTGGGGCAGAAATCAAACTGATCACCGATGATATACGGGAGCATTTCAGTAACAAGCAGATCACTTATTATGCGGATGATATAGAGGCGTTCCGCAGTCACACCAGCGGCAAGGTATGGGCTTTGTGGTGCGATAATAATATGCCATACGGTTTGGATCATGATAAAACGACTATCCCTTCCTTACAGGAGATGACGGAAAAAGCCATAGAGCTTCTTTCGCAGAACGAAAATGGCTTCTTTCTGATGGTAGAGGGAAGCAAGGTGGATTGGGTGGCTCATGCCAACGATGCGGTAGGTTGCATCACTGAGTTCCTGGAATTCGATAGGGCGGTGGGATCGGCTATGAAATTTGCTGAAAAAGATGGTAATACAACCGTAATTATCCTCCCGGATCACGGTAACAGCGGTTTTACCATTGGCCGGCATAACCTTTCCGGCTATGACCGTGCATCCCTGGATAAATTGTTCCGGAATGTTTCCCGGTATCGTCATACAGCCGAAGGGCTGGAAAAGATCCTGTTAAAGAAGGATCCGGCTAATTTTAAAGCTGTTGTTAAAGAGCATACCGGTATTGAGATCACTGATAAGGAACTAACTGCACTGATCGAATCGGAAAACTACAAGCCAGAGAATTACATGAAGGTAAGTGATGGTAAAAACATGATCGCCAAACTGGTGGAGATCATGAATAAACGCACTTACTTTGGGTTTACTACCGGAGGTCATACAGGCGAAGAGGTCTTTTTAGCAGCCTATCATCCGTAGGGAGATATACCCATGGGAATGAATACTAATATTGAGATCAATCATTATATGGCAGATGTGAGCGGACTTGAGAAGCGGCTACCCCAGCTTACTCAGGAGATATTCGCCAAACATACCGATGTTTTTGCCGGGATGAACTATACCATTGACAAAACGGACGAAAGATTTCCGGTACTGGTAGTCAAGAAGGGAAAAAAGAAACTGGAGATTCCTGCCCATAAATCAGTGGCTTACCTTAATAAGAAAGCCTTTGATATAGGATCAGTAGTGGTTTATATAGATAAAACCGACACATTTTATCTTCCTGCTTCTTTAACGGAACAATTAAAATAATTTATTTATTGACTACAATCACTCATGCATTTATCTCTTCCTGAATATCCCTGTATTACGGATTATCAGGAAGAGATAAATTATAGTCTTCTATAACTTTATACAAGGTATAATTCCCTGTTATTCATTTTCAGATTGGTTCAGGGCCATTCAGGAGCCACTATGTTATAAACTCCATTATAAATATAAGGATGTTTTTCTATGGTTACATTTATAAAGTCACCAGACCCCAGAATTTCTTCTCCACGAATTAATTGGTCCAAGCTATTTGCACCACCAGCAGAAAGCTGAACAGACCGTTCAACCCGTTTCTGGTTCCCATTGGTATAAGTTCCAATTACGGTATAAGGAAAAGTTATATCTGCATCCAGAGTACCATATCCTCCGAACGAAATATCCAGCCACCATCCAATTTCATCCCATTCTATACTGGTACGGAAAAAACATAATCGGTAGCTGCTACTGATTCATCGTTCTGGACTAAAACGATCTCCTCCGATTGCCAAGAACCTAACAGGAAAAGAGTGCAACAAAGCAAAAT